>CALGUV010000072.1 GCA_937920245.1 uncultured Microbacteriaceae bacterium
TCTCCACGAGCCCGCGGATCTCGTCGCGTATTGGGCGAACAGCATCCACTCCCTGCCCGGCTGGGTCCGTTAGTACCCAATCTAGGTAGATTTTTCCTGGATAGAACGGGCAAGCATCGCCGCAACCCATTGTTATTACGTAGTCACTCGCCTTCACGTCTTCATCGGTCAAAACCTTTGGGGTATTGCTGGAAATATCAATGCCCTCTTCAAGCATCGCCTCGACAACCGCTGGGTTCACCTTGTCAGCCGGCATTGTTCCGGACGACCTAACTTCAACGCGATCTCCTGCCAAATGTGACAGATAGCCGGCTGCCATCTGGCTGCGGCCGGCGTTGTGAACACAAACAAACATCACCGATGAAATTGGCTCAGACATGTTGCTCCTTCTTGGTTGAAAGAAAATAAAACAAGGTCAGTGCGATTCCCGCACCAATTAGTTGCCCGATTACAAACCCGGGCACCGATGCGAAGTTGATACCGGTAACAGCATCAGTAAAGGCTCGACCGAATGTCACAGCCGGGTTTGCAAAGGAAGTAGATGAAGTAAACAGGTGGCCCGCGGCAACCCAAGCTCCGATACTGGGGGCAATCAAGGAAAGCTTTCCTTGATCCACCAATATCAGCACGATAAGCAAGAGGCCGGCGGTGGCAACAATCTCGCCAACAAAAGTCTGCGTAGTTAGTCGTTGAACAGTTCCTGCAGCTACCGCATATGCACCAAACATAAGATTTGCGACCACTGCGCCCAAAAACGCGCCCAGAAGCTGCATCACAACATAGATAAATCCAGTCTTGAGATCAATCTGTTTTCTGATGCCGAAGGCAATAGTGACCACTGGATTGAAGTGAGCGCCGCTAATGGACTGAAACATGCTGATGGCAACAAACAAGACAAGTCCGACGGCTCCGGCGATCGCCGCCAACCCAACCGTCTCGTCAGCACCCAAGGAAGAGACCATGTGGCCGGCACCGGCCACGGTCAAGACAATAAGAAACGTTCCTAGCAACTCGGCCAGGTACTTACTTATGGTTGTGCGTTGGCTGTTAGTAATGGTTTTGTTGTGCTTTCTGAACTAGAGTTGCAAGTAGTTTATAGATGGTTATCTATTTATAGCAGACGTTCGGGAATTTATAGACGTGTATCGATGTATAAGGTGAATAGAAGATGAATAAAAATTTACTTACACTTGCGGATTGCGCGCCAGCCAGCACGGCAGAGCCGATGGCTAGAGCCAAAGCCGAGGACATCTCTTCTCTACTAAAGGCCGTCGCCGATCCAACAAGACTTCAAATATTGGCCATGATCGCCAAGGCAGATCTCCAGGAAAGCTGCGTTTGCGACCTAACTGGTCCGCTAGGGCTAAGCCAACCAACAATTAGCCACCACCTCAAGAAACTCGCGGAAGTTGACTTGGTTGAAAAACAGCGCCGCGGCACCTGGATTTGGTATTCGTTGAACAAGGCACGCTGGAGTCAGATAGCGCAGCTATTCGCATGAGCATCTAAAACACCACGTCAAAATAAGGAGAGACAATGTCAAAAACTGAAATAACAATTACTGGGATGACCTGCGGGCACTGCGAGATGAGTGTCACCAATGAAATCGCAACCCTTGAAGGCGTTGAGAGCGTAAAGGTTGATCACGCAAGCGGAACCGCAGTGGTTTCCTCTAGCGATGTTAGTGATGAGCAGTTCACAGAAGCCGTTGAAGAAGCCGGTTACCAGGCAGTTGGATTCGCAAAAATAGATGCCTAATACCAACCTAGTAGGCGTTGAATTACTCGATATTGAAATCGAGGGTATGACCTGCACCGCCTGCGCCAGGAGGGTTGAGAAGAATCTCAACAAGCTAGATGGAGTAAGTGCTTACGTAGATTTCGCAACCGAGAAGGCTCACCTCCAACTAATTAACCCACTGGATTCTTCGGTGATTGCAGGCGCAGTTGAAAGTGCCGGCTATCGGGTTGGAACTGGCAAGTCTGAACTCAAAACCCTGAAGCCTCGCCTTATTGCCGGTGGAGCAGCGTCTCTAGTAGCGGTGCTTTTAGCTATGGTCCCTGGTTTCCAATTTCAATACAGCAATTACATAGTTTGGGCTGCTGCCACCGTTGTGATCTTTTATGTGGCTTGGCCTTTCCACGCGGCGGCCATCAAGAACCTCCGCCACTTTGATGCCACCATGGACACGCTTGTTTCGCTTGGATCGAGCGTCGCCTATGGCTACAGCGTTTATCTGATTCTTGCCGGTCAGATGCACACCTATTTTGAAACCGCAGCGGTTGTGCCGTCGGTTGTATTACTCGGCCGCTACATAGAAGTAAGAGCAAGAAAAAGTGCTACTGACTCGGTTCGCGCTCTGCTAAGCGCGATTCCTGAAACAGCGACCGTTGAAATTGATGGTAAGCGCGAGGATGTCGCCACCAGCTCACTGCGCAAACAAATGATTGTCTTGGTTTCAGCCGGTGAAGCAATTCCAGCCGATGGAAAGCTCCTATCAGCATTCGCATCAATCGACACTTCCACCCTCACCGGCGAATCGCTCCCTCAGGACTTGCAAACCGGCGAGCTAGTGACGGCCGGAACCACTAACTTGCAGGGTGAAATAAGAGTTGAAGTAATGGCCGTTTCCTCTTCTTCGAGACTTGCCAAGATCGCAGATCTAGTTCGCGAAGCAACTGCAGAAAAGTCCAAACTTGCATCGCTAACCGATTCGATTTCAAAGATCTTTGTGCCACTGGTGATCCTCATCGCCATTGCCACCTACTTGATTTGGTTCTTCCTCGGAGAACAAGACATTGCCATCAAGGCGGCAATCTCTGTAATAGTGATTGCCTGCCCATGTGCCCTGGGGATTGCCGTCCCGATGAGCCTGGTGGTTGCCACCGGAATCGGAACCAAAAAGTCCGTTGTTGTGAGAACCCCGGACTCACTTCGCTTGCTTGCAAAGACCAAGCATGTCTTCTTGGACAAGACCGGCACGCTAACCGACGGCAAACTTGCCATCATCAAAGCAACCGGTTTGTCGGGCATCAGCACCGAGGCTATGTTGGAAAAAGCTTCTGCGGTCGCAGTGACCAGCAAGCACCCTGTCTCGAAAGCAATCGCGGAGACCCCCCACGATCTTGTAGCGACCGACGTCATTGAAGTCGCTGGAAACGGACTCACGGGAAACGTTAATTCGGTGATGGTCTCGGTTGAAAAGCCTGGGAGCTATCAAAACCAAGCCGAGCTAGATAAAGCGCTTGAAAATGCCGGTCCAAACACTCTTGTTGTGGTGGCCTGGGACAATGTTGCCCGAGGGCTCATAGAGCTTTCAGATAAGCCAAGGCCAACCTCCAAGCAAGCAATGGATCAACTAAAGGCAGCTGGCTTTAGCCCGTATCTAGTCTCCGGAGACAACCCGGCACGAGTCCGCGAGGTTGCAGAGCAACTCGGTATTACTGATTACAAGGGACATGTATCCCCCGAGGGCAAACTGGAATTGCTCTCGGCTTACAACGAACCAGTTGCAATGGTTGGTGACGGCATAAACGACGTGGCAGCACTTGCCAAGGCTGACGTTGGAATCGCGATGGGTTCCGGAGCTCACGCGGCTCAGGCCGCAAGCGCCATCACCATTTTGGATGATGACCCCCGTGCTATCGCTTTTGCTCTCAAGCTTGGAAAGCGAACCTACCGGAACATTTTGCAGAATTTGGGTTGGGCTTTTGGCTACAACATAGTTCTGATTCCGGTTGCGGCCCTAGGACTGCTGAACCCAATGCTTGCTGGCGTAGCAATGGCATTCTCATCGGTTTCGGTGGTTGCCAACTCGTTGCGGCTTAAGGCTGGAAACTAGGCGATTGGATCAAGTGCCCTTTCAGATTTATGGAAAGATAAATTTGTGAAGAAAGTTCTGATCCACCACGGCTGGACCAACATCCGGCCCCCTGGCCACTGGGCCAGGCTTGCTGCAGCAGAGCTTAGAAACAATGGGAATCAAGTTTGGTACCCGCAGTTCCCGGACCCTGACACTCCCGACACCACAAAATGGCAAGAGCTATTGCGCCAAGAAGCCAACATGATGGACGAGGTTGAAGGCGGCGAAAAGATCGCCATTTGCCATTCACTCGGAACTACCAATTGGCTAGTGGCCGCCATGAATGACCTATTCACAGAACCATTTGATCGAGTGCTACTAATAGCACCCCCTGACCCAAACCAACTTATTGATACCGATGGCATAGAAGGCTCGCCACTTGATTTGGATAATCCGGAGCTATCGATAAGCGCTCATAAATGGGCAAGAAGTTTGACCGTGATAGCAAGTGATGATGACCAGTGGCTTCCAAGGGGAGTCGGTATCTACGGACCCGCACTCAATCTAGAGCCATTAATTTTTCCAGGGGCAGGACACTTTTCACTAGATCAGGGCTGGGGCCACTGGAGCGGCCTTGCCAAGTGGGTCGAGAGTGCTAACCCTCAAGACTTGATGCAGCGCTAGCGTCTAGCGCTGCCTTGTTTCTGACCCTGTGAATCGCCCCAAGCCAGACAAGCAATCCCATCGCCAAGACCCCCATTGCGAAAGTTAGACCGATTGCCGATTGAACGTTTGCTAACACCAGAAGCGTCAGCAGCGATGGCGAGAGAGCCGACACCATTTTGCTCAGCATCATGATGTAGCCCTGGCGCTGACCGAAACCCTCGGTCCCAAAAAACAAAAGTGGCAAAGACCCCCTAATAAATGGGTTCAAGCCAACTCCAATGCCATGCAAAATCACAAACGGAATCAGGGCGTTCACCCCAAAGATCCATATCAAGACAACCCCGATTGGGTGGGCAGCAATCGACAACCCGGCCACCCGCATTGGGGTCATGATTTTTCCAGGAACCAAAATTAACACCCTTGCCAACACTTGGGATGGCCCCAGGATTGTTGCAGCAAGCAGCGCTACTTGAGAGCTAGCACCCAGTTCCCCGAGCAAAAACGGAAGGGTGGTGTTGACCGAAGAAACGATGAAGCCTTCAAGAGCGAACATCACGGCAAAAATCACCAGCAGCAAATCCAACCGGAATCGGTTTTTTATTATTTTTCGAATCGGCCCGGTGGTTGTTGGAACCTCTTTCGGTTCAGTCCTTGGAATGCTGAGGTTTAGAGGTAGCGCGATGACCAGGTGCATGAGAGCCCAGAAAAATACTGCCTGCTGCCAACCAATTGCCTGCTCGAGATAGCTTGTAATTGGCCAAGAGATTGTCGAGGAAAAGCCGGCAAATACCGTGATGCCGGCTATTACTCGATTTGATTTATTGCCAAAGAAAGAAACCGCGGTTGCGAAGGCCGAATCGTAATTGCCCATTGACCCGCCAATGCCGATTAGCAACCAGGCCAAAATAAGCATGACTTGATTGGTGCTAATCGATAGCAGGCTCAGCCCCGCAAAAAAAGCCACGCTTCCGATTGGCAAAACAGCTCTGCCACCCAGCCGATCAATCGCTCTGCCGACCTGCGGTCCTAGGAAGCCAGATACCAGCAGCGACAGGGTGAAAGCCCAAAAGAAATCTTGGGTCGAAATACCAAGAGAAGCCGAAATTGGAACGGCCAATATCGCGGGTAAGTAGAAAGAGGATCCCCAGGTAATAATCTGCCCCACGCCGAGACGAACGGTAATCGATGAACCCTTGGTCAACTAACACCTCTAAATTGGACAGAGCCTCAAGCCTATTGCCGCGGTGAAGTTTCAAGGCATAATAATCAAAGCTCGAAAATGACGAGCGCAACCAATCGAGAGGCAGCTTGCATCTAAATGCCAGCCAAAAATAAAACAGCACTGATCACGGGCGCAAGCAGCGGACTAGGCCTCGAGGCCGCCAAGGAACTTGCGGCCAGAGGGTTCGATGTCGTGATGACCGCCCGTGGCAAAGACCGGCTCGAAAAAGCAGGCGAAGATTTATCCAAACAATTCCCCAAATCGAAGATAACCAGCCAGGTTTTAGATGTTTCAAATTTCGACGAGGTTCGCTCGTTCGCCAATAAATTCTCTGGCCCAATTGATGTTCTTATGAATAACGCCGGAGTAATGGGGCCGGACTTCAGTTTGTCGGTGGATGGCATCGAGTCTCAAATGGCAATCAATCACCTGGGACACTTCGTTTTGACCAAGGCCCTTTGGAAGCAATTAGAAAAAGCAAATGCGCCAAGAGTCATCTCACTCTCCAGCACTGTTCACAGAAGAGGCAAGCTGCAATCGATGAGCGTTGAGCAATTAACAGGTTCGGATCAGAAAAGCTACGACCGTTGGCAGCGATATTCGGACACCAAACTGGCATGCCTATTGTTCGCAAGAGAGCTTGATATAAGAACCAAGCAGTCCGGAAGCAAGGTCGTATCAATCGCCACGCACCCAGGTTGGGCAATAACCGGGCTGCAGGATAATTTCCCGAATCGCTTCGATCGTTTTGCTCAAAATGCCAACCAGGGTGCCCGATCACAAATAATGGCGGCCCTCCGAGATGATCTATTCGGCGGCGAGTTTGTTGGCCCGGCCCAAGAGCTCTGGGGTGAACCAAAGCTTATACGGGGCACCAAGCAGTCTCGAGATCTAGCATTGATGAAGCAGCTCTGGGAACTCAGCGAGGAACTAACTGGAGCCACTTTCGAGGTATAACCGATAGGCTCGTTTGGTTACCAAGGAGTGATTTTGCCAACTATTGAACCCGAAGCCGTTGTCGGCTCAAGGATTACCAACCAGAGCCTTAGTCGCTGGCTGCACTCGTTGCCGGGCGTGGACAAGGTTGGACTAGAAGCGCGCACCGCATCCCTTGGAACCAGATCTATCAAAACCGCCTCTAAAGCTTGGGCTCTAGACATGGCAATAAAGATGATGGATCTGACAACCCTCGAGGGCGCTGACACCAAAGAGCGAGTCCGAAGCCTCTGCCTGAAGGCGATCACTCCGGACCCAACCGATCTAACCACCCCTCAGCCAGCAGCCATCTGCGTCTACGGAGACATGGTCAAACATGCCAAAGAAGCACTTGGCAAAAACAAGATTCACGTGGCCGCAGTAGCAACCGCATTCCCTTCTGGACGCGCGAGTTTGCCGGTCAAAATCGCTGACACCAAGGATGCGGTTAATGCCGGGGCCGATGAAATCGACATGGTTATCGATCGCGGAGCTTTTTTGTCAGGCAACTACCTAGAGGTTTATAAGCAGATTCTTGCTGTGAAGGCAGCCTGCGTTAGAAAAGACGGAACTCGCGCCCACCTAAAGGTGATTCTGGAAACCGGCGAACTAGAAACCTACGACAACATAAGGCGCGCCAGCTATCTTGCAATGCTTGCCAGCCCCGACTTTATTAAGACCTCCACCGGCAAGGTAAGTATCAACGCGACGCTGCCAATCACGCTGCTGATGCTGCAGGCGGTAAAGGACTGGTATGACCAGACCAAAATCCAAATCGGTGTGAAGCCTGCCGGTGGAATCAGAACTGCCAAGGACGCTATCAAGTACTTGGTAGTAGTGAAAGAAACTGCTGGCGAAGAATGGCTCACCCCAAAATACTTCCGATTTGGTGCATCCAGTTTGCTAAACGATGTCTTGATGCAGCGACAAAAACTAACAACCGGTCACTACTCCGGTCGTGACTACGTGAGCGTGGACTAGGAGCCAATATGTTTGATTACTCGCCAGCACCAGAATCCAAAGACTTGGTGAAGTTCCAAGCCTCCTATGGCCACTTCATTGGCGGTAAGTTCACCAAGCCTGCCAACACCTTCAGCACCATCAACCCAGCCACCGAGCAGGTCTTGGCGGAGATTTCTCACGGCACGGCAAAAGATGTTGATTCGGCCGTGAAGGCAGCGCGAAATGCTTATGAGAAAACCTGGAGCAAGCTAGATGGGGCGACCAGGGGAAAATACCTCTACCGAATCGCAAGGATCATCCAAGAACGCTCCCGCGAACTAGCGGTTGCCGAGACTCTCAATAACGGCAAGCCGATCAAGGAAACCCGCGACGCTGATATCCCACTAGTAGCATCCTGGTTCTTCTACTACGCGGGCTGGGCCGACAAGCTTGATTACGCAGGCCTAGGTGCAAACCCAAAGGCTCACGGAGTTGTCTCCCAGATAGTTCCTTGGAACTTCCCGCTGATGATGTTGGCTTGGAAAATTGCCCCTGCACTTGCCGCAGGTAACACCGTGGTCCTAAAGCCTGCCGAAACAACGCCCTTGACAGCGTTGTTATTTGCAGAAATCTGCCAACAGGCAGAGCTGCCAGATGGTGTTGTAAATATAGTCACGGGCTTTGGCGACACCGGGGCCATGATGGTGGGCCACCCGGACGTAAACAAGGTTGCCTTCACTGGTTCCACTGACGTCGGAAGAATTATCGCCAAGCAGATTGCCGGCACCGATAAAAAGGCAACTCTGGAACTTGGCGGCAAGGCCGCCAACATTGTCTTTGAGGATGCTGCCCTAGACCAAGCAGTCGAAGGCATAGTAAATGGCATCTTCTTTAACCAGGGCCATGTCTGCTGCGCAGGTTCCAGATTGTTAGTTCAAGAGTCAGTCCACGACGTAGTTATCAAAAAGCTCAAAGCGCGCATGGAGAACATTCGTCTGGGTGACCCAATGGACAAAAACACCGACATCGGTGCGATCAACTCCAAGGAGCAGCTAACGAAGATTGACCGCTTGGTAAAGCAAGGGGTCAAAGAAGGTGGCCAAGCCTGGGCTCCTTCCTGCGCAATTCCAAAAAATGGTTTCTGGTATGCGCCAACGATCATCACGGGTGTATCACCTGCCAATACCGTCGTCAGAGAAGAAATCTTTGGACCGGTATTGTCTGTCATGACCTTTAGGACACCCGCTGAGGCGGTAGCAAAAGCCAATAACTCTCAGTACGGCCTAAGCGCTGGCGTGTGGACTGAAAAGGGTTCAAGGATTCTGAAGATGGCCGATCAACTAAACGCCGGTGTGGTGTGGGCAAACACTTTCAATCAGTTCGACCCAGCCAGCCCATTTGGTGGCTTCAAAGAATCCGGCTACGGCCGCGAGGGCGGCCGTCACGGATTGCTCAGCTACTTGAAGGGATCAAACTAATGCGCTTGGAAGTAAAGAAAACCTACAAACTCTTTATCGGTGGCAAGTTTCCTCGATCTGAATCGGGTCGAATTTACAAAGTGAACAACCACAAGGGTGAGTTTCTAGCCAACGTTGCTAAAGCGTCTCGAAAAGACGTGCGCGAATCTGTTGTTGTTGCTCGCTCCGCTCAATCCGGTTGGGCTGGCGCAACACCTTATAACCGCGGACAGGTTCTCTACCGAATTGCAGAGATGCTTGAAGGCAGGCGTGAGCAGTTCGTTGCTGAAATTCGTGAGCTGACTGGCAAAAGCGAAAAGCAAGCCAACCAAGAAGTAGATAGTGCCATTGACTCTTGGGTTTGGCACGCCGGCTGGACCGACAAAATCGATGCGGTTGCGGGCAACATGAACCCGGTTGCCGGGCCGTTCTTTAATATTTCAACCAATCAACCAACTGGAGTCGTCGCTGCATTTGCGCCGCAAGATAGTTCTTTGGTTGGACTTGTGAACACAATCGCCCCGGCGATAGTGTCTGGTAACTCGATTATTGCCATCACATCAGAGACCTTGCCGCTCTCCGCCGTGACACTTGCCGAAGTATTAGAAACCTCAGACCTTCCAGGCGGAGTGGTCAACATTCTCACCGGTAACGCCAGTGAACTCGGAAGCTGGCTTGCCTCTCATCTGGATGTCAACGCCATTGACCTAGAGGGAACCTCGAACGCTGCGGAGCTTGAGATGCTTGCTGCTGAAAACCTAAAGCGTGTAATTCGAAAAGGTAGCTATTCAAGAACTGGGGCAAAGGGCTCGCTTCAGCACATTCTTGATCTGATGGAAACTAAAACTGTCTGGCACCCCAAGGGGCACTAGCAAATAGGTCTCTAGCTAGATTCAGCTGAGTCTGGCTGACCGCCGATTACTTCCATCGCTTCAGCTGCGAACGCGCAGGCTACTCTGGCCGCCTCTGCTGCCTTCACGTCGCCGTCCAAGATAGTCCGCATGAACATGGCGGCAAATGCGTCTCCGGCTCCGGTTGGATCAATAACCTTCGCCTTTACTCCAGGCACCAGCTCAGCGGTTGTTGGGTTTCTGACATAGGCGCCGTCTTTACCAAGCGTCACGACTACGAGTGGAAACTTCTCGTGGAGCAAGTCCGCGACGCGGGTTGGTGACTCCTCTCCGGTCAGGGCTTGCGCTTCTTCAAGATTTGGGAAAATTGCGTCCGCTCCCTCGATGGCCTCCAGAAAGTATTTGGCTCCGTAGTCTTTGATGAAGCTGGCGCTTCCAGGATCACAGACGGTAATCATGCCGTGAGCTTTTGCCATTGCCATGAGTTTCTGAGTTCCCTCAGTTCCGATAGATAGCACTGTGTAGCCCGAAATGTATAAAAAGTCCCCGAATGCTTCCAGAGGCATGACGCCAACTTCTAGGTTCTGGTTTGCTCCCCTGTCAGTGAAAAAGGTGCGATTATCGCCATCTATCAGAACTACTATTCGGCCGGTGGAAAGAACTTGATCTTCCTGCAAATGCGCAATGACATTTTTTGTTTTGAACTCGGCGGCGAACTTTTTGCCGTCTCCCTTACCGACCCGAGCGAACAAGTGCGTCTCAATTTGCAAGGTCGCGAGCCAGACCGCAAAGTTCGCGGCCGAACCTCCCGAGGTCGCAACTAGTTTTGATTCGTTGTCGGTGTTCGATTGAACTTGGCCAATCGGCATCACAACGATATCTTCGATTATGTCGCCAACAACTAGAGCTTTAATAGGCGCCTCCGCGTGCTATGGCCTTGGATATCTCCCCGGCTACCAAAATGTTATTCCTAACCAGTGACAGGTTAACTTCAAGTGATGCTTGATTGGAAGCCCCAACTATGAAATCAAGCAAGAAAGGAGTGACGTTTTTTCCTCTTACGCCAGCCTTCTTTGCGGCTGCGAACGCTTTTTCCAGGACCATGTCGTGGTCAGTCTTATTCCAGGCTTGATCATCTGGAACCGGATTTGCAATCAGCAGTGCCGCTTGGGAGCCAAGCTTCTGCTGTTCAAAAACAATCGTTGCCACCTCATCGGCTGAGTCCACGCTCCAGTCCAGGGTGTAATCGCTCGTCGGTAGCCAGAAGCTTGGGAAGTTGCTTGTTTTGTATCCAACGACCGGGATACTCAAAGTTTCAAGCCTTTCAAGGGTCGCTGAAATATCCAGCACAGATTTCACTCCCGCGCTTACAACTACCACCGGACAAGTGGCAAGGGTAGTCAGGTCAGCCGATTCGTCAAAGGTCTCATTGGCCCCCTGGTGAACACCGCCGAGGCCCCCGGTTGCAAAGACTCGGATACCCGCCTTGGCGGCCAGGAAGGCGGTGGCGGCAACCGTAGTTGCCCCGTTGATGCCTTTTGCAGCGATGATCGGTAAATCTCGGACCGAAGACTTAGCAGTTCCCTCACCGGCTATTTGTTCCAACTCATCTTGACTAAGGCCAATTGTTGGAACGCCATTGATAATGCCGATCGTTGCCGGAACAACTCCGGCATCAATCAATTGCTGCTCGAACTCTTTAGCAGCAGCGATGTTTCTAGGATATGGAAGACCGTGGGAAATAATCGTGGACTCTAGTGCGACCACGGGCCTGTTGGTTTCCAGCGCTTCTTGAACCTGTTTGCTAATTTTCATTTCATCTCCAGTGCTCAAGGCTATCTGAGGGCTTGAAGGCATTAGATTGTTTTTTTTAGAAAGCGCAAAAACAATGAAGAGACCGTGGCTGATAACAACCACCGGCCAGCGATGGTCGATCGTCCTCAGTGTTGTAATTTCCCTTGCTATGGTTGTCGCGCTTGTCGGCTACTGGATTCTTCAGGCTGCCCCCAGAGTTCAAATCACACAACTTGATCCAAATCAAATTGATTATTGCTACCTAGACGATTGCGTCCCCATAGACAAGCTCGCCGGCTTAGAGCTAGTAACCACTCCAGAGCCCTACCTGGTAGTGGTTAGTGAGTGGGGAACCAGTATCCAGTTGAGGTTTGTGAACCGCGGTCGGCTCGAGGGGACACGTGAGCTAAGACTGCTATTGAGGTCGGAGGACGGGAAAATTATTGAGGGCATGCGCCAGGAAGTCACATTTTTACCCAGGGGGCCAATGGTTGTTGAGTTCTTCTTCACGGGCTTTCCCGAGGAGCTTCAAGGCGGCACCTTGCAGCTCGGGTACTAGGCAACATTGAAGCAAAATCTCCGTTACCTAAACGTTATAATTTTCAGGAGCTTCACAGACAACTATCTGTTGTAATGATGTTGTGAAGTGCGCATCGAAGGGCTATTTCGGCAGAGTTGATAATTCAAGTCTGCCGAAATTTTCTACGTTGCGGGCTTTCTACTAAAAGAAAATCGAAAGGGAAAAACTAATGAGCTATGAAGGATATAACCTCCTTTACAACCTGTTTTCGCTGGGTATCGCGAGCATGTTGTTCACCACCATCTTCTTGTTCGTAGCACGTGAGCGCGTATTGCCTCGTTACCGCATGGCCGTAATGGTCTCGGGAACAGTTACAGCAATTGCTGCTTACCACTACTTCAGAATGTTCGACAGCTTCAATGAGACATTTGGTCCAGAAGCAGTTGAGGGAGTCGTCTACAACGTCGGCTACCGCTACGTCGACTGGTTCCTAACAGTTCCACTTCTACTGGTTGAGACCGTTGCCGTATTGGCTTTGGCTCGCGCTGTCCAGACCAAGATGTTGGTAAGGCTTGTTCCTGCAGCCGCGCTAATGATCGGCCTTGGCTACCCAGGAGATGCACAGCTAAACGTGTTCTACGACGGCGATGCATCACTATGGGGCCTACTTTCAACCATCCCATTCCTTTACATCCTTTACGTACTGTTCGTCGAGCTAGGCAAGAGCCTTGACCGTCAGCCAGCCGGAGTTGTAAAGAAGATCAAGGAACTACGTCTCCTTCTTCTTGCAACCTGGGGTGTTTACCCAATCGCGTTCATCGCTAGCATGAACGCAACCGGATTCGACGAGACATCATTCGTTCTTCGCGAAGCCGGTTACACCATCGCGGACATCCTTGCTAAGTGCCTCTTCGGCCTAATGATCTTCACCATCGCTCGTATCAAGAGCGCTGCTGACGACGCTGAGTTCGCGAAGTCCGAGTACAAAGACTAAGTTCCAAAGTAGTTAGCAACATCTAGAGAAACGGCGCCAGGAGCATTCCTGGCGCCGTTTCTTTTCCTCCATAATTTTCAACGTCGCATTTCAAAGGAGCAGTGAATGATCAAGAAGAAAATAGATTGGGATCTGATTCAGATAATTGTTCTGGTGTCATTGATGCCGGTCATGTTACTTGTTGGTGCCCTAGCGCCCAGCTTCTTCGCCAACTACAGCTAATGTAATTGAGTGCACAAAAACATCGACCCAGCAGACTGGCAACAATTTGTTGCAGGCAGAAGAACCACTCGAGATTTTCTTGAGAAAGCAGTCCCCCAAGAACTCATAGACCTGTTGCTTACCGACGGCATGACAGCACCCTCTTGGTCAAACACCAGGCCCTTTATGGTCGGCATTGCATCCGGTGAACGTCGAGACCGGATTTCAAAAGAATTTCTAAACCGTTGGCAGGCTGCCTCCGCAGCTCTAAAGCCAGGGATCGCTGGAAAGCTAAAGCTTTTTATTACTCGCTATGGACTGCCTAAATCTGACTACAAGGTTTTTCGTCCATACCCCAAAGACCTAAAACCTAGGCAGCAAAAGGTTGGGGCTGACCTATATGGCTTTATAGGCATCAAGCGTGAGGACAGTAAGAAGCGTCAGGAACAATGGGGCCGAAACTATGAGTTCTTTGGTGCTCCCGTATCGTTATTTATTTTCACCCACTCGGGCCTTGGTGAGTACTCGGTGTCCGATGCTGGGCTATTCATGCAGAACCTAATGCTGTCGGCTCATGCGCACGGTCTTGGCACTTGTGCCCAAGGAGCAAGCGCGCTCTGGGCTGAACCGGTTAGAAAAGAATTCAAGGTTCCAAAGCACTACAAGTTACTTTGCGGCATCGCCATTGGTTACCCAAGCGATGACAAAATCAACAAGTTCGAGGCTGAGCGCCTCAGCGTCGACCAGATAAAGCTTGAGCCGAATGATTGATTTCAACGACAGCGCCTTTATAGATGATCCCTACCCAGCTCTCAAAAAACTTAGGGAAGTAGGAGCACCGTTTTGGCATGAAGAAACCGGCATGTTCTTAGCCGCAGGTTTTAAAGATGCCAGCGCGGTTCTCCGAAATAGAACGCTGGGCAGAATCTTCGATCCAAGAACCCCCGAGAGCAAGTGGGAGAGTTTCAACTGGCTGCATTCCGATTCGATTCTTGATTCCGAACCGCCGAAGCACACCAGACTTCGCTCGCTTGTGATGAAAGCGTTCAACCCGAAGAAGATTGAAAGCCTTAGGCCAGAGATCGAACGAATAACAGCAAGCCTTCTTGACGAGGCAGCCAAGAAGCATGAAGCCCAGGGTCACTTTGACCTAATTGCTGATTTCGCTGAGCCACTACCGGTCAAAGTTATTGCCCACCTTTTGGGCTTCCCAGAAAAAGACGAGCACCTGTTAAGGCCCTGGTCACAGGCGATTGTAAAGATGTATGAGGTTAGTCCCTCCATTGCCGACCAGGAAGCCGCTCAGCTGGCCTCCGACGAGTTTGCAGCCTATGTCCATGAACTTATGCTTGAAAGACAGACAAACCCCGGGACAGACCTCGTGAGCGAGCTTGCAGCGGTTCGTGAAGAGGGAGAAAAACTAAATACCCACGAACTCATCGCCACCTGCGTATTGCTTTTAAACGCCGGCCACGAGGCGTCTGTGAATGGCTTCGGTAATGGAATGGTTGCGGCTCTAGAGAACAAGACCCAAATGGCAAAGCTAAACGCTGATCCAGATGGCTTGGCTCTAACAGCAGTCGACGAGTTTTTGCGCTTCGATGCGCCCCTGCATCTTTTTGAGCGCACCGCCACCGAAGACACTGAAATTGGTGGGGTGACAATCAAGAAGGGGCAAAAAATTGCATCCTTGCTGGGCAGCGCAAACAGGGATTCCGCAATGTTTGAAAATCCAGATGAACTAGATCTTTCGCGACACCCAAACCCCCACATCGGTTTTGGCGCTGGCATCCACTTTTGCATCGGGGCACCATTGGCACGAATTGAAATGAGTGTTTCATTGCCGGCACTAATTAAGCGCTTTGGGAACCTAGAGCTTGCAGAGAAGCCCCTTCGAAGACAGAGCTTCGTGCTTCGTGGTTACGACAAGGTTTTGGTTAGAAACAGCTAGCTTCCCGCTAGCCCTTTGTTGAACCGAGGGTTAGACCCGAGATGAATTGCTTGCGTAATACAAAGAACACAATCAACGTCGGCAACGCCGCAATCATTGCGCCTGCTGCAAGCAGGTTGTAGTCGGTTACAAACTCACCGGTGAGCCTTCCAAGAGCAGAGGTTATCGGCCGCTTGGAGTCCGTGGACATCAAAACCAGTGCCCAGAAGAAGTCGTTGTAAATCCAGGTGGTCATCAATACACCAAGGGAAGCAAGTGGTGGGCGAAGAAGTGGCAGCATCACGCGGAAGAAGTGGGTGAACACCGACGC
>CALGUV010000073.1 GCA_937920245.1 uncultured Microbacteriaceae bacterium
GCCTCGGACTCCGAATCCATCAACAGATCCAGCCCGGTTAGGCCAACGTCTAGAGATCCCGAACCTACATACGTCGCTATGTCTCTTGGTCTCAAGTAGAAAAACTCTATGTCGTTTGCCTCATCGACCAAGTGAAGCTCTTGAGTGTCCCGTCTTGTCTGGTATCCAGCCTCTTTTAGCATTGCTACGGCTGATTCAGAAAGTATGCCCTTATTCGGTATGGCTACTCGCAGCATCAGAGCACCTGCTCGACTGCCGATAAGGGGACATTCCTAGCAATCAGAATCAGTTGAATGTAATAAAGCAGTTGAGATGCCTCTAGAGCGACCTGCTCGTCTGACTCGTGTTCTGCGGCCATCCATAATTCCGCTGCCTCCTCGACGAGTTTTTTGCCGATTGAATGAACACCCTTTGCCAACAACTCATTACTTCCGGAGTGGTTGTCGGGCATGCTAGCAGTGCTCACGAGCTCGTCATAAAGGCTATCGAAGGATTTCATTCCCCTAGATTACAGCGAATCACTGGGGATTCGAAGCTGCTGAAGCTAAGGCTCGAAGCCGGAGTATTTGATTCGCCCTATCTGGGTGGTTGTAGATAGCAGAACCTGCCACGAATGAGTCGGCCCCCAGGGAGGCTAGCTGAGCAATGTTTGACTCGGTCACTCCCCCGTCAACCTGCAGTGCAACCGATGCGCCAGAGTGTCTTATTAGGTCTCTAGCCTGGGCAATCTTCTCCAAGGTTTCAACCAGAATTGGCTGCCCCCCGAAGCCGGGCTCGACCGTCATTACTAACAGCATGTCTACCTCTTGGATCAATTCAGCTATCTCTGAAACCTTGGTAGCAGGCTTGATGGCAACTGCGGCTTTTACGCCAGCTGCTCTGAGTTTTCTCGCCAAGCTAATCGGCTCGCTTGCAGCCTCAAGGTGGAAGGTGACTGAAGCCGCACCGGTCTGGGCGTAGTCAATCGCCCACTTATCCGGGTTTTCAATCATTAGGTGAACATCTAGAGGAATTGGGGAGACTTGAGCAAGCCTTTCGACAATCGCGGTGCCCAAGGTCAAATTCGGGACGAAGTGATTGTCCATGACATCTACGTGAGCCATGTCAGCTGAGGCTATGGAGAGCAGCTCTGCCTCCAAGTTCGCAAAGTCCGCACTGAGTATTGAAGGATTTATGTGCATTCTTAGTTCCCCTCATCTTTTTTCAGAAGTGCCATAAACATGGCATCGGTTCCATCTTTATGCGGCCATAACTGAACGGTTTTCCTAGTGGTGTTCAACTCTAGCCCTGGGGACAATTCTTGCAGCACTGGCACTAGGTCCACGAGCGACATGTTGGCGTGGCGGTCTAGTGCGGCTCTTATTTGTGCGTTTGTTTCTATTACCAGTGGTGAACAAGTCGCATACATGAGCATGCCACCTGGTTCAAGTGCTAAGACCGCGGCATCAATTAGCTCGGCCTGCAATTTAGTGAGTGACGGCAATTGCTCGGGAGTTTTAGTCCATCTGGATTCGGGCTTCCTTCGAAGCGACCCGAGTCCAGCACATGGGGCATCTAGCAATATGGCCGCGAAGGAACTTTCCGGTGCGTCCTGCCCTCTTTTGACAAGCACCGGCGTGCTCTCCGGGTCTCTAAGGGCAGAGGTCACGAGTTTCGCTCGCTTCACATGGGGTTCGTAGCAAACCAGATTTCCGGTTCCTGATACGGCATGCTCTAAAACTGCTGCTTTTCCACCAGGGCCAGAGCACATGTCCAGCCAGGTCCCGGCTTTATCCGCAACCTTGCTTATCGCCAGTGCTACAAGCTGGGAGCCTTGGTCCTGAACCCTTACCCCTGGAATCGATAGATATTCAAGCGGGTTTCCGATGCACAGGAAGCCATTTGGAGACGCCGTTCCGCGCTCGAGCCCGAGCGCCTCTAGTTCGGCTACTGCAGTCGTTGTAATCGCAATTAGGTTTACGACTGGCGTCAGATTGTTAGCTGCTAGCAGCTCGCTTAGTTCCGACGGTCTGCCGTCTAATTCAAGGGCTGACTTCATGCCCGAAATAATCCACTTCGGATGTGAGTACTCGATGCTCAGCCGCGTAAGGTCATCTTGGCCCTCGGTAAGCAACGCCAAAAGATTGTCATGTCCAGCCCGCTCGGCATTTCGGAGGACTGCGTTTGAAAGTCCCGCCGCACTGGCCTCAAAGTGCTTAACAAGATCAACTGTCTCGTTTATAGCCGCATGAGTTGGAACTCGCATCCTGAAAAGCTGGTGGAGTCCAAGTTGAATTGCCGCTCTCAGGCCCGGTGACAATGTCTTGCCGGGAGTCAAATGATCGATGATGGCGTCGTACTGAAGCTGCCATCGAAGCACTCCGTAGCTGAGCTCCTGAACCAAACCTCTGTCGGCATCGGAAATGTCATGTTTTGCTAACTCCTTGGGGAGCAACAGGTTTATGTAACTCTCCGATGCTCTTACTCTGTTGAGTAGCTCAAGAGCTATCTGGCGCGCGTTAATCAAATTTCGCAGTCCCCTTCAGGCCGTTCCACCAGTCGGTAGCTACTGTTTCACGCTTTCCAGCAGGTTGCACAAGTTCAAGCCTAAGTGAGCTTTTGTCACCACATTGCACCATGATTTCGTTGTCGTCGCTCTTGTATATCTCGCCGACTCCACGCAACTTGCCTGAGTCGAGACTGGAAGTAGTGGCCGATGCGAAAATGATCCTAATTGGCTCACCATTTTGGATCGCCCACGCCATTGGCTCCGGGTTGGCTGCTCTAATAAATCTAATCAAGTCGGCTGCATTTTCTTCGAAGTTGATTTTTGCATCCAGGCGGGTAATTTTTGGTGCCAGCGATGACGAGCCTTCTTGAATCATGGGCTGAGGATTCTCCTCTAGTGAACGGATCAGCAGGTTGCTGCCTTCTTCGGTAAATCTGATCAGCGCCTCTCCAGCAGTTTCATTCTCAAGGAACGAAAGTGGCAGCTGGGATATGAGTGGGCCAGTGTCCAGGCCTGAGTCAATTTCGAAAACACTTATTCCAATGCCAGTGTCATGCATCATCGAATGCTGCAGCGGAGTAGCCCCTCGCCATTCGGGTAAGACTGAGAAATGTAAATTCCACCAAGGAAGAGCCGATAGGGCCGCCTGTGGAATCATTGCGCCGTACGCGACAATGACTGCTTTGTCAGCGTTGCTTTGACGAATCGCATTCAGAGCCTCTTCATCAATTTTGTTTGTCTTATGCACATTAAGGCCCAACTGCTCTGCCTTGCTAGCTACCGGAGACGGAGTCGTAATTCGCTTGCGACCAATTGGGGCGTCTGGACGGGTCAAGACCAATGTGACCTCATGCTTGTCGGCAATCAGCTCGAGAGCGCGAGATGCCACTTCGGGGGTTCCGGCAAAAATGAGTCTCATAACTAGGTAACCTACAGCGCCTGTGGGTCATCCATCACAACCCGCAAGCCCCTTCTCTTAGTGCCACCCTGAGTTCTTGCAGTGGCGCCAATCGCCACAACCCGAAGCTCCTTGGCTATCGCAGGACCTTGATTATATGAAAACTTTATAAGCGCGCTTCCCGTTTTTTCGTCTAACCAAAGAACTACAGCGCCCCTTGATTTAGCTGCCGACACGGCAAGTTCTAAAGTTTCTGGGAGTGCTTGAAGTGAACAGATCCGCAGCGCCGGTGGCAGTCCGAGCTCTCGAACCTCTTCAAGCGCGGCCTTTGCCATTGGTATCAACTGTCCAAGCGATAGAGCATTTCCAAGATCGGAGGGCAGTCCTGCAAAGGCCGCTCTGCCAGTCGGGGCCATAAGCTCAAGCGCCTCCATCCAGTCTCTAATTGCAATTTGCTGGGCGTTCAGCGTTTGCCTGCTAAGCCAAACATCACTGTCGAGTATCAAGACGGCTGAATATCCCTTGGGAACTCTTGGCGCCGAGCCCGGAGTAGCGACAACTATTTGATTCTTGCTCTTTAGACCAGTGGGTTTCTTCTCACCCGTGGCCTCTGAAATTGCGGTGTTTGGAAATGTTTTACCCAGCTCTGCCACGGTCCTATTGCTGCCGGTTCGTCCTTTTTTTTGGTTTCTAGAACCACAGCTACTACATGCGACGAAATGTTTGTTGCAGAGTCTGCACTTTGTGTTTGTTGAATCAGGTTGCCAGAAGTGGCCCCCGCAGGAGCACGTTAGCTTGTCACCGCAACCTGCGCAGTAGACCGAGGCTGAATCGCCTTTGCGAGGAAGTAAGACAAGGACTGGCCCCCGCTCTAAGTTCTCACGAACAATTTTGAATCCTGACTCATCCATCCTTAGCCCAGGTTCGGAATAGGAGATTCGGAGCGGAGCCTCAAGAACCTTATGATCCGATAGGTAGCCGATTGAAATTAGTCTTTGAAGTTCTACGGAGCGGTATGGCGCGGTGAACAAAAGCCCAACGTCGTCTTTTGCACGAATTAGCGCTAGGTCTCTGGTGTTTGTAAACGGGGAACCTTGGTCTCTTAGGCTGTCATCGGAATCATCATGCACCGCAATGAATCCGAGATTAGTAACCGGGGCAAATATTGCAGATCGTGTTCCTACGACGATTAGCTGTTGAGATTCTTTGATTTGATGGAAGAGCTGATAGCGGGAAGATTTTTTCTGACTCGGCTTTAGAAACACAAACTGGTCATCAATTCCAAGCCTTTGAGCAAGATCGGAAATAATGTCAATATCCGATCTTTCTGGCACAACAATGATTGAAGACTTGCCTTTGGAGTGAACGCCAAGGGCGTTAGCGATTAGCAAAAGGCTCCAGTCCGGCACAAGGGTCCCGGCCACTTCTAGTTGTCTTGCTGAAGTCAGCACAGCGGCGCGAGAACCAAGAGCAGAATCCAGCTTCGGAACCAAGATGTCTACCTCTAGAGCTCTTGGTTGAATCGCTGGGAGTCTTTGGACTGTAGACATATGGTCTGGGATGGCAAGGGCCAAGAGTTCGCCTAGTGCCACGCATTGACGGTCGGCAACGGCCCTGAGGAAATCAAAAAGCTGCCTAGAGAGAACCTCGGAAGCATCCTGGATACTTGTTATCGCGGCGGTTGCATATTCACTTGTGTCGGACAGCCCAAATACGTAACCAACCTGAGTCTTCTTTGATCTTCCAAGCGGAAAAATAACCTCCTGCCCGATAGCAATCTGTTTCCCCATGGCCTCTGGGATCAGGTAGTCGAAAGCCCGGTCAAGTTGAATAAGTGGGGACTTTGCCAATACTGAAGCAAAGCGCGACATCTAGCTTCCTGCTGCGTCTTTAAGGGCTTGGACTCGGTCTAGGTTCTCCCATGTAAAGTCAGGAAGTTCACGGCCAAAGTGTCCGTAGCTAGCTGTCTTGGCATAGATGGGGCGCTTCAGATTCAACTCGGAGATTATCGCTGCTGGTCTCAGGTCGAACACCTGTCGAATGGCCTTTTCTATTGCCTCTACTTCAACGTGTTCAGTGCCGAAGGTTTCCACGTGAATAGCAACGGGAGTCGATACGCCAATTGCGTACGCCACCTGGATTTCAGCACGGTCCGCCAAGCCTGCGGCGACCAAATTCTTAGCAACCCACCTCATTGCGTATGCTGCAGAGCGATCTACCTTTGAAGGGTCTTTACCACTGAAAGCACCACCACCGTGTCTTGCGCTGCCGCCATAGGTGTCTACGATGATCTTTCTACCGGTAAGGCCGGCGTCTGCTTGCGGACCACCAATAACAAATCTGCCGGTTGGGTTGATGATGAAGTTTGTGTCGCTAGTGTCGAGGCCAGAGTCCAAAAGAACTGGGCGAATTACTCGATCTAATACTAGATTCGCTAGGTCATCTTGCTGAACATCTGGGTGATGCTGGGTCGAAAGCACGACGGTCTTCACTGCTACCGGCTTGTTGCCTTCGTAGCTAATCGAAACCTGCGCTTTGCCGTCGGGGCGAAGCATGGAAGTTTCAAGCTCTCTGCGCACAAGTGACAATCGCTCCGTTAGTCGATGGGCAATGTTTATGGGCGCAGGCATGAAGTTGGCTGTTTCGTTCGAGGCATACCCGAACATCATTCCTTGGTCTCCTGCGCCGATTTCGTCAAAGTCATTGCCGGAACGGGATTCTAGGGATGTGTTTACACCTTGCGCGATGTCCGGTGATTGGGCACCAATTGATACTGATACACCGCAGGAAGCGCCATCGAACCCAATGGCAGATGAGTTGTAGCCAATCTCAAGAAGTTTTTGCCTCACCAAGTGCGGAATTTCGACGTATCCGCTAGTTGTAACCTCGCCGGCAACCTGAACGAGGCCGGTTGTGACCAATGTCTCAACGGCAACCCTGGCGTCCGGGTCTTGTTCGAGTAGTGCGTCCAAGATGGTGTCAGAAATCTGATCGCAGATCTTGTCTGGGTGTCCTTCGGTAACGGACTCTGAAGTAAATGTGCGTAGCGTCATTCTGTAATTCTACTTAGGCCTTGGACATGATCTCAGAAATAGCTTTCACCAGCCATCTGCCTAGCTCAATCTTGGTGCCGGACTCCTTTAACATCGCCTGTTTTGTGACGAGCGTGATTTCGCTTATTTCGGATCCCAATGAACTGATGTTGTTTCCTGCAACCGCGGATACGTTCTTGTTCACTAGTTTCAATTTCGAAATGGCTTCGACATCAGCGCCATCTTCGGTGAGCGCAAAAGCTACACAGAATGTTGCCGGGTTGTTGGCCGCAAAATCCGCAATTAGGTCCTTTGTGGGGATGAGACTCATGGTTCTTGCCTCACCACGCGGCAACTTACCCTCGAATGGCTTGTCAATCCGAAAATCTGAAACGGCAGCTGCCATGACCATGATGTCACAGGGTTTATCCATGGTCTGTTCTAAATCGGCAACACTCGATGCCCTTATTACTTCTATGCCCGCTGGCATCGGAAGCTCAATGTTGCAGGCGACTAATCGAACCGAGGCCCCAGCGTCTCGATAGGCAGTCGCTATTGCAATGCCCATTCGCCCAGAGGATGAGTTTCCGATGTAGCGAACTTGGTCAATTGGCTCTCTTGTTCCTCCGGCAGTCACGGTGACGGTCATGCCGCTAAGCGGTTTTTTGCCCATCACGAAACTGACAATTTCTTCGGTTTCAGGCAGTCTTCCGGGGCCAGTGTCAGTGCCAGTTAGGCGACCGGATGCTGGTTCCATAACCTTTATGCCACGGGATCTGAGGGTCGCAACGTTTGCCTGAGTGGCCGGATTTTGCCACATCTCAGTATGCATAGCTGGGCAAACATAGATTTCTGAAGTAGAGGCGAGAATCGCATTCATCAGCAGGTCGTCTGCGATGCCGTTTGCTAGTTTTGCAAGGAAGTTGGCTGTTGCTGGAGCAACGACTATTAGATCTGCATTGGCGCCAAGCTCGACGTGCCTGACCTCGTGAACATCTTGGTACATGTCATTGTCGATTGCCGCTCCAGAAAGGGCCTCAAGAGTCGCCTTGCCTATAAAACGCAAAGCGTTTTGGGTCGGAAGTGCCTGAACGCTGTGGCCCTGCTCGCTAAACGCACGAATCAGATTCGCTGCCTTATACGCGGCGATTCCGCCGGTGATGCCAAGCAGAATACGCAATTACTACCTACTTATTTGGAGTCTTCTCGAGCTTGCCCAAGTGGATTTCCTTCATGGCAATGCTCAGTGGCTTGTCATCAATGCTCGAGTCGACCAACGGCCCAACGTAATTGAACAGGCTGCCTTCGTGGAGGGCGCTGTAGTACTCGTTTATCTGGCGCGCACGCTTTGATGCGAATATTACAAGCTCGTAGTTTGAGTCCGCCCTGGCCAATACTGAATCTATTGGTGGGTAGACAATACCCTTTAGGTTCTCTAGGTTTTCGTTCAACATGTTTATCCCTCTGACTCGCTAACGATTTTCAGTATGTCTTTACCCGTCTGGGCCAAGTCATCATTGATTAGTTCATAATCAAATTCTTCGGCTGATGCGATCTCAGCTCTTGCATTCCTAAGTCTAGTTTGTATTTGCGATTCTGTCTCGGTCGCTCTTTCGCGAAGCCTCGATTCAAGCACTTCGAAACTCGGGGGGTGAATAAATATGGTGATGGCAGTTGGTCGTGTTTCCATAACCTGCCTAGCCCCCTGAAGGTCGATTTCAAGAAGCAGATGGAGACCCTCGGCATCAGCGCGAGTTAGTTCATCAAGCAAGGTCCCGTAATAGTTATCGCCATGAACCGTTGCCCATTCCAATAGTTGGTTATCGGCAATTAGTTGTTCGAACCTGGCCTTCTCAACAAAGCGGTAGTGAACTCCGTCTTTTTCACCGGGCCTGGGTGATCGGGTAGTGGCTGAAACTGAGAGCGTATAACCTTCGGCGTTATCAAGCAGCCAACTCACCAGCGTACCTTTCCCGACCCCGGCAGGGCCGGCAAGAACAATCAGGCTCACAGTTCCAGCCTCGCTTTGTCTATTAGGCCCGCCATAGCGTTGGGTCCGGCACTGGTGAGTGCGCGAGAAAGATTTGGTATAACTCGATGAGCGCTTGCACCGAATAGCTTCTTTAGTTGTGAGAGCTGAGCTCCTTGTGCTCCGAACCCCGGTGCAAGTATTGGCACGCCGACGTCGGTTTTGGCAACTGCCCCTAGGCCAAATAGTTCAAGATCTTGGGTTGCCCCTATCACTACTCCGCAATCCCCCAAACCGTTTGCCTGAGCTTGAGCAAGCACCCTGCCCGCGACAGTTTTACCATCTACAATCGCTCGCTGGAGTTGACCCGCTTCTTTGTTAGAGGTGGCGGCAAGTAGAAAAATTCCGCCGGCAACGTCTCTTGCGTGCTCGAGCATTTCAACGGTTGAGTCTGGGCCAAGGTATGGACTAACCGTGAGAGCGTTAACGCGAAGTGGCGAATCATCCCCGAACCAGGCTTGCGAATAGCCGAGCATCGTGGATCCTATGTCGGACCGCTTGGCGTCGGCTATCACGAAAAGGTCAAGGTCTCTTGCCGCCTGCAGGACTTCCTCGAGGGCAATAAACCCACTAGAGCCGAACCTCTCGAAAAAGGCGACCTGAGGTTTGATTATTCCAATTCGACCGTCCGCCGCGTCTATGCACCTAAGCGAGTAATCTTTGGCGCCGTGGGCCGTATCCTCAAGCCCCCAGTTGTTGAGTTCGGTTTCGCTGGGATCTATACCAACGCACAGGCTTCCATATTCTGCGATTTTGCTTTCAAGCGTGCTTGCAAAATTATTCACTGATCAGCTCAATTCGTTCGAGTGCATATTCTTGAAGTGGCTTAACACTAAACCTTCCCTCTCGAACGACCTCGAAAGAACCGATGGCTGCGCTCAGTTGTGCGACTGTTGTAAATATGGGTTTATCGGCCGCAGTTGTCGCAGCTCTTATTTCATAGCCGTCGATTCTGGCATCTGCTCCTGAGGGTGTATTTACTACGACATCGACCTTGCCGGCCGTAATCATGTCGACAATAGATTCCTGGTCTTCACCAGCCTGAGAGTGCTTGATAACGGCCTCCGACTTGATTCCGTGCCTCTCGAGCATGGCTTGAGTCCCCTGGGTAGCTAGAATACGGAAACCAAGTTGAGCAAGTCGCCTTACTGGCAGCAGAGACTGCGGCTTATCACGGTCAGCAACCGAAATGAATACAGTTCCCTCTGTTGGCAATGCCGAACCTGAGCCAGCTTGTGCCTTGGCGAATGCGGTCGGGAAGTCCTTGTCGATGCCCATAACTTCGCCGGTTGACCTCATCTCAGGGCCCAGTAACGAATCAACGAATCTACCGTCACGTGTGGCGAACCTTTTAAACGGAAGTACTGCTTCTTTGACGGATATGGGTGTTCCAGACGGTAGGTGCCGCCCATCCTTGCTTGGCAGCCCTCCTTCGACGACTAACTCAGAGATCTTCGCGCCAACCATTACTCTCGCCGCAGCCTTAGCAAGCGTTATTCCGAGTGCCTTTGACACAAATGGCACGGTTCGGCTAGCTCGCGGATTCGCCTCCAGGACGTAAAGCACGTCTGAGGCCATTGCAAATTGGATGTTCAAGAGGCCTATTACATTCAAACCCCTGGCGATTTGTTCCGTGGCAGCTGCAACTCGATTGATTTGACTTCTGCTCAGAGTGATTGGTGGCAACGTGCAGCTGGAATCACCTGAGTGAATTCCGGCTTCCTCGATGTGTTCCATGACACCACCGATAAACAATTCATGGCCGTCAAATATCGCATCGACGTCTATCTCTATTGCATCCTCCAGAAACCTGTCGACCAATAGCGGATGGGCTGTATCAACCAGAGCGTGTTCAGCAATCCGATCAAAATAGCCGTCGAGTGAGTTTTGGTCATACACAATTTCCATGCCGCGACCTCCAAGAACGAAGCTTGGCCTAACCAGTACTGGAAACCCAATTCTTTCAACGACGGCGGTGGCATCCTCAAGATTTGTTGCCATCCCGTTGGCTGGCGCCAATAGACCTGCCGCGTCAAGAATGCTTTGAAACTGACCGCGTTCTTCGGCCCGGTCAATGTTTTCCGGAGTGGTTCCAAGAATCGGTATTCCTGCAGCAGCGAGTCCGTTTGCGAGGCTCAGCGCGGTTTGGCCACCAAGTTGAACCATTACCCCGAGTAGCTCTCCAGTTTGTGACTCAGCGTGAATTACTTCAAGCACGTCTTCGAGTGTCAACGGCTCAAAATACAGTCGGTCCGCGGTGTCGTAGTCGGTGGAGACTGTTTCGGGGTTGCAGTTAATCATTACCGTTTCGATACCTATGTCACGAAGCGCGAAGGTTGCGTGAACACAGCTGTAGTCAAACTCAATACCTTGACCAATACGGTTAGGCCCACTGCCAAGAATGATGACCTTTTTCTTGTTCGACGGCACGACTTCGGTGAACTGCTCGTAGGAGCTGTAGTGGTAAGGGGTTTGCGCTGGAAACTCACCTGCACAGGTATCCACGGTTTTGAATACTGGTCGGAGTCCGAAACTGTGTCTTAGGTTTCGGAGGTCCTGCTCCGAAATGTTTCTCAACTTCGCTAATTGAAGGTCAGAAAAACCATGTTGCTTGGCTTTCTTGAGAGAGTCCACATCGATAGCCTCAAGTTCTAGGAACCATCTTGCTGTTTCGTTTATTAGAACGATCTGGTCTATAAACCAGGGATCGATTTTTGTTGCTTCAAAAACCTCATCGGCACTGGCGCCAAACCACAACGCTTGCTGGACTTGACCAATTCGGTTTTCTGTTGGGGTTGTCATGGCAACCAATAGGTCGGTCGGGTCCTGGATTATTGCAGGAAAGACAAATGAACTGCCGCGCTTTTCTAGTGACCGCAATGCTTTTTGTAGCGCTTGGGAAAAAGTGCGCCCAATAGCCATTGCTTCGCCAACGCTCTTCATGGTCGTGGTTAGAGTCGGGTCTGCAGCTGGGAACTTCTCAAAGGCGAAGCGGGGCACTTTAACCACGATGTAATCGAGGCTTGGCTCGAAGGACGCGGGTGTGACCATGGTGATGTCGTTTGGAATCTCGTCGAGGGTATATCCGATCGCTAGCTTCGCCGCGATTTTCGCAATGGGAAATCCGGTTGCCTTGGAGGCAAGAGCCGAAGACCGACTAACCCTTGGGTTCATTTCTATGACAATTACGCGCCCGTCTTTAGGGTCGACTGCGAATTGGATGTTGCAGCCGCCAGTATCTACACCAACGTCTCGAATGATGCGAATCGCAATGTCACGAAGATTCTGGTACTCCCTGTCGGTCAATGTCATTGCGGGGGCTACGGTGATGGAGTCACCGGTGTGGACTCCGACCGGATCGAAGTTTTCGATGGAGCAAACCACAACGCTGTTGTCGTTTTTATCGCGCATGAGTTCCAACTCATACTCTTTCCAGCCAGTGATCGACTCTTCGATCAACACTTCGGTGGTGGGAGACGCTTGGAGTCCGGCACTGGCGATTCGAATAAGGTCCTTTTCATCGTATGCAAAACCTGATCCCAGTCCGCCCATTGTGAACGAGGGCCGAACAACCATCGGATAACCGATATCGTTTGCTATCGCAAGGACCTCGTCCATATTGTGTGCAACCGCAGAAATTGCCACGTCCGCCCCAGCGTTTAGCACAACTTGCTTGAATTCAACTCGATCTTCCCCGGCCTTTATGGCCGCTACGTTAGCTCCAATAAGTTCAACACCGTACTTATCGAGCGAACCACGTTCAAATAGAGCCATCGCTGCATTCAGGGCTGTCTGGCCACCGAGTGTTGGAAGGATGGCGTCAGGACGCTCTTTTTCGATGATTGCCTCGATAACCTCTGGGGTTATTGGCTCTATGTATGTTGCGTCGGCGAAGTCCGGATCGGTCATGATGGTGGCTGGGTTCGAGTTCACCAATATCACCCGAATGCCCTCTTCTTGGAGGACTCTGCAGGCTTGGGTTCCTGAGTAGTCAAATTCGCAGGCTTGGCCGATCACAATCGGACCGGATCCGATCACGAGGACAGACTTGATATCTTGTCGCTTTGGCATTACTTGGACTCCTTGATTGCGTCTATAAACTTGTCGAACAGGTAATGGCTGTCGTGCGGTCCGGCTGCTGCCTCCGGGTGGTACTGGACTGAGAATGCGGGAATGTCAACACACTCAAGGCCCTCTACAACCTGGTCATTGAGTCCACGATGAGAAACTTTCACCTGTCCGAAGCCAAGGGGTGACTCAGCGCTATCGGATTCCAGTTTGACCGCGAATCCGTGGTTGTGTGCCGTTACTTCTACCCGCCCAGTCTCATTGTTGATTACAGGCTGGTTGATGCCTCGGTGACCAAACTTGAGTTTGTAGGTGTCGAAACCCAATGCCCGTCCAAGTAGCTGATTTCCGAAACATATCCCAAAGAATGGTTTTTTCGTGGCAAGAAGCTCGCGCAGCATTGAGACCTGATTGCCGCTTGCTTCTGGATCACCGGGTCCGTTGGAGAAAAAGAATCCGTCCGGTGACGTGGCCAGGATTTCAGCGGCGCTAATGTCGGCTGGAAAAACTTCTATTTCTAGGCCACGCATTGCTAGGTGCTCCAGGGTCGACTTTTTGATGCCTAGATCAAGCACGGCTACTTTGCCTACGTGGCCGTTCTCGCCAGGGATTCTATAGCTTTTCGAAGTAGAAACTTGACCAGAAAGACTCTGCCCCTTCATCTCAGGTGCGGCACGTACTAGCGCGAGCATTTCGTCGCTTGACATCGATTCGTCAGCTGAAAAGATCCCCGCCCGCATCGCACCAAGGCTTCGGACATGAAGCGTGATGGCTCGAGTGTCAACATTCGAGATCCCTACAATGTTATTTTCAATCAAGTTCTGATCTAGGGTCTTTTCGGAGCGGTAGTTACTGGCGATGCGCGAAGGTTCTCGTACGATGTAACCAGCGACCCAAACTTTGCTGGACTCGGCGTCTGTCTCATTGGTACCCGTGATTCCGATGTGGGGAAATGTTTGCATAACAATCTGTCCGGCGTAAGAAGGATCCGTAAGAGTTTCTTGGTATCCGGTCATCCCGGTTGCGAAGACCAGCTCGCCCACAGTCACACCCGCTACACCGTAGCGCTCACCTTCGAAAATTGATCCGTCTTCCAGTACTAGATGTGCTTTATGCAAAACTCACTCCCAATTTCTCAATCAAAATCTTCATTATTTCGTTGTGTCGTTGTTTGTCACGGAATCGAATGTTTGTAACGAGTCCTACATTGTTGTGGCTCCAGGAGATGCTAATCAGACCCTTAGCCTCGACTCCTCTGTCTATCGTTGCGTTCGCTTCGCTCAGTGACTGGATCGCGGAGGTGGGGATAGTGAAATCCCTTTCGCCATTTCTGGAAAGCCCGATGCCATTATTGCCAAGCCAGAGTCTCGCATTTCCCCTATTTCCGAGCCCATGGGCCCAGACTTTGGCAAGTAGGTCAGACGAGAACACAGTGCTCACATACAGCACCTCCCCTAGATCATTTTCGGCCGAGAATGCTGGAAGATCGTAGAGAATCTTCTCTTGGGACTGTCGCCTAAAGCGAATCCTGAAAAGAATAAGAACGGCAATTGTTGGGACGATCAGAAGGGCAAGTCCTCCGATAAGTTCTCGCGTCATTACTGGTCCCTAACTGATTGATCCATCATCGAAAATTGGCCTTGGTAAATGGTGTGCTGCACTCGTCCAGTGAATTCGAGTCCCAAGTATGGGTTGTTGTTCGACTTGGATTGGTTCATTTCGGCCACCCCTATTCTTTCATGAGGATTGAACACCGTTACGTTCGCCTGGGCGCCAACTTTGATGAGGCCGTGATCATCGAGGCTGGCCAATTCTGCTGGTCGTTTACTGATTATTTCCTCAAAGAGCTTCCAGTCGCCAGCTCCAGATCGAATAAGAACTTGGTGCAGGATGCTAGCGGCCGACTCCAGACCGAGCATTCCAAATGCAGCGTTCTCCCACTCGCAGTCTTTCTTTTCACCTGAGTGGGGAGCATGGTCGGTGCCAAGCATGTCTATTGTCCCATCGACCAAACCCGCCAAGAGTGCCGCGTTGTCCTCGGCGGTTCTGAGAGGAGGGTTTACCTTGTAAACCGGATCATAGGTCCGGACCAAATCCTCGGTTAGCAATAGATGATGTGGAGTTACCTCTGCGGTTATTTGAATGCCCTTTGATTTCGCCCATCTGACAACCTCGACTCCCCCCGCGGTGGTCAGGTGGCAAATGTGCAGTCTCGAACCCGTTTCTTGAGCCAACTGAGCATCCCTCGCGATTACCTGCTCCTCCGCGATTGCTGGCCAACCAGTTAGGCCTAGTTCGGTAGCAACTGCGCCTTGGTTCATTTGTGCTCCGACAGTCAGTTTTGGGTCCTGGGCGTGCTGAGCGACAACGCCACCAAACTTCTTCACTTCGAGAAGGGCTTGCCTCATGAGGTTTTCATCGTGAACGCACATACCGTCGTCGCTGAACATGGTCACCTTCGCTCTTGAAGAAGACATTTCATTGATGCTAGCGAGCTCAAGCCCCTTGAGGCCCTTGGTAACTGCGCCAATGGGTTGCACGAAGCAAAGTCCAGCCTCAATGCCTAAGTCATAAACTCGCTCTATCACGCTCGAATTATCCGAAACAGGATCGGTGTTAGCCATTGCGCAGATGGCCGAATAGCCACCGGCAGCCGCGGCCCGAGAGCCGGACAGGACAGTCTCGCTAGCCTCGAAGCCTGGTTCCCTCAAGTGGGTGTGGGGGTCGACAAATCCGGACAGGCCGATCAGATCTGTGCAGTCGTGGCCGGTGTCTTTAATCCGACCCATCTCAACTATGAGGCCCCCATCGATTCGGATGTCTTGAGTTGATCCATCGGACAGAGTTAGATTTTTTAAAATGATCAATCTGCATCCTCTCCCGACAAAGCGCGATGCAGGACAGCCATCCGCACGGCCAAGCCATTTTCAACCTGCCTAAGGACTGCCGATCTAGGATCATTGGCGGCCTGGTTGGAAATCTCCAGACCCCGATTCATGGGGCCCGGATGCATTATCACGGCCTCTTTGCTCAGATGCCCCAATCTAGGCTGGTCCAGTGACCAATTCGCAATGTATTGCCTGGTGCTGAAAGCTTCGTCTAATTGCATACGCTCTAGTTGAACCCTCAGCATCATCACGACATCTGGCTTTTCATCAAGCGCTTCATCAAAGCCTTTGTACACCTTTGCTCCCATAGCTTCGATACCCTCTGGCAAGAGTGACGATGGGCCAGCAACGCTTACTGTTGCTCCCAAGGCCGAGAGCAAGAGAATGTTGCTTCTTGCGACCCGGGAGTGCTCTATGTCTCCAACAATCAACACCCTGATGCCCGCAAGATCATTGCCTGGCATCTTCAGCTGCCTGATGGTCAATGCATCGAGTAATGCCTGCGTGGGGTGTTCGTGCCTGCCGTCACCAGCATTGATGATGCTCGCAGAGACCCAACCCCTGTTGGCAAGGGCATGTGCAGCACCTGACATTGGGTGTCTGACGATAATGGCGGCAGCGCCGAGGGCCTCCAGAGTCTGGGCAGTGTCCTTTAATGACTCACCCTTCGAAGCGCTCGAGGATTGAGCGTCAAAGTTGATGACATCGGCACTTAGTCGTTTGGCCGCGATTTCAAAACTAATTCTGGTTCTAGTTGAGTTTTCATAAAACAGATTCACTACTGTCTTGCCGCGGAGTGCAGGCAAGCTCTTGATGGTCCGCTGGTTCACCTGACTTAGCCGTTGCGCGCTATCAAGAAGGTCAACGGCGGAGTCTTTCGTGAGATCCCTGATTGAAATTAGATGCTTCATCCTGAGATCACAACCTGATCGAGTCCGTCACTGCCCTGCAATTGGACCGAAACCCTCTCAGCAACTGAAGTGGGGAGGTTCTTCCCAACAAAATCCGGTCTAATCGGTAACTCTCTGTGACCTCGATCAACAAGTACTGCAAGTTTTACCTGCTTGGGTCTGCCATAACTAGTCAAAGCATCTAGCGCCGCCCTAACAGTTCTGCCAGAAAATAGGACGTCGTCAACTAACACCACGACTTTGTCGTCGATGCCTGAAACTGGAAGGCTGCTTTCAACAATCTCCCGCTCTGCCGTAACAAGGTCGTCACGGTACATAGTTATGTCCAGAATTCCAAACTCTATGATTTGGTTTGGCTCGATGGCCTGAAGAATTTCAACAATTCGCCTGGCTAGCTCGACGCCACGGGTTGGGATACCCAAAATAACGAGATTTTCTGGGCCCTCATTGGCCTCAAGTATTTCGTGGGAGATGCGCCTGAGCGCCCTAAGAATGTCTGGTCCATCTAGGACCGCACGGCTAGCCATTTTCAACTCCTTCTTCGCCTCGCAGGACGACTTTAAAGGACAACTTTTCTAAATCATAACAGGCTCAAAGTGCCTGGGTGCCTTTTGCGAGTCGAGCCAATACTCCATTTATGAATTTCGGTGAATCGTCTGTTGAGTACTCGCCAGCTAATGAGACGGCTTCGGCTATTGCAACCTCGTTGGGAACATCATCGTTAAAAAGTATCTCCCACGCGCCGAGGCGCAAGATTGAGCGATCGACGTTCGGCATCCTTTCCAGAGACCAACCGTCTGAGATTTGTCGTAAATCATTGTCAATTTGCGCAAGGTTTCCAGTTACTCCAACCACTATCGCCTCGGCGTAGTCAAAGATTGCTGCCTGGTTCTGCCTGTCGGCTATGCCTGAGGCAGTCTCCTGCAGCAAATCCATGGCATCACTATTTCTAATTCCAGAGGCATAAAGTGCATCAAGTGCCCGCTTACGGGACTTGCTTCGAGAGCTCAACTAGTCGTTCACGCGTCCTAGGTATTCACCGGTTCTGGTGTCGACTTTCACCCTGGTGTTGTTCTCAATAAATAGTGGAACCTGGATTTGATATCCGGTCTCCAAAGTCGCAGGCTTTGAGCCACCGGTTGAACGGTCACCCTGCAGTCCAGGCTCTGTGTAAGTGATTTCTAGAACCACCGATGGTGGAAGCTCTACGTAGAGCGCGGATCCCTCATGGAGAGCCACGGTTGCATTCTGATTTTCAAGCATGAAATTTGCTACATCGCCGACAACCTCTGCAGGAACGGAGAGCTGATCATAATCACTGGTATCCATGAACACATAGCCAGAACCATCGTTGTATAGATACTGCATGTCTCTTCTGTCGACGTTCGCAGTTTCAATCTTGGCTCCAGCGTTGAAGGTCTTATCGACGACCTTGCCGGAGATAACACTTCTCAGCTTCGTTCGAACGAACGCAGGTCCCTTGCCGGGTTTTACGTGCTGAAACTCGATAACAGCCCATAGCTGACCCTCAATCATCAGTACCATGCCGTTTTTTAGGTCGTTTGAGCTGGCCATTGTTTTCTCCTTAGCGCCTTGCAAATTCTAGCGGCGGGATAGTTGCTCCAAAGCCAGTAAGTAACTATCAATCCCAAAACCCGCGATTACACCAGTGGCAACCCCTGAGATAACACTGTTGTGCCTGAAGGTCTCTCGGCTGTGTGGATTGCTGATGTGAACTTCAATGAGTGACAGTCCTGATCCGGTGAGCGCAGCACAAGCGTCTCTGAGCGCGTAGCTGTAGTGGGTAAAAGCTGCAGGGTTTATAACAACCGAAGATTTTTCCTTGATCGCCGCGTGGATCCAACCCATGAGCTCATCCTCGCTGTTGGTCTGCAGCACCTTGATGGTCTGATCCTTGGATAGCGCCCAACTCTGCAAAGAAGCCTCAAGGTCGCCCAGACTAAAGGTTCCGTAAACCTCAGGCTCCCTGGAGCCAAGGAGATTTAGGTTTGGTCCATTTAGAACGTAAATTACCGACATGACCTAAACCCTATTCAACTATTGCTTGAAAAGCCGTGAAGACAAGTTCGGGCGTGGGGGCATTCAGCATTGTTGGCTTCCCAATTTTGTCTAGAACCACAAACCTGAGAGAGCCACTCCTAGCCTTCTTGTCCTTTTGCATGGTGTCCAAAAGTTGTGGCCAACGATCTGCGCGGTACGTCGTTGGGAGACCCAGGGCCTCAAACACACTGCGGTGCCTAATAACATCAGCCTCGGATAGCTTTCCGGAGAGCATTGATAACTCTGCGGCAAACACCATGCCAATCGATATTGCTGCCCCGTGCCGCCATTTGTATCTTTCGGCGTGCTCGATCGCATGACCTAGAGTGTGCCCGTAGTTTAGAAACTCTCGCTCTCCTGTTTCGGTGAAGTCACGAGAGGTAACACCCTCCTTTATTTTCACCGAGCGCCTAATTAGTTCCTCAAAGACGCTCGAGGATGGATCAGTAGCTGCCGCGTCCTTCTCCAGGGTCTCTAGGATCCACGGGTCTGCGATGAAGCCGTATTTCACCACTTCGGCCATGCCAGCCAAGAGCTCATTTCTAGCCAAGGAATGCAGAGTGTCAAGGTCTATAACGACGCTGTGGGGCGAGTGAAAGGCTCCAACTAAGTTCTTTCCCTCAGTTGTGTTAATTCCAGTCTTTCCGCCGATTGCCGCATCTACCATGCCTAGCAAAGTGGTGGGTATTAACACTGATCGGACTCCCCTTAGCCAAGTTGCTGCAACAAAACCAGCTAGGTCCGTAGTGGAACCACCTCCAAGACCAATCACGGCGTCGTTGCGGTTGAAATCAGACTTCCCCATGATTTGCCAACAAAATGCTGCTACCTCTACTCTTTTGGCGTCCTCAGCTGCTGGGACCTCAGCTAGAAGTACCTCGAACCCGGAATCCTTAAGGTTTTCAGACAACGCTTCAGCCGTTGTTGCCAAAGGCTGAGGATAGACAATAAGTACCTTTTTTACTCCACTTAGAGTTGTGGGAATCTCATTGAGTAATGCTCGTCCGATCAAGATGTTAGACATATTTTCTGACCTCTGTCTCTAAGTTTTTCATGATGGCGCCAACTGAAGTGTTTGCCGTATTCACGGTAGCCACAGAGACTTCCTTATAGAACTGGAGCCTGTCCTGATATATCTGCTCCCAGCTTTCGGGGTTGTCTTTTAGTAAGGGACGCTTGGACACGTTTAATGAGCGAAGCACAAATTCCATGTTCGTATCCAAGAAAATTGTCGCGTTTTGGGTGAGGAGCGCTCTATTGGCCTTCGACAAAACTATGCCGCCACCCGTGGCAACTACGCCCTTTCCACCGAGCGCTCGCGCCAGTGCGGCTGATTCAAGATCTCGAAAATGAGCCTCCCCCTTAGTTGCGAATAGCTCCTTTATCGAACCATGTTCGGAAGTCACCATTTTGTCAGTGTCTACAAAGGGCAGATCTAAAATTTTGGCAAGGCGCTTCCCAAGCGTCGTCTTACCTGCCCCCATCGGGCCCACTAATACGATCGGCCCCATCACTATTGTCTGACGATCCTCGATTGCAACGCCGCCGGGATGCTCTCGAGGTAAGAGTTCATGTTACGGAGAACTTCTTTGACAGAATCCCCACCGAACTTTTCCAATACTGCATTAGCAATAACAAGAGCAACCATTGCCTCGACAACTACTCCAGAAGCCGGTACTGCACAAACATCGCTGCGCTGGTGGTGGGCGGTTGCGGCTTCACCTGTGCCAGTGTCGATTGTCTGGAGCGCCCTTGGTACTGTGCTGATCGGCTTCATACCGGCTCTTACGCGCACTATCTCACCGTTAGTCATGCCGCCTTCGATGCCTCCAGCTCGATCCGTCAGGCGCTGGACACCCTGGTCGCTGTTTACTATCTCATCGTGAGCGACGCTGCCGCGACGTCTCGTGGTCTCAATTCCATCGCCAATTTCCACAGATTTCATGGCCTGAATGCCCATCACAGCCCCTGCTAACTGGGAATCCAATCTGCGGTCCGAGTGGACATAGCTTCCGAGTCCCGGAGGACAACCGTAAACAAGCGTTTCACAAACTCCTCCAACGGTGTCGCCAGTTGAATGGCAATCGTCAATCTCCGCCACCATTGCGTCGGAGTCCGCCTTATCAAAACACCTGACTGGATCTGCATCCAGATGAGCCAGATCCTTCGGTGAAGGAAGAGTCTCGGATTTGGAGATTGCAGATCCGATGGCAACGGTGTGAGTGACTAGTTCGATGCCGAGCTCCGATAGGAATTTCTGGGCGATAGCCCCCAATGCAACACGAGTTGCAGTTTCTCTTGCACTGGCCCTTTCCAGGACCGGTCTAGCCTCATCAAAGCCATACTTTTGCATTCCGGTGAAATCTGCATGTCCAGGACGGGGACGTGTCAAAGGTGCTGCACGGCCTCCACTTAGCTGATCTTCGTCCACTGGGGCCGCGCTCATTACGGTTTCCCACTTTGGCCACTCGGTGTTAGCTATCCGAATTGCTATTGGTCCGCCCTGAGACTGTCCGAACCTTATGCCGCTGGAAAGTGAGATTAGATCCTGCTCAAATTTCATCCTTGCTCCGCGGCCGTAGCCGAGCCTTCTTCTTGCAAGGGCCTGCTGAAGGTCCTCGTCTAAGATCGGCACTCCGGCAGGAAGGCCCTCAATGACCCCAATTAATTCCGGGCCATGTGATTCACCGGCTGTTATCCATCTAAGCATCTTTCTATTTTGCCATGTCTATCGCGCGCCTGACGGCTTCTATCAAAATCTCTTCATCCGGCAAGGGTGCATTGAGTCCAAGTCCACTAAATATTCTTTGCTGGCCGATCGCTTGCCAGATGAGCATTTCCAGGCCGGAAACAAATGCCTCAAACGACTCGCCTGCTTGGTGAGCGTCGGTACCGTAATCGGCGCTGATTAACGCGCCAGGGTGGTTAGAACTAGTTGAAATGAGGTCAGATAGCGCAACTCCAGGAATAGTGCTGACCACTAAATCCGCAGAAAGAGCGGCCATTAGCTCCTGGTTGGATGCATCGAATCTCTTTGACAGCTCTTTCGCCGAATCCTGATCGCGACCCCAAACCATCAAATTTGAACCCTGGAACGCCGCTAGGGCTGATCTGGCAGTTGCCCCGGTGCCAAGTATCGCAACCGACTGAAAGTTCACTTGGCTTGCCGCTTGCCGCAGACCAAAGACGTCGGTGTTGTAGCCGGCCCATCCAGATTCCGTTTTTTTCAAGGTATTGACTGACTCGGTTAGTTGCGCCCAATAATCCAGTTCACTCGCGATAGCGAAGGCTTGATCCTTCAGGGGCATTGTGATGCTTAGGCCAGATAGCTCAGCGTTACTATCCAGAAATTCAGACAGGTCGACTACATCATGAGATGTGTAATCAGCGTTAAGTTTCAAGTGCTCAAAGATAGTGGTGTGGATCAGAGGGGACTTCGAGTGAGAAATCGGAGACCCGAGGACCGCATAGTGATTAGTCATAGTCTGGACTATCCCGAAGCCATTGCCTATA
>CALGUV010000074.1 GCA_937920245.1 uncultured Microbacteriaceae bacterium
TTTAAAGAAAGCGTAACAGCTCACTGGTCTAAATAAGCCGTCCTGCGCCGAAGATGTATCGGGGCTAAAGTCGTGCACCGAAGCTGTGGACTTGATCTTTGATCAAGTGGTAGCGGAGCGTTCCGTAGGCCTGCGAAGGGATACCTGTGAGGGGTCCTGGAGGTATCGGAAGTGAGAATGCTGACATGAGTAGCGACAAAGAGGGTGAGAAACCCTCTCGCCGTAAGTCCAAGGGTTCCTCAGCAAGGCTAATCCGCTGAGGGTGAGCCGGTCCCTAAGGCGAGGCCGAAAGGCGTAGTCGATGGGAACTAGGTTAATATTCCTAGGCCTGGTGGATGTGACGAATGGTGTAAATTGTTCTGGCTTATCGGATTGCCGGGGCTGTGAAACCGTTCCAGGAAATAACACCACCGTATAGACCGTACCCTAAACCGACACAGGTGGACTGGTAGAGCATACCAAGGCGCTTGAGAGAACGATGTTGAAGGAACTCGGCAAAATACCCGCGTAACTTCGGGAGAAGCGGGCCCCGTTGATGGGCAACCATCGGCGGGGGGCACAAACCAGGGGGTAGCGACTGTTTACTAAAAACACAGGGCTCTGCGAAGTGGATAACACGACGTATAGGGTCTGACGCCTGCCCGGTGCCGGAAGGTTAAGAGGAGAGGTGAGAGCTTTGAATCGAAGCCCCGGTAAACGGCGGCCGTAACTATAACGGTCCTAAGGTAGCGAAGTTCCTTGTCGGGTAAGTTCCGACCTGCATGAAAGGCGTAATGACTGATGCACTGTCTCAACCAGTGACCCGGTGAAATTGTAGCCGTGGTGAAGATGCCACGTACCCGCAGTGTGACGGAAAGACCCCGTGAACCTTCACTGTAGGCTGATATTGGTCTCGGACGTGTTCTGTGTAGGATAGGTGGGAGGCTTCGAAGCGGTGGCGCTAGCCATCGTGGAGCCAACGTTGAAATACCACCCTGGATTCGTTTGAGTTCTAACGCTGATTCCCGTGAATCCGGGCAGCGGACAGTTTCAGTTGGGCAGTTTGACTGGGGCGGTCTCCTCCAAAAGAGTAACGGAGGAGTTCAAAGGTACCCTCAGCCTGGTTGGCAATCAGGCATCGAGCGTAAAGGTAGAAGGGTGCTTGACTGCGAGACCCATGAGTCGAGCAGATACGAAAGTAGGACATAGTGATCCGGTGGTTCCGTATGGAAGGGCCATCGCTCATCAGATAAAAGGTACTCCGGGGATAACAGGCTTATCGCTTCCGAGCGTCCATAGCGGCGAAGCGGTTTGGCACCTCGATGTCGGCTCATCACATCCTGGGGGTGGAGAAGCTCCCAAGGGTTTGGCTGTTCGCCAATGAAAGTGGTACGTGAGCTGGGTTCAGACCGTCGTGAGACAGGTCGGTCCCTATCTGCTGTGGGCGTACGAAACTTGAGGGGATTCTTCTTTAGTACGAGAGGATTTGGAAGGACGTTCCTCTGGTGTGCCAGTTGTCGCGCTAGCGGCACGGCTGGATAGCTAAGAACGGAAAGGATAAACGCTGAAAGCATATAAGCGTGAAGCCCGCCCCAAGATCAGGTTTCGAAGGGTTTAACCCGAAAGTCCCCTGGAAGACGACCAGGTTAATAGGCCGGACGTGTACGTGCAGTAATGCACTCAGCTAACCGGTACTAACGGACGATTGCTTGACCACTCGTATCGAGTGCTCGCTGGTTTATGCCAGTTACCACGACCCCGTATTCGTGTCGCGACAGCGACACATAT
>CALGUV010000075.1 GCA_937920245.1 uncultured Microbacteriaceae bacterium
CGGGTACCATTATCTTAATCTTAGAGGTTTTTCTTGGAAGTATGATTAGGTACACTATCCACGCTGCCGTAGCATTGTGGTACTATCACGTTCAGCAGAGTCAGCGGATTTGCCTACTGTCTCTATACCTACTCGCTTCAACGTACTATTCCGTCAGTACGCGGTACTTTCACTGCTCCGTCACCCCATCAAAAATAATGGTGGTATCAGAATATTAACTGATTGTCCATCGACTACCCCTTTCGGGTTCGCCTTAGGTCCCGACTAACCCCCGGCTGATTAGCATTGCCAGGGAAACCTTAGTCTATCGGTGTGCGGGTTTCTCGCCCGCATTATCGTTACTTATGCCTACATCTGCGCTTCTCTGCGCTCCAACATGCCTCACAGCACGCCTTCACCGCACAGAGAATGCTCCCCTACCACTTGTAGTAAACTACAAATCCTATGCTTCGGTATTACACTTAATGCCCGATTATTATCGATGCTCTGTCGCTCGACCAGTGAGCTGTTACGCACTCTTTAAAGGAATGGCTGCTTCCAAGCCAACCTCCTGGCTGTCTAAGCAACTGAACCTCCTTAGTTCAACTTAGCGTAAATTTAGGGACCTTAGCAGTAGGTCTGGGTTCTTTCCCTCTCGGATAAGGACCTTAGCACCCTTACCCTCACTGCAGGAAATATTTATCAGCATTCGGAGTTCGTCTGGATTTGGTAGGATTTGACTCCCCCTAGTCCAATCGGTAGCTCTACCTCTGATAAACTAATTCCCACGCTGTTCCTAAAAACATTTCGGGGAGTACGAGCTATTTCTCAGTTTGATTGGCCTTTCACCCCTACCCACAGCTCATCCAAACACTTTTCAACGTGAACTGGTTCGGGCCTCCATGTAGTGTTACCTACACTTCACCCTGGCCATGGGTAGATCACCAAGTTTCGCGTCTATCCCAACTGACTGAACGCCCTGTTAAGACTCGCTTTCGCTCCGGCTACGTGACTGAATCACTTAACCTTGCCAATTAGGATAACTCGTAGGCTCATTATGCAAAAGGCACGCCGTCAATCCACTAGGGACCTCCGACCGTTTGTAGGCGCACGGTTTCAGGTACTATTTCACCCCCTTATTCAGGGTACTTTTCACCTTTCCCTCACGGTACTGGTTCACTATCGGTTTCTCAGGAGTATTTAGCCTTACCAGATGGTGCTGGCAGATTCAGACGGAATTTCTCCGGTTCCGCCCTACTCAGGATACTACTAGGTAATAAAACTTTACGTATACGGGACTTTCACCCTCTATGGTCGACTTTCCCAAATCGTTCTACTTCGTTTTTATAGTCCACATTGTAGTCCTACAACCCCCCAACCGCCGTAACGATCAGGGTTTGGGCTGTTCCGCGTTCGCTCGCCACTACTTACGGAATCACTATTGTTTTCTCTTCCTCCGGGTACTTAGATGTTTCAGTTCCCCGGGTTCGCTCCTTTCGGTGACTGGTCTTCAACCAGTCGGGTTTCCCCATTCGGAAATCTACGGATTAACGCCTCTGTGCGGCTTCCCGTAGCTTATCGCAGCTTAGCACGTCCTTCATCGCCTCTGAGAACCAAGGCATTCCCCGTACGCCCTTATCTACTTTCTTCAA
>CALGUV010000076.1 GCA_937920245.1 uncultured Microbacteriaceae bacterium
ACATCAACCGAGACTCCGTTAGTAGTGACGAGCGAACGCGGACCAGGCCAGTGGCTTGATAGAAGACAACCAGAAGCGTCTGGAAAGGCGCGCCATAGTGGGTGATAGCCCCGTATGGGTAATGCTTTCTTCAAGTCCTTGAGTAGGGCGGGACACGTGAAATCCTGTCTGAACATGGGGGGACCACCCTCCAAGCCTAAGTACTCCTCAACGACCGATAGCGAACCAGTACCGTGAGGGAAAGGTGAAAAGCACCCCGATGAGGGGAGTGAAATAGACCTGAAACCGAATGCCTACAATCAGTCGGAGCCACATTAAGTGGTGACGGCGTACCTTTTGTATAATGGGTCAGCGAGTTACTTTGACGAGCAAGCCTAAGCCGTTAGGCGTAAGCGAAGCGAAAGCGAGTCTGAATAGGGCGTTTAGTTCGTTTGAGTAGACCCGAAACCGGGTGATCTAGCCATGGGCAGGTTGAAGGTACGGTAACACGTACTGGAGGACCGAACCCACGTCTGTTGAAAAAGACGGGGATGACCTGTGGCTAGGGGTGAAAGGCCAATCAAACCCGGAGATAGCTGGTTCTCTGCGAAAACTATTTAGGTAGTGCGTCATGTATTACCGTCGGGGGTAGAGCACTGGATGGGCTAGGGGGGCGCGAGCCTTACCAAACCTAACCAAACTCCGAATACCGGCGAGTACAGCACGGCAGACAGACTATGGGTGCTAAGGTCCATAGTCGAGAGGGAAACAGCCCAGACCTCCAGCTAAGGTCCCTAAATTGTGGCTAAGTGGGAAAGGATGTGGGAAGGCCAAGACAGCCAGGAGGTTGGCTTAGAAGCAGCCATCCTTTAAAGAAAGCGTAACAGCTCACTGGTCTAGACAAGCCGGCCTGCGCCGAAGATGTAACGGGGCTAAAGCCACATACCGAAGCTGAGGACGTGATTTATCACGTGGTAGCAGAGCGTTCTGTAGGCCTGCGAAGCGTAATCGTGAGATTGCGTGGAGGTATCAGAAGTGAGAATGCTGACATGAGTAGCGATAAAGAGTGTGAGAAA
>CALGUV010000077.1 GCA_937920245.1 uncultured Microbacteriaceae bacterium
TCTGGGCTGTTTCCCTTTCGACCAACGAAGCTCATCCCCCGTGGTCTCACTGCCGTGCTCTGGAGTATCGGCATTCGGAGTTTGGCTGGGGTTGGTAGGCTTGTAGGCCCCCGTACCCATCCAGTGCTCTACCTCCGATACTGAACGCACGACGCTGCACCTAAATGCATTTCGAGGAGAACCAGCTATCACCGAGTTTGTTTGGCCTTTCACCCCTATCCACAGTTCATCACCGCCATTTTCAACTGACGTGTGTTCGGTCCTCCACTAGGTCTTACCCCAGCTTCAACCTGACCATGGATAGATCACTCGGCTTCGGGTCTATAGCATGCGACTGAACGCCCTATTCAGACTCGCTTTCGCTCCGGCTCCCCCTCAACGGGTTAACCTTGCCACATACCATAACTCGCAGGCTCATTCTTCAAAAGGCACGCCATCGTGGCCGGCTTACGCCGACGACACTTTGACTGTTTGTACATCAACGGTTTCAGGTACTATTTCACTCCCCTCCCGGGGTGCTTTTCACCTTTCCCTCACGGTACTGGTTCACTATCGGTCGCCAAGGAATACTTAGACTTATGAGGTGGTCCTCACAGATTCACGCCGGTTTTCACGGTCCCGGCGCTACTTGGGATAACACTCAGAGGCTGCTCATGTTTAAAATACGGGGCTATTACCCACTATGGCTCGACTTTCCAGACGATTCTTATACACGGCTGCTTGGTAACTCTGTGTGAGATCTGGTGTTCTCACTAGTGGTCCCACGACCCCGCGTCAGCAACGCCACCAGGCTTGACACTGACACGGTTTAGTCTCTTCCCTCTTCGCTCGCCGCTACTAGGGGAATCGCGGTTGCTTTCCTTTCCTCAGGGTACTGAGATGTTTCAATTCCCCTGGTTCCCTCCACTGGCCCTATGTATTCAGACCAGGGTAACACTCCATGACGAGTGCTGGGTTTCCCCATTCGGACATCCACGGATCGAAGCTAGGTAGACAGCTCCCCGTGGCTTTTCGCAGTCGCCCACGTCCTTCATCGGTTCTTGGCGCCAAGGCATCCACCGTTGACACTTATTAGCTTAAAAAAACAAGATGCTCGCGCTTGCTCTGCAGTTCTCAAGGAGCTCCCACCGCTTCGTGGCCAACACAAAGTTGACCAGTTCGTCGGCAAGTGGTGCCGCATCATTGGCTCGCAAGCCAACGGTTCGCACCGGGAAGAGGGAAAAACTCCCTCAAAACGGAAGAGAAGACAAGAACAGTCGTATCAATCAACAAGGAAACCTAAGCCTCAACAAGTCGACATCTCGACTGAACCGACAGTGCACCAACTGGGAGTGATGTCATCGGGATAACGGGTGTTCTCCAACGACGACATTATTTCTCCTTAGAAAGGAGGTGATCCAGCCACACCTTCCGGTACGGCTACCTTGTTACGACTTCACC
>CALGUV010000078.1 GCA_937920245.1 uncultured Microbacteriaceae bacterium
AAGGGTGGCTGCTTCTAAGCCAACCTCCTGGCTGTCTGGGCCTTCTCACTTCGTTTACCACTTAGCATATCATTTGGGACCTTAGCTGGCGGTCTGGGTTGTTTCCCTCTTGACACCGGACGTTAGCACCCGATGTCTGTCTCCCGTAATTGTACTTCTCGGTATTCGGAGTTTGCAATGGTTTGGTAAGTCCGAAAGGACCCCCTAGCCATAACAGTGCTCTACCCCCGAGAGTAAGATACGAGGTACTACCTAAATAGTTTTCGGAGAGAACCAGCTATCTCCAAGTTTGTTTAGCCTTTCACCCCTATCCACAGCTCATCCCCAAATTTTTCAACATTTGTGGGTTCGGACCTCCAGTACATGTTACTGCACCTTCATCCTGGCCATGGATAGATCACTTGGTTTCGGGTCTACACCCAGCAACTGAATCGCCCTATTAGGACTCGCTTTCGCTACGCCTCCCCTATCGGTTAAGCTTGCTACTGAATGTAAGTCGCTGACCCATTATACAAAAGGTACGCAGTCACGGAACAAGTCCGCTCCTACTGTTTGTATGCATACGGTTTCAGGATCTATTTCACTCCCCTTCCGGGGTTCTTTTAACCTTTCCCTCACGGTACTAGTTCACTATCGGTCGATTACGAGTATTTAGCCTTGGAGGATGGTCCCCCCATATTCAGACAGGATTTCACGTGTCCCGCCCTACTTGTCGTTATCCTAGTTCCACACACGGGTTTTCATATACGGGGCTATCACCCTCTTTGGCCGGACTTTCCATTCCGTTCTATTAACGCATGTGCTAAAAATAACAGGCTGTTCCGGTTTCGCTCGCCACTACTGCCGGAATCTCGGTTGATTTCTTTTCCTCGAGTTACTTAGATGTTTCAGTTCACTCGGTTCGCTTCTCATCTCCTATGTATTCAGAGATGGATACCCTTGCGGGTGGGTTTCCCCATTCGGACACTTCCGGATCAAAGCTTGTTTGTCAGCTCCCCGAAAAATTTCGCAGACTACCACGTCCTTCATCGCCTGTAATCGCCAAGGCATTCACCATATGCACTTATTCACTTGATCCTATAACTTTAAAACCTAAGCCCTTTTAAACTCGGTTTTCTTGCATGAGACAATCGTTATAGTTTCTTCTAAAGCATTGCTTAAAACAACTATAAATACTAAAACTTCTTAGTCTTTTTGTTGATTTAGTTTTGATATTACAATCACTACCCATGAAATCATAATCTCATCACAATCTTATGATTTCGTTTTACTTCTTCCAAATTGTTAAAGAACATACTAGCTAATAAAAGCCAGTCTCAAATATTGATTAACAACATTTGAGGCTTACTTCTATATTCAAAGAATTGGTGGAGGATGACGGGATCGAACCGACGACCCCCTGCTTGCAAAGCAGGTGCTCTCCCAGCTGAGCTAATCCCCCTAGGAACTAAACAGGTTATGTTTGGTGGGTCTGGTTGGGCTCGAACCAACGACCCCCGCGTTATCAACACGGTGCTCTAACCAGCTGAGCTACAGACCCTGAAAGGGCCAATTATTCTTTGTGCTAACCAACAACTGATAAGAGTGAATGCTCATAGAGAGGTGATCTCTAGAAAGGAGGTGATCCAGCCGCACCTTCCGATACGGCTACCTTGTTACGACTTCA
>CALGUV010000079.1 GCA_937920245.1 uncultured Microbacteriaceae bacterium
TCACCGGTCTTGTAGAGCAGGTAATACTGGAACGCATTCACCAGCGCCGAGGTTATGACTAGGGCCACAATCAACGAGGCAAGCAGAGTGGTATCCAGGTTTTCTTGCACGGCTGTGATTAGTTGACCAATCAAGAGTGGTTGCCCCAGGGCTAACAGTGACCCGATGATCGAAAGCACCAGTGCCAAAATCAAGGTTTTTTTGTGGTCTGCCAGATAGGGCAGCAGGTCCTTCAGCTTCGCCCTTGGGCCGCGATACTCGCGGCTCTTTGGGTTCTGAGTTGGATCTTGGTAGTACTCGCTCACTGCTTTATAAACCTAACTTCTTATGGAAGCCATCCCCAAAGACCCGTTCATTGATAAGAAAGTTTATTTCTTGAAATGAAAGGGCTCTTGTGTAGGCGGTATTTATTGAGAACCTTTCATAATCTAGGTCCTGGAGAGCTGATTCTATGCTTTTATCCAAAACTCTCAGGAACATCAAAGTGGTATTTGGCTGCCGTGGAAAGTCATTCATCACAGTTCCGCACCCGTACCCGAAAACCCTTATAGCCAGATCTGCATCATTTGGAGACGATTTTTGGATAAAGCCGTTGTCAGGAACGGCTATCACCGGGCGCAGCTCTAGGCGTTTTTCCCAGATCTGGAAGCATGTTCTAAGGTCGTTTCGCTTGGCGATTTTTGCTCCAAGAACGTCCTCGTATTGAACGGCAACGTCAACATCTAGAACTAGATGGAATCTTGTATCTAACCGGTTTTGGACCGACCACTTACGCCAGGATCGAGGCACCAAAAAAGCAATGTGGCTTGAGAATTTGGCGGCTCGATTGAAAAATGGCACGGAGAGAGCATTATTTCTGCCAAACGGCGGATTTGAAATGGTGAGCAAATCCGTGTCCATTGTTTCCCACTCGAGAAAGTCAGCCTGGATCACGCCTGGGTGCATCGGGTACTTATCGACCGAAGTTACCGCCTCAATTCCTGCCATATTGAGAGCCTCAATAAAACTGCCGGTGCCACCGGCCGGCTCAAGAAAGGATTTTTCGGTCGCGCGCGGGATTGCTTTTAGGGTCAGCTTCACGAGTTCGTCTGCAAGGCCTTTTGGGGTGTAGTACTGCTCAGTTCCGCTAACCCTGCGGTTGCCAAGCTTTTTAGTCATTTACTAAAGATACAAGTGCCATGGCCAAAGTCCTTTGTTGGGGCTTTACTCGAGATGAGATTTAGGCCCTCAGAAGTTTCAAAGATCCCTACACGCAAGCCGCAACCAACAGCAAATTAACTGGTTGCCACTAGCCGGCCATTAGGGCCGACATGGCAAGGGCGGCCTGAACGGCCTCCGCGCCCTTGTCTTCCTTGGACCCCTGGAGGCCAGATCGATCAAGCGCTTCTTGCTCGTTGTTTACCGTTAGCACGCCGAAGCCTAAGGGTTTGTTTGCATCGAGTTGGACTCTTGTTAGGCCCTCTGTTGCCGAAGAACAGATGTAGTCAAAGTGTGGGGTGCCGCCCTGAATTACAACTCCAAGCGCGATGACTATATCCGCGCCTTTTTCAAAAGCCCATTTTGCGGCTAGAGGAAGCTCGAATGCTCCCGGCACCATATTTAGCTGAACATCGACAGCTCCGGAAACTTCTAGTTCTTTCTGCGCACCGGCAATCAAGCCTGCCATTACATCTGGGTGCCAAGACGTTGCAACAATGACGACTTTTTTGCCGACTGCTGAAACCTTTAGGTTTGGTGCTCCGCTAACGCTCACTTGTCCAGATTAGCGGGTAACTCATGTCCCATGCGCTCGCGCTTAGCGGCTAGATACCCAAGGTTCTGCTCTGCTAGGCCAACAATCAGGGGAACTGTCTCGGTGACAGCTATGTCAGCGCTCTCCAGAGACTCTCGCTTTTCAGGATTATTTGTCAACAAGCGAACGCTCTCGATGCCTAAGTCTTGCAAGATAGCAATCGCTGCTCCGTACTCGCGTGCTTCGCTTGGGAGTCCAAGCGCAAGGTTCGCATCCACTGTGTCCAAGCCTTGTTCTTGCAGCGCATAAGCCTTTAGCTTGTTAAGTAGCCCAATACCGCGGCCCTCTTGGCCGCGCAGGTAAATAACTACTCCGCCTTGTGGATCAGCGGCAATGGCATCCATTGCACCATCCAGCTGCGGTCCACATTCACACTTCAACGAACCGAAAGCTTCCCCAGTGATGCACTCCGAGTGAAGGCGGACAAGAACATTCTTTCCAGTTGGGTTGCCCGCGATGATGGCGACGTGGTCTGCAGTGGTCTGAACGTCGTAATAGCCTCGTACCCGGAAGTCACCGTGAGTTGTGGGCAACTTGGCTTCGGCGTCGAAACGAATCCTGTTACTACTGGGATTTAGCTTCGAGGAACGCTTGGCCAAGTGATCCTTCAGGTTCGAGATGCTAGTCATAGGTAAGTCAAACCTTAAGGCGGTCTGAAATAATTCCTCGCGCCGCATCATGGTTCCGTCGTCGTTGACCATCTCGGCCATCATTGCGACCGGTTCAAGGCCCGCTAGCTTCATGAGATCAACCGCTGCTTCGGTGTGGCCGGCTCTTTCGAGCACTCCACCGTCTTTCGCTCGCAGCGGAAGAACGTGACCTGGGCGCATGAGTGAAAGGGGTCCGGAGTTTCGGTCAGCCAGCACTCTGGCTGTCAGGCCTCTGTCGGCTGCTGAAATTCCGGTTGTCGCTCGGTCGGTAGCATCGACGCTCACCGTGTAGGCAGTGCGGTGGGGGTCTTGGGTTTTTACCCACATCAATGGCAAGTCAAGTTCGTTGGCTCGTTGCTCGGTCATGGGGGCACAGATATATCCTGAGGTGTAGCGGATCATCCAGGCCATCCACTCGGTGGTTGCAAACTCGGCGGCAATTATTGCGTCGCCCTCGTCTTCTCGATCTGCGGCATCGGTTACCAAAACCGGCTTGCCGGCCCGAAGCGCACTAAGAACCTCTTCAATGCTTGATTCAATAACTTCCATTTACTTGAACTCCATGAGTCTCTCGATGTGCTTTGCCATTACATCAACCTCAACGTTGACCATTGATCCGGGCTTTTTGGAACCCAGCGTTGTCACCTGCAGCGTCTCAGGAATCAAAGAAAGCCCAATCACGTCGTCGGATATTTCATTGACGGTGAGCGAGATGCCGTCAAAGGTGATCGACCCCTTCATCACTACGTAGCGCAAGAGTTCGCGAGGGATCCTGATTCTTACCCAATCCCAGTTCTCACTGGTTTCACGCGAGACAAACTCTCCGACACCATCGATGTGCCCTTGGACGACGTGCCCGCCGTAACGAGTTTGGGCGTTCATCGCGCGCTCTAAGTTGATTGGGTCACCAACTACCACCTCCATGAGGCTGGTTAGCTTGATGGTTTCCATCATCACGTCTGCAGTGAAGCCATTCTCGTCAATCTCGATAGCGGTTAGGCAAGTGCCTGAGCAGGAGATCGAATCTCCTCGCTTTAGGTCTTCCAGCACCATTTTGCCTTTTATCGTTAGACGCAATGCATCTGACTGCTTGGTAATTCCAGTTACGGTTCCAAGTTCTTCAATGATTCCGGTGAACATTAGGCGCTCCTCGCTCTGATGAATATGTCGTTTCCAAGTTGTTTGGTTTCAAGTAGTTGAAGTTGTGCTGCGTCTTCGATGCCGGTAACCCCTATTTGACCGAGTGCCATGTTTGGGCCACCGAGAAGTTTTGGCGCTAGGTAAACAATGAATTCATCTACCAATTTCGCCCCAACAAATGCGCTCGCAAGCTTCGGTCCACCCTCAACAAAAACGTGCTTTATGCCCAGCGCCCAAAGTTGGTTCAGTGCGTCGTGCAGGTCACGCGTGTGGATTTGAATTGTTTTTGCTTTGTCATTAAAGAGACGCAAATCATCTGGAATTGCCGATTCGCCCAAAACTATGCGGATTGGTTGATCTTCAAAATAACTACCGTCTGGCCTCCTGGCCGTTAGCTCGGGGTCATCGGCAATGGCGGTGCCGGTTCCCACCAAAATACTGTCAGCGTTTGCACGCCTCGAATGTGTGTCTGCCCTTGATTCAGGGCCGCTAATCCATTGGCTAGTGCCATCAGCGGCCGCACTGCGGCCATCTAACGTGCTAGCCCACTTGAGAGTAACAAATGGCCTGCCGAGCCGCTTAGAGACTAGCCAGACCCGATTTTGCTCCTCGGCTTGCTTTAGAAGGACGCCGGGTATTACTTCGATACCGGCATCCTTTAGAGTTCGAGATCCTTGGCTTGACTGATCCCCAGGATCAGCAGATGCAAACACAACCCGACTGACTCCAGCCTCAACAAGAGCCAAAGCGCAGGGCCCAGTCTTACCGACGTGGTTGCATGGCTCTAGCGTCACGACTGCGGTGTGATTTTCAAGAGAAGCGCCCGGAAAGTTTTCTGCGAATTGTTCAAGTGCCATGACTTCGGCGTGGTCGCTGCCGGCACCCTTATGCCAGCCCTCACTCACGACGGCGCCATTCGGATCCAAAATTACCGCGCCAACCTGAGGGTTTATGCCAACAGCCGGCCCGCTTAGAGAGATCTCGAGGGCGCGGCGCATCGCGGATTCGTATTGCTCTACGCTTGGCATCTTTCCCTCTCGATTCTGACAACACAGAACCGCGGGAACGGAAAAATAAGAGGGCGCAAATAGCGCCCTAGTTCTTCTCTCATCCGGACTTTAACCGTCGGTCTTGGATTTCCACCAAGTCAACCGCCTGGAGTCTCATCGCTGGTTGCGATGTTTCCAGTCGGGTCGCGGACTATAACCGCCGGTTCAGATTTTCACTGACCCCGAAGAACTGTGCTTACTTGAAACAATACTCTTTTGAGCTGAGAAATTCCTCAGACCGGAGTTACCAGGCCAAGGTTTTGATAGACGGCCTTGAGGGTTTGTTCTGCAGTCTCGTTAGCCTTAGCTGCCCCTTGGGCAAGCAGGCGATCTAATTCAGCCGGGTCCTCGAGAAGTTCATTGGCTCTAGTTCGGATTGGCTCCAGTGCTGCAACTACTACTTCGGCCACTTCAGTCTTGAGTGTTCCGTAACCACTGCCAGAAAGGCTGGACTCTATTTTGGCAACTGGCTCTCCGGTGAGTGCAGAATAAATACCGAGCAGGTTAGAAATGCCTGGCTTATTTTCTTGGTCAAACCGGATGTCGCCATCGGTGTCGGTGACAGCAGATTTTATTTTCTTGGTTATTTGCGCAGGCTCGTCCATTAGGTTTATCAATCCTTTTGGATCATGAGCTGACTTTGACATCTTTGCTGTAGGAACCTGAAGGTCGTAAATTTTGGCGGTTTCTTTTAAGATTTCCGCTTTTGGAATGGTGAAGGTCTCGCCGTATCGGGAATTAAAGCGCATCGCCAGATCGCGGGTCAGTTCTAGGTGTTGACGCTGGTCTTCGCCGACAGGGACTGCGGTCGGTTGATAAAGCAAAATGTCCGCCGCTTGCAAGATTGGGTATGTGAATAAACCGACGGATGAATTGTCTGCGCCACCCTTTTGGCTCTTGTCTTTAAACTGCGTCATTCTCGAAGCTTCTCCGAAACCGGTTATGCAGTTCAGCACCCAGGCTAGTTGAGCGTGAGCAGGGACATGAGACTGCACAAACAACGCACTCTTGGCTGGGTCCAATCCTGCGGCCAGATACTGTGCCGCTGTCCGACGGGTGTTGTCGCGCAGCAGTTTCGGATCCTGTGGGACCGTGATCGCGTGCAGGTCAACAATTACGTAGTAGGCGTTGAACTGATCCTGCATCGCTACCCACTGGGTAAGCGCGCCCAAGTAGTTGCCCAAATGAAGGCTTGCCGCAGATGGTTGCATTCCTGAGAGCAAGTTTGGTTTAGTCATCTTCTATTCCTACAGTTCGTACTCAACGACAACGGGGGAGTGGTCGCTCCACCTGGTGTCATAGCTCGGTGCCCGATCTACCTGATAAGTCTGGCTGAGTTTTGCCAATGCCGGGGTGGCAAGCTGGTAATCAATTCGCCAACCAGCATCAGTGTCGAACGCTTTACCCCGATAAGACCACCAGGTGTAGGGGCCGGGTTGGTCTGGATGACTGGTTCTTCCAACATCTACCCAGCCCATTTTCTGGAAACCATCGAAATACACCCGCTCTTCTTGCAAAAAGCCTGAGTTTTTCAGGTTACCTTTCCAGTTTTTAATATCTAGTTCGGTGTGGCCAACGTTTAGGTCTCCAACGATTACCGCATGTTGGCCTGAGTCCATCAGCTCCTGCATGCGAATCGTCATGGCATCCAGGAACTTATATTTCTCAACTTGCTTGGGGGTGTCTACTTCTCCGGAGTGAACGTAGCAACTGATAACAGTTACCGTTTGGTCACCGACTTCGATCTTGGCCTCTAGCCAGCGTCCAGCAGAATCAAAGTCATCCGGCCCAAGTTTTGTCGAGGAGGACAGGACCTTGTGCTTGGAAAGCACTGCAACTCCGGCCCTGCCCTTGGCGGTGGCGAGGTCATCAAAAATGTTCCAGCCCTCGGCAACCGCAAGCGGTCCGTTGGTGGACAGTTCTGTCAAATCTTCGGTAGGGGCTCTAACCTCTTGTAGGCAAAGCACGTCGGGGTTGGATTCTTGAACCCATTCGCCCATGTTTTTCCGCGCCGCAGCCCGAATTCCGTTTACGTTTACGCTTGCAATCTTTAGCATCTACACCAATCTATGAGTTAGATGAGCGCGTAGAGATCTTCACCGCGCACTTCAATGGTTATTTTGCCCAGGGCGCTTCTTGCTGGACCGGACTGAGGCTCACCACTATCGGTGTCGAATCTTGCTCCGTGGCAACCACAAGTTATCTGATCTTCGCGAACGCCGGTGACGATGCACCCGGCGTGAGTGCAGGTCGCGTTGAAGGCACGGAAAGTCTCTAGAGCGGGACGGGTAACCAAGATGGTGAGCGCATCGCTTATCTTGTACTTCATTCCCGATCCGACCATCACGTCACTGGCTTTACCGAGTAATTGCTCGGTTGCGGGAGGCGCACTTGTTTCATCAACTGTGGCGCTAGGGAGAGTGGTTTTTACTGGCTCAGCCTCGGCGGCGCAGGCAGCAAGGGTAAATGCGGCGGATGTGGCGACAATCCCAGTAAGGGCAGTTCGTCTATTTACGGTCATTGCATTTTCAACAAATAAACTGTCTAAGCTCTTCCGCGCAAGATGGCTTGTTTCACCTCAGCTATAGCTTTGGTGACTTCAATCCCTCTCGGACACGCTTCGGTGCAGTTGAAGGTAGTGCGGCAGCGCCACACACCTTCTTTATCGTTCAGAATATCTAAACGTAGTTCTGCGTTTTCGTCTCTGGAGTCAAAGATGAATCGGTGGGCGTTCACGATTGCAGCTGGGCCGAAGTACTGACCATCGGTCCAGAACACAGGACAGCTGCTTGTGCAAGCGGCACAAAGAATGCACTTGGTTGTGTCGTCGTAGCGCGCACGATCTTCTGGAGACTGGAGGCGCTCTTTCTTAGGCTTATCGGTGGCAACCAAGAATGGGTTGATCTCCAGGTAAGCCTTGTAGAACGGCGTCATGTCGACAATCAGGTCCTTCTCTACCGGTAGGCCCTTGATTGGCTCCACGTAGATCGGCTTAGAGATGTCAAGGTCCTTGATAAGAGTCTTACAGGCAAGTCGGTTTCTACCGTTGATACGCATTGCATCGGAGCCGCAAACACCGTGTGCGCAAGAGCGACGGAAGGTCAGTGAGCCATCTTGCTCCCACTTGATCTTGTGAAGCGCGTCTAGAACCCGGTCGGTTCCATACATTTCAACGTCAAAATCCTCCCACTTTGGCTCGGTGTCATTCTCTGGGTCGAATCTTCTGACGATAAGTGTGACCGTGAAGGACTCAATCGTTGGAACGGATAGTTCAGCCATTAGTACTTGCGCTCCATAGGTTGGTAGTTAGTCACAACAACGGGCTTCCACCCGATTCTCATATTTGTCCCGGTGTTCTTTTCGATTTTCTCTTGCTTGTAGACCATGGAGTGAACCATGAATTTCTTGTCATCTCGCTCGGTGTAGTCCTCGCGCAGGTGCGCACCGCGTGATTCTCGGCGCTCGCGGCAAGCAATTACAGTTACTTCGGCAAGATCCAGCAGGAAGCCTAATTCGATCGCTTCTAGTAGATCAGTGTTGAAGCGCTTGCCCTGGTCCTGAATAGAAATGTTTTCGTAGCGCTTGCGCAATTCTGCTACTTTCTCCAATGCTTCGTTCAGGGTTTCTTCGGTTCTAAAGACCTGAGCGTTCTTGTCCATGGTTTCCTGTAGCTCTTTGCGAAGCTGAGCAATTTTCTCCTTGCCCTTGGCTTTGCGCACCTTGGCGATCATCGCAATGACATCGTCGGCTGCGTTTTCCGGCATCGGCACCTGAGTTGCGGTTTTTGCATACTCAACTGAGTACTGTCCAGCGCGCTTTCCAAAAACGTTGATGTCTAGCAGTGAGTTGGTTCCCAAGCGGTTTGCGCCGTGCACTGAAACGCAAGCGCACTCTCCAGCCGCGTAGAGACCTGGAATAACAGTGTCGTTATCCGAGAGCACTTCCGCCTTGATGTTTGTTGGGATGCCACCCATTGCGTAGTGAGCGGTTGGAAAAACTGGTATCTGTTCGGTGTAGGGCTCAACACCAAGGTAGGTCCTTGCAAACTCTGTGATGTCCGGAAGCTTTGCGTCAATGACTGCAGGCTCAAGGTGAGTCAGGTCAAGGAAAACATAATCCTTATTAGGTCCGCCACCGCGGCCCTCACGAACCTCGTTTGCCATTGCTCTGGCAACCATGTCTCTTGGAGCAAGGTCTTTAATGGTCGGGGCGTAGCGCTCCATGAATCTTTCGCCGGAGGCGTTCCTAAGAATTCCACCTTCACCTCTGGCTGCCTCGGACAAGAGGATTCCCAAACCGGCAAGGCCGGTCGGGTGGAACTGGTAAAACTCCATGTCCTCCAGAGGGATGCCTCTTCTAAAAGCAATCGCCACTCCGTCACCGGTCAAGGTGTGAGCATTAGAAGTGGTTTTGTAGATCTTGCCAAACCCACCGGTTGCAAAAACAATCGACTTTGCCTGGAAAACGTGAATGTCTCCGGTGGCGAGTTCATAGGCAACAACTCCGGCTGGCTTGCCATCGTTCATTACCAAATCCAGAACGTAGAACTCATTGAAGAAATTGATTCCGAGCTTGACGCAGTTCTGGTACAAAGTTTGCAGAATCATGTGGCCGGTGCGGTCAGCTGCGTAACAGCTGCGCCTAACCGGTGCCTTGCCGTGGTCCCTGGTGTGACCACCGAAGCGGCGCTGGTCAATCTTGCCGTCTGGGGTTCTATTAAAGGGCAGTCCCATGTTCTCTAAGTCAATTACTGCCTGAACCGATTCTTTTGCCAAGATTTCGGCTGCGTCCTGGTCAACTAAGTAGTCCCCACCTTTAACAGTGTCGAAAGTGTGCCACTCCCAGTTGTCTTCTTCAACGTTTGCAAGAGCTGCGGCCATTCCGCCCTGGGCGGCTCCGGTGTGGCTTCTGGTTGGGAATAGTTTTGAAACGACACCGACGTTGAGGTCGGTGCCAGCTTCGATTGCAGCTCGCATGCCGGCACCTCCGGCGCCAACGATCAGCACGTCAAACGAGTGATATGTGATGTTTTCGTCCGCTGTAACTTTTTCCGCCAATTTATTTCCCTTTACTTACTGCGCCGGACAGAATGAGGCCAATAGCTCAGCGGATGCACCAGCTGGGCATGGGTCAAATGTGAAAATAACTAGAGTTCCAAGCAAAATCAGAAGCGCACAAACTGCCCACAGTGTTGTCGTGAGAGCTCTGCGGACTTTGACCTGGCCGGCGTAGTCGTTGACGATGGTTCTCATTCCGTTGGTTCCGTGAATCAGAGCGAGCCAAAGCATCGCTAGATCCCAAACCTGCCAGAACGGGTCTGCCCACTTGCCAGCCACAAATGCAAAGTCGATAGCTTTGATGCCATCGCCGAGAACGAGGTTGACGACTAAGTGGGTGAAGATCAGAACAATTAGTAACGGGCCGCTGACGCGCATGAACAGCCAGCCGTACTTCTCCCAGTTCGCTTGCTTGCGAGTCCTAGGACGATTTGGTGTCTCGATAGTTACGCTCATCATCAACCCCTAGTGTCCGAAAACTCGTGCAAGGTGCATCGGAGTGAACCCTGCAACTGCGATGACAGTCACCGCAATCACAACCCAGAACATCACGCTTTGATATTTCGTTCCCTTTGACCAGAAATCAATCGCGATTACACGAAGACCATTTAGGCCGTGAAACAAGATTGCCCCCACAAGGCCTAACTCTGCTAGACCGACCACCGGGGTTTTGTAGGACTCAATGACGATGTTGTAAGCCTCAGGGCTCACTCGAACAAGGGCAGTGTCCAAAACATGGACGAGTAAAAAGAAAAAGATACCAACACCGCTGATGCGGTGCAGTACCCAGGACCACATACCGACTTTGCCGCGGTAAAGGGTTCCTGCCGGCTTTATTGCCAAGCTAGCCTCCATGGATAGATCAGAATTTGAACTTAAGTCTAACCCAGTAGATCCCAACCTTTTGAATCTAAGCCAATAACGCCTAGAGTGATTTCGTGAATAAAAAACCAACCGCTGCGCAAGACCATTTCTTCGCAATCATCCCGGCCGGTGGCGTGGGTTCAAGGCTTTGGCCACTCTCCAGAGCCAGTGCTCCAAAGTTCCTGCACGACCTGACCGGTTCCGGGCAAACGTTGCTACAAGACACTTGGGATCGGCTATCGCCCTTGGTGGGTAACCGGATGATGGTAGTTACCGGCGATGTGCATGCCGCGACGGTTAACAAGCACCTGCCCGATTTGGACCCGGCGAACCTAATCCTTGAACCCTCACCAAAGGACTCGACCGCAGCTATTGCCCTGGCAGCTGCAGTTCTCTATAAAAGAGATCCGAAGGTAATAGTCGGCTCTTTCGCCGCAGATCATGTGATCAGAAATAACGGAAAGCTTTTGAGGGCAATCGAAGCTTCAATTGAGATAGCTGCCACTGGGAAGATCGTGACCATTGGCATCGTTCCAACCGAAGCATCTGTGGCTTTTGGATATATCAAAAAAGGTTCTCCAATTTCGGGCACCGAAGGGTTTGAGGTGGCGGACTTCATTGAAAAGCCGAACATAAAAAAAGCCGGAAAATTTGTGGCCTCAAAAAAATATCTTTGGAACGCCGGAATGTTCATCGCGCCTGCAAAGCTTTTGCTCGATGTGCTTGCAAAGACGCAACCAAGGCTCCATGCAGGTGTCATGGAGCTAGCTGAACATTGGGACACTGAGAATCGCACTGAGAAGTTGCATTCAATCTGGCCGGGACTCGACAAGATTGCGATCGATTACGCGATTGCTGAGCCAGCGGCAAAGCTGGGCTTGGTGGCAGTAGTGCCAGGCAATTTCGAATGGCATGACGTGGGAGACTTCGCGGCAATCGCAGAACTGCAGTCACAGGGCAATAGCAACAACCTGGCGGTGCTTGGATCAGCAAAAGTCCTGTCCGATTCGTCATCAGGAATATTGGTCAGTGACACGAATCGATTGGTTGCTCTGATTGGACTTGAGGACATAATTGTGGTGGACACAGCGGACGCACTTCTTATCACCACAAAGGTCCACGCTCAAAAGGTTAAAGCTATGGTCGAAGCGCTCAAGCAAACCGGTCACTCGGACCTTCTTTAGACAAACATCTCAATAATGTAAAGCTTTGGAATATGGGTTTCAGCCGCGATTTGTGCCGCTAGAGTAATCTCAAAATAGGTGCGATAAGCGCCTTCACATAATTCAGGAGGAACCTTGAAGCTACGTAATGCATCCGCTGCTTTCGCTCTAATGGGCGTTTCAGCACTAGTGCTGTCAGGCTGTGCTGCCGCCCCAGAGGCCGAGCCAACCCAGACAGCTGCCGCTACCGCAACAGAAGAAGCAGCACCAGCCATTGACTACTTGGCATGTGCAGTTTCGGATGAGGGTAGCTGGAACGACAAGTCATTCAACGAGTCTGTATACGACGGCCTAGAGAAGGCCGAAGCAGACCTTGGAGCACAGATTGCCGACGCTGAGTCAAACTCTGCTGAGGACTTCGCTCCTAACTTGCAAGCAATGGTTGACCAGAGCTGCGACATCACTTTCGCAGTGGGCTTCAACTTGGTGGCCGATGCTAACGCAATCGCAGCTGCTAACCCAACCATGAGCTTCGTAACCATCGATGGATGGTCAGAGGGCAACGCAAACCTAAAGCCAGTTGTATACAACATGGCTGAGTCTTCTTACCTTGCAGGATATGCAGCAGCTGCATACTCGACAACCAAGGTTGTTGGAACTTACGGTGGACTTCAGATCCCAGCAGTTACTGACTTCATGGACGGTTTCTACTACGGCGCAATGGCCTGGGCTAACGAAAACGGTGTCCCTGTGACCGTTGTTGGCTGGGACCCAATGGCCCAAACCGGTCAGTTTATCGGTGACTTCGTTCCAAACTCTGGAACCTCAAAGTCAATTGCTGCCGCTCTAATCAATGAGGGTGCAGACGTATTGTTCCCAGTTGGTGGCGACCAGTTCGGTGCTTCATCCGAAGCAATCAAGGAAGCCGGCATCGATGGCGTCATGATTGGTGTTGACAAGGACGTAGCACTTACCAGCCCAGAGTACGCACCATTCGTGCTTACTTCAGCTGAGAAGCGCATGACCAACGCCGTATACGACATCATTGCTGAGCTTTCAGCTGGTGGAGCATTCGACGGTGAGGCATACGTTGGAACTCTTGCGAATGGCGGAACTGGCCTAAGCCCGTTCTACGACTTCGACTCCAAGCTTTCTGACGAAGTAAAGGCTCGACTAGTGGAGATCGAAGCCGGAATCAACTCCGGTGAAATTAATCCAAAGAGCTAGTTAAAAAGTTAAAAGGCCGTGGGGTAAATCCCACGGCCTTTTAGTTTTTAGTTTTTGAAATAAAGTAATTGCACAAAGGAGTGTCTGTTGAAACTTGAACTACTCGGAATCACGAAGCGCTTTGGCGCAGTTACCGCAAACGAAGATATCGATCTAGTCATTGAGCCCGGCGAGATACATGCCCTGCTTGGCGAAAATGGTGCTGGCAAGTCCACGCTGATGAACGTCCTCTACGGCCTATACACCGCCGACGAGGGCCACATAGAAATCGATGGCGTTAGGCAGAACTTCTCCGGACCCGGCGACGCGATGGCGGCCGGAATCGGAATGGTCCATCAGCACTTCATGCTCATCCCCGTCTTTACTGTTGCAGAGAATGTTGCCCTCGGCCACGAGCCGACCAAAGCCCTTGGGGTAATTGACATAGCTGAAGCAAAAAAACAAGTTTTAGAGATTTCTGAGCGCTTTGGGTTCAACATTGACCCGGACGCTCTAATCGAGGACCTTCCGGTAGGGGCGCAGCAGCGAGTCGAAATTATCAAGGCGCTTTCAAGAGATGCCAGGATCCTCGTGCTGGACGAGCCGACAGCAGTACTTACTCCTCAGGAGACCGACGAGCTCATGGAGATCATGCGCCAACTTGCCAAAAGCGGCACCTCCATCGTTTTCATCACTCACAAGCTTCGTGAAGTAAAGGCAGTGGCTGACCGAATCACTGTTATTCGACTCGGCAAAGTTGTGGGATCGGCCAAGCCCGATGCCGAAACCTCGGCACTTGCATCGCTGATGGTCGGTCGCGAAGTAATGCTGACTGTCAACAAGAAGCCAGCAGCTATGGGAGATGTGGTCCTAGAAGTTGAGCACATAACCGTCTTAGATGATCGATCGCAAAAGGCTGTGAATGACGTGAGCTTTGAGGTTCGAGGCGGAGAGATTCTGGCCCTTGCCGGAGTCCAAGGCAACGGTCAAACCGAACTGGCCGAATTCCTGCTTGGGTTGAGGAAGCCCATGGGGTCAAAAGCCAAAGTGAACCTAAACGGCAAGGAAATAACAAACAAGTCCGTGCGCGAAGTGCTGGAGAGTGGCGTCGGGTTTATTCCTGAAGACCGCCAGAGCGATGGCTTGGTTTCCGAGTTCACGATTGCTGAAAATCTAATGTTGAACTCCTCCTATAAGTCAAGGTTCACTAAGGGCCTGAACATAAACTTTGCAGCCCGCAAGCTCATTGCTAAGGAGCTGGTAGAGCAGTTCGATGTCCGAACTCCATCTTCAGAAACAGTTGCTAACAAGCTGTCTGGGGGTAACCAGCAAAAAGTCGTTGTTGCCAGAGAGTTGTCCAGAGAGGTCATTCTCTTGATTGCATCTCAGCCAACTCGAGGAGTGGACGTGGGCTCTATTGAGTTCATTCACGAGCAAATAATTGCTGAGCGAGATGCTGGCAAGGCCGTGATTTTGATTTCTTCAGAACTCGATGAAGTTTTGGCGCTGGCAGATCGAATTGCAGTGATGTATCGCGGCAAAATAGTTGGAATTGTAGAACCGAATACTTCTAGAGAAGATCTCGGCAAGCTAATGGCTGGAGTGACCGCATGAGTGAAATAAATAAGGCTGACAACACGATGCCGCAGGTAATGCGTGAAATTTTCTCGGGTGGCTTGGTCCGAACGGTGATCTCGATCTTGCTGGGTTTCTTGGTCGGGGCGTTGTTCATGATTGGCTCAAATAAGGAGTTCATTGAGTCCCTCGGCTACATATTTGCCCGGCCTGCCGACGCCCTAGGCGCCGCATTTGCTGTTGTGAATGATGGCTACGGGGCACTTTTCCGAGGCGCTATTTACAACGCCGATGCTGAAACATTTGAGAAGGCAATCAGGCCACTGACCGAGACTCTACGTTTGGGCGCACCGCTTATCGCTGCGGGGCTTGGCATCGGGCTTACTTTTCGAGTGGGTCTATTCAACATTGGTGGAACCGGACAGCTAATCTTCGGAATGATATTCGCGACATTCGTAGCTACGAGGCTTGAGCTTCCCTTCGTCCTGCACATGGTCGTTGCTCTGATAGCCGGAATAGTCGGCGCTGCACTTTTGGGTGCATTTGTGGGCTTCCTGAAGGCTAGGACGGGTGCACATGAGGTGATCTTGACGATCATGATGAATTACATCGCGCTTTACTTCTTTACATTCTTAATGAGAGACCCTGCCCTTCTGCAGGAAACTAGAGCGTCCGGCAACCCGAAAGCGGATGCGGCTGCTGAAACTGCTCTGCTTCCTAAATTACTGGGAGACAATTACTCGCTGCACTGGGGTCTAATTTTTGCGTTGTTGGCAGTTGTAGTTTTCTGGTGGCTAATGGAGCGAAGCACCATTGGGTACAGGTTGAGAATGGTGGGCTTTAATCCTGATGCTGCTAGGGCGGCCGGAATAAACGTTGAAAAGACTTACATCTTGGCAATGGCACTTTCGGCTGGTTTTGTTGGAGTTGCTGCAGCCAACCAGGCACTGGGAACTGCAATCGGTGTTACTCCTTCGAGCCACGCGAATATCGGCTTCGATGCAATCACGGTCGCTTTGCTGGGCGGATCATCGGGACCAGGCATTTTGCTTGCAGGACTGCTCTTCGGGGCCTTCAAGGCCGGCGCGCCATCCATGCAGGTTTTCGGAGTAAGCCCGGAGGTGCTTGGAATCGTTCAGGGAGCGATAGTGCTGTTTATTGCGGCTCCGCCCTTGATTCGGGCGCTATTCAGACTGCCTAAGCCACAGACGACTAATGCCCTCGAATCCATCCGAAAACGAATATTCACGCGTGGGGGAGGCTCCAAATGACCACCTCAAAAGAAACTGAAGTAAAGGTTGGCTACAAGTCGCCTATCGTAATGGGCTCGATTGGTCTTCTGACACTTGTGTTTTTAGGGCTTCTGGGACGCGATGGAATGGTCGCTTTTGAGATATCTAGGCGAACCGATTCCCTTCAGCTCCCGACGTTAGATATCGACTCAAGCCTGCTCGGAGTCCTTGCCGGATTGGCGATGTTCGCGCTAGCAGGATTTTCACTTTCCAAGGCCATAAAGAACCTGAAAACCCCAATCTGGGTTTCGATTGTATTTGGTCTCGTCGGAGTGACGGCACTGCTTGGCTGGCTGGCGGCTGAAAAATCGGTTCCAATTGCGTTTATCGCCGGTACGGCTTTGGTTTTGGCGGTCCCAATCATTCTTGGGGCGATGGCTGGAATCATGAGTGAGCGCGTGGGAATAACGAACATAGCCATCGAGGGCCAGCTTCTAACCGGAGCGTTCATGGCGGCAGTAGTGTCATCAATCACAGATAATTTTCTGTTTGGAGTAATGGCCGCAATGGTCACCTCCGCCCTAGTTTCGATGATCTTGGCGGTATTTTCGATAAAGTTCTTGGCTCAGCAGATCATTGTTGGCGTTGTGCTGAACGTTTTGGTTATCGGGGTTACTAATTTCTTGTATCAGCAGTGGTTGACAGAGGATGCGGAGAACGTGAACTTTCCCGGAACCATGGACATAATCAAAATTCCGGTATTGAGTGACATTCCGCTTCTGGGTCCAGTGTTCTTCGAAAATCGCATCACTGTTTTCTTCGCAATTCTTATCGTGCCAACTATCTGGTTCGTTTTGTTCAAGACCAGATTGGGGCTTCGAGCAAGGGCAGTTGGTGAGCACCCATTGGCCGCTGACACAGTCGGTATTAATGTGGGGCGAACCAGATTCTGGTGGGTAACCATCGGTGGGTCAATAGCAGGCCTTGGCGGCGCTGCACTAACAATCGGTAACGCAGGCGCGTTTGGCCGAGAGATGTCTGGAGGCTTTGGATTTATCGCTCTCGCGGTGGTCATCCTGGGTCGTTGGAACCCCATCTATGCGTCCCTTGCGGCCCTTTTGTTTGGGTTCTCGATAATCCTTCGGGTATGGGCAAACCAGGTGAGCCCGGGTATTCCAACGGACTTTATAACCATGGTCCCTTACGTGGTAACGATCATTGCCGTTGTCGGTTTTGTCGGTAAATCAAGGCCACCTAAGGCGCTAGCAGTGCCATACGTGAAGGGCTAGTGTATGAAAATCGACTGGGAGAACCTAACCCAACAAGCCATTGATGTGCTTCCAAAATCGTATTCACCGTATTCGAAGTTCCCGGTTGGTGCTGCTGCAATCTGTGACGACGGCCGCATCATCACGGGCGTCAATGTGGAGAATGCGTCCTACGGGCTTGCGCTTTGTGCAGAATGCTCGCTTGTAAGTGAGCTGTTTCGTACCGGAGGCGGTCAGCTCGTGGCATTTGCCTGTGTCGACGGTCAAGGAAATCCATTGATGCCTTGTGGCAGATGTCGGCAGTTGCTCTATGAGCACAGTGCCGAGGGGATGCTTCTTCAAACTGTCTCGGGTATTAAAACAATCAACGAGGTACTTCCGGATGCCTTTGGACCGAAGGACCTTGACCGCAATGAGCTTTAGTGCCGTAGAACTGATTATTAAGAAGCGCGAACACGGAGCGCTTAGTACCGCCGAAATCAACTGGCTGGTTGAGAACTACACCTCTGGTGTGGTGGCGGACGAGCAAATGTCGGCAATGGCCATGGCTATTTTGTTAAACGGCATGAGCCGAGATGAAATTAGAGACCTGACGATGGCGATGATTGCCTCCGGAGAGCGATTGAACTTCTCTGGACTCACTCAGCCCACCGCCGATAAGCACTCTACCGGGGGCGTGGGAGACAAGATCACCTTGCCGCTGGCCCCACTAGTTGCTTCCTACGGCATTGCGGTTCCTCAGCTAAGTGGCCGTGGTCTGGGCCACACCGGCGGGACACTAGACAAGCTAGAGGCAATTCCTGGCTGGCAGGCCAGTCTTTCCAACACGGAGCTCTACAGCCAGCTAGCCGAGGTTGGGGCAGTGATTTGCGCTGCTGGGCAGGGTCTTGCTCCTGCAGATCGCAAACTATATTCGCTGCGTGATGTCACGGGAACAGTCGAGGCAATTCCTCTTATTGCGTCTTCAATCATGAGCAAGAAGATTGCCGAAGGCACCTCTTCATTGGTTCTGGATGTAAAGGTCGGCTCCGGCGCGTTCATGAAGACCCTTGACCGAGCAAACGAATTGGCAACGGTGTTGGTGCAGCTTGGAAAAGATGCCGGCGTTAACACGTCGGCGCTACTAACCGACATGTCCACCCCTTTGGGCAAGAAGATTGGTAACTCACTTGAGGTCGAGGAATCGGTGGACGTTCTTTCGGGCGGAGGGCCGTCCGATGTGGTGGAGCTAACGGTGGAATTGGCAAGAGAGATGCTTTCACTGAGCGGCATGCCAGACGTGGACCCTCGCGAGAATCTGAATAACGGCAAAGCTTTGGATGTTTGGCGGAAGATGATTTCAGCTCAAGGAGGAGACCCAGACGCAAAAATGCCAAAGGCCACCGATTCGCACGTTATCAGAGCCAGCAAGTCCGGATTTATTTCGAAGCTGGAAGCCCTGTCAATCGGTGTCGCTTCCTGGAGATTGGGAGCCGGAAGAGAGCGCAAGGAAGATCAGGTTCAGTTTGGAGCCGGTGTTGAATTGCATGCTCAGCTTGGCGACCACGTGAAAGCTGGAGAACCGGTGATGACTCTTTACACCGACACCCCAGAAAAGTTCGAGCGAGCAATCGCAATTGCCGAAGAATCAATCGGATTCCAAGAAAGCAAGCCGGCGGAACGTAAGCTAATTCTTGGTCGGGTTAATTAGACCGAAGCCAACACGGAACATGGTTAGTTAGGAATAAATGGACATCGCAGCGCTTCCGAAAATTTCGCTCCACGACCATCTAGATGGTGGGCTTAGACCACAAACCATCGTCGAACTCGCCGCCGAAATTGGGCACGAGTTGCCAACCACCGATTCACTGGAGTTGGCGGACTGGTTTCGACAAAATGCGGACTCTGGCTCGTTGGAGCGGTACCTCTCAACTTTTCAGCACACCGTGGGGGTCATGCAGACTCGAGCCGGGCTCGAGCGGGTCGCCTATGAAGCCGTCATTGACTTGGCGAAAGAAAATGTAATTTACGCGGAATTGCGCTGGGCCCCCGAACAGCACTTGAACATGGGGCTGAGCCTCGATGAAACGGTTGAAGCAGTGCAGGACGGCCTTGAGCGGGGCATGGAGGATGTCGGTGACCAAGGCGGGTTCATTCGCACTGGGCAGATCATTATTGCGATGCGTCACGCGGACAGGGCTCTTGAGGTCGCGGAGCTTGCAGTTCGGCACCGGAACGATGGGGTCGTCGGCTTTGACATCGCGGGAGCCGAAGAAGGCTTTTTGCCATCCAAGCACCAGTTGGCATTTGATTACTTGGCTGCTGAGTTATTTCCCTGCACAGTTCACGCGGGAGAAGGCAGCGGCATTGAGTCCATAAAGGACGCAGTTGTCTCTGGAAGGGCACTCAGGATTGGTCACGGAGTTCGGCTGGTGGAGGACATCATGTTTTCTAGAACCGATGGTGATACCGACCTAGTAGTTCTTGGACCGGTTGCTCAATGGGTGCACGATCGACAAATAGCCCTTGAAGTCTCTCCCTCTTCGAACCTGCAAACCGGAGCTTTTAGCCTCTTGGGCGACACGATGGCCGATCATCCGATCGACATCATGTATGACCTCGGATTCAACGTAACTGTCAATACTGACAACCGACTTATGAGTTCGACAAACCTAACCAAGGAACTTCAAATTTTGGTCGATACTTTTGGCTACAAATTGGCAGACCTTGAGCAGCTGCAGCTAAATGCCGCCGAGGCGGCTTTTCAGGCGGTCGATGAGCGCGAAGAGCTAATCGAGATGATTGAGGCTGGTTTCGCTGAGGCAAACGGTGCTGAGTAGTTATTTTGGTCCAGGTTCAATAGTCACTCAAGGCACTTCGCCAAGCTTCGTTGCCGCAGTGACGCAATCGGTTTCGCTCTTGGTCGCATCCGGCAAAACGGAACTTAGCTACGTTGACGAAGTTTTGGAAAGCCTAAAAACTTTGGGTCCTTACTTCGTTATTGCCCCTGGCCTCGCTCTTGCACATGCCAAGCCGTCCGATTCGGTTCTGGCTCCTGGAATGGCCCTTTTGAGGCTTGACGAGCCAGTCATATCAGGATCCGCAAATGATCCGGTCAGTCTAATTTTCTCGTTCTGTTCGCCTAATGCCAGCGAGCACATGGAGATGCTGGGTGATTTCGGGCAGCTCATGAGCACCGATCAGGTTATGAACAACTTGTTAAATGCTTCTGCCCTAAGCGTCATTGAGGACATTCTGCTTAAAAACGCGCTTTAATCAAACCATGTTGATTTATGCAGTGTGTGGAGCGGGGATTGGGACCAGTGTTTTACTGAAGTCCAATGCCGAGAGGGCTCTATCAATGCTGGGGATCGAAGCAGAGGTGCGAGCTGTCTCAATAGACGAAGCTCGTGGGGCCGACAAAATGGCGCAGGTGATTCTTGCGACTCCGGAAATCCTTGACCAGCTAGCCGGCATTCCTGCCGAGGTAATAGCTATAAATAATATTTTTGATTTGGGTGAATTAGGCGAAAAGCTGAAAGCCACGCTGAGCTAGTCTTGCAGAATGAGTTCCCCAGGCTCCTCGGAGCGAACGAAGCTTCACAGAATGAGCTACAAATCTTCTGAGAGCATCTCGGATCTGAATAACATCTTGGACGCCAATCTGGTTGCCCACGTCGGCGTGGTCATCGACGGCTCTCCTCTGGTGGTGCCGATGGCATATGGCAGAAGCGGAGATGAGATATTCCTTCACGGCTCATCCGGATCAAGGCTGATGCGTATTTTGGAAACTGAACCAGAGGTCTGCGTTTCCATAACTGAACTCAATGCCTTGAAGGTTGCCAGAAGCAATTTCAACAGCGGCATGCACTACCGAGCGGTCATGATCTTTGGAAAAGCCAAATTGGTTCCAATGGACCAAAAACATCACGCTCTAGACGTAGTTAGTGATGCGATGATTCCAGGAAGAGTTGGCGAGGCAAGACCAACCACCAAAAAAGAAGTAGCAGCCACATTGATTCTTTCCTTGTCGCTGGCAGAAGCGTCAGTAAAGATTTCAGTTAACGAAGTTGATGACCCGCCAGAGGACATGGACCTAGGTTTTTGGTCAGGGACCATCCCACTTACTTCAATAGCTGGCGAGGCAATACCGGCTGACCCAGAGTCGGAATCCCTGCCTGTTCCGGAAAGCATTAAAAGGTTTATTTCAAGGCGCTCAAAGTAGCCTCGGCCCAAGTCTTCAGGCTCTCAAGAAGCTTGGTGGCATCTAGCTTGCTGGTCGCGGAAGCCTGTAAGTAGCACTTCAGCTTTGGTTCCGTGCCAGAGGGTCTCACGATTATCTTGATTGATTTGCTGGAAAAAATAAGAGCATCCGTTTTCATGGCATCGGTTCGGGCCAGGTAATCCTCGAAAAGGACGGCTTCGGCTCCAATGCTTGCCGGTGGGTTAGCCCGCAAGCCAGATGTGATTTTTCCAATCACCGAAAGATCTGACACCCTGAGTGAAACCTGACCGGTTGCAATGTGCCCAAATTTCTGGGCCAAATCCTGAATTTGATCAACCAGGGTCTTACCTTGGGCTTTCAAATCTGATGCCATCTGGGCGATTATTAGGGCCGCTGTTATGCCGTCTTTATCCGGGGTGTATTCCGGATCAACGCAGTAACCGAGCGCTTCTTCATATCCATAGCCAAGATCGGGAACCTTAGAAATCCACTTGAAGCCTGTTAATGTCTGGGTGTAGGGCACACCGTAGTGCTCCGCGAGTGCCGATAAATCAGCCGAAACTATCGAGTTTGCGATTGCCTTTGAGCTTGGAGCAAGCTGATTTGCAAGTAGCAGCCCAACCTGGTCTCCAGTGAGCATTTGATAGCCATCCCCACTGCGAACTGCCACTGCAAGCCGGTCGGCATCTGGGTCATTGGCCAAAATGATGTCGCTGTCATTGCTGGCTGCTTCGGCAAAACTAAGATCCATGGCACCTTTTTCCTCCGGATTCGGAAAGGCAACGGTTGGAAAATTAGGGTCCGGCTCTGCTTGTAATTTGACCGGTAAAACCTTGAAGCCGGCGGCGGCCAATAGAGGGCTTACTACCTTCCAGCCAACCCCATGTAAGGCGGTGTGTGTTATTCGAATCGCTGACCTTTTGGCAATGGCGCTCTCGTCCAGACTGACAAGCGTTTTGGCTCGATTCAAGTACTGATTGATTTCTGGTTGCCCGATGAGCGCAAAGTCCTTGCTTTTTGGAATCTCTTGAAAAGTAGTTTTTGTTGAAATGGCAGTTATTAGATTCGCTATTTCTTTGTCCTGGGGAGGAACAAGCTGGCTGCCTCCGGTGGGGCCTCCAAGGTAGACCTTGTAGCCGTTGTCCCTAGGAGGGTTGTGGCTTGCAGTCACAACCACAGTGAGGCTTGCGCCAAGCCGCCTGCCGGTGAAAGCGGCAACCGGTGTCGGGACCATTTCTGAAAACAGAAAGGTCTTGATTCCGGCCGCACTCAATATTTCTGCGCTGTCCAGCGCGAACACATCTGAGTTTGTTCTGCCGTCATAGCCGATTACTGCACTTAGTTCTCCAGAAGGATCCAAGTAGGTCTCGCGATTAGCATTTAAAAACTGAGCGATACCCAGGGCAGTTTGAGCCACAACCAACCTGTTCATTCGGTTCGGGCCAGCCCCTAGTTCGCCCCGCAGTCCTGCGGTCCCGAAGTCTAGGCGCGAACTAAATCGAGAAGCTAGGCCCTCCTCATCGTGATTATCGATGAGTGCTTGAAGCTCGAGCTTTGTAACCGGGTCAGGATCCTGATCAAGCCACGCCTGGGCCTGATCTACTAGTTGACTCAAATCTTGTCCACAATTTCTGCTAGTAGCTTGGATATTCGCGCTTCGGCTTGCTGACCGGCTTCAATAACCTCTGCGTGGCTGAGCGGAGTCTTTTGGATGCCCGCGGCCAGGTTCGTAATTAGCGACATTCCGAGGATCTCCATACCCGATTCTCTTGCGGCAATGGCCTCGAGTGCGGTTGACATTCCTACGATATCGCCGCCCATTATTTTCGCCATTTGGACTTCGGCGGGTGTTTCGTAGTGAGGGCCACGGAATTGAACGTAGACGCCCTCATCGAGACTTGAATCAACGGTTTTAGCGATAGCGCGCAGTCTTGCCGAATATAGGTCGGTCAGATCAATGAAGTTAGCTCCTTCAAGAGGGCTTGAGGCTGTCAAGTTGATGTGATCGGAGATTAGAACCGCGGCACCACCGGCCCACTTCGGCTGGATTCCGCCGGCACCGTTTGTGAGGACCATGACTTTAGCTCCGGCTTTAGCGGCCGTTCGAACCGAATGAACTACTGCTCTGACGCCATGGTTTTCGTAGAAATGGGTTCTGGCTCCAATTACCAGAGCAAACTTACCGTTGGGCAGCTTTATGGATCTGATGTTTCCAACGTGCCCTGCAAGAGCGGGCTTTGAGAAACCGATCACCTCAGAAGCTGGTATCTCACTGACTGTTTCCCCAATTAGGTCGGCCGCCTTAGCCCAGCCTGAGCCAAGTGTCAGGGCGATGTGATGGGCCTCAACCCCCGAAAGCTTTCTTATCTGGTCAGCTGCCTTTTGGGCAATTTCGAAGGGATTAATTGTCTCGTCGTCGAGTAGATGCGTCATGAAAATTAGTCTAGCCACGCATAGTCATGCTCACGTGGTGGAGAATAGGGCCTGTGATCGAAAAAAAAATGACTAAGCACCGCATTGTTGTGATTGGTGGTGGCCCGGGTGGCTACGAAGCCGCTCGAGCCGGCGTCCAGCTTGGAGCCGAAGTCGTCCTTGTTGAGGAAAACGGTATTGGCGGCAATGCGGTCCTTACCGACGTTGTCCCCTCGAAGACTCTGATCGCAACCGCAGAAGCGGCCCAACGAGTTGCATCTGCTTCAGCCCTGGGTGTTCGACTAATGGTGGACGGCAAGCGCGTCACCCCGACCATCGACATAGATTTACCGGCAATCAATACCCGCTTACTTCAATTAGCCAAGTCCCAGTCCAAAGATATGCTTCGCACTCTAAAGACCGAAGGGGTCATCGTGGTTGATGGTCGCGGGGTTCTTGATGGAAACCACCATGTTCTAATAACCAAGTCCGGCGAGAACTCCTCAGAGCGAATCGAGGCCAAGACAATTATTGTCGCCACCGGTGCAAGCCCCAGAGAGCTTGCAAGTGCCAAGACTGATGGCAAAAGAATTCTGAACTGGAAGCAGCTTTACAACATTGGTGATTTACCGACCCACATGATTGTTGTTGGCTCCGGCGTTACCGGTGCGGAGTTCGCTTCGGCCTACCTGGATCTCGGGAGTGAGGTTACCCTTGTGTCCTCGAGAGACAAAGTGCTTCCCGGAAACGACGGTGATGCAGCCGAGTTGATAGAGGGTGTCTTTAAGCGCAAAGGCATGAACATACTGCGCAATGCCCGAGCAACCTCAGTGAAAAACTTAGGTGAGAGTGTCGAAGTCACCCTGGAAGACGGCCAGGTTATTTCCGGCTCGCACTGCTTGATGGCAGTTGGAGCAATTCCCAACACTGCCGATCTTGGTTTGGAAGAAGCCGGCGTGAAGCTCAATGAAACCGGTCACGTGATTTCAAATAAAGTCGCTCGAACTTCTAGGGCGAATGTATATGCCGTTGGCGACTGCTCTACTGCCTTGCCGCTGGCTTCAGTTGCCGCGATGCAAGGAAGAACTGCCATCTACCACACCATGGGAGATGTGTCCGTCCCAACGAGTTTGCGCAACGTGGCCTCCAACGTTTTCACGTCACCGGAGATCGCTTCGGTCGGCTGGTCGCAGGATGCGATTGAGCAGGGATTGGTTCGCGGTGAAGTGCAAAAAATTGTGCTCGAAACCAACCCGAGGGCCAAAATGCAAGGCATCGAAGAGGGTTTTATAAAGCTCTATGCTTCTGTGGGCTCAGGCACCGTTATTGGAGGAGTGGTAGTTGCTCCAACTGCTTCGGATTTGATCTATCCGATTGCCGTAGCGATTGAGAACCGACTAACGGTTGACCAGTTGGCAAGAACCTACACGGTCTATCCGTCGCTGTCGGGGTCCATTTCTGAAGCCGCTAGTGCACTGCACCCGCCGATTGACGACTGATTAGTCTTCTATCTCTAGAAGCAAAGTCCCAGCTGAAACAGTGTCTCCGACGGCCACGCCTATTTGCTTAATCTTTCCTGAGCGATGGGCGGTTAGCGGTTGCTCCATCTTCATCGCTTCCAGAACTACAACTAGGTCGCCCTGTTCTATTGGGTCGCCAACACTCACCGCCACCTTCACAACGCTTGCTTGCATGGGAGCCAGCAGTAGATTGCCCTTGGCGCCGGTGTGACCTGAGACGTTAGAGGATGCTGCACGCTTGGGAGCATGACCCTGCGCTGATCCAATTTCGCCAACCAACAATCGCTTAGGAACCGAAACCTCAAGGCGTTTTCCAGCAACCTCTACAACAATTTCATGGCGCGGTTCTGGCTCCGGGATTTGTTCCTGGGATCCTGACCAAGGTTCAACGATGTTGTCCCACTCAGTTTCGATCCAGCGGGTGAAAATCCCAAAGGTTGTCCCGTCGCCGATAAAAGCCTCGTCGTCAACTATTGCTCGGTGGAAAGGAAGGACAGTTGGTAGCCCGAGAACTTGCATTTCGGCCAGAGCTCTGCGAGATCTGGCAAGAGCTTCGGTGCGGTCTTTGCCGGTCACAATCAACTTCGCCATCATCGAGTCAAACTTGCCGGAAATAACGTCTCC
>CALGUV010000080.1 GCA_937920245.1 uncultured Microbacteriaceae bacterium
TGAATGCGGACACTTCGACACTCAGGGTGTGTGCCAGATATCAAAATCCTCTTGGAATTGGTATTGACAGTGCAATTATTTGCCGAGAATCGAAAGCCAAAAGCTTTCTTCTTCCCTAGCGGTGAGTTGCAAAAGTTACGCAGTTTTGACCAAAACATCGAAGTTTTGAGAGCCGTGAAAAAAAAAGAGGATTACCGGTGAATATTATTCGTTACCAAACTGCAATGCGCCCAGCAGGTTTAGGTAAATCCAACCCCTAGAGTTAAAAAATTGAGACGGGTATGGGACCCGACGTCATGTTAAACATAGAAGGAGAAACAATGAAGAAATTCCGCGGATCAGCAGTTGTTGCTGGACTGAGCGTTTTAGCCCTAACCCTCGCGGGTTGTGCGGCTACTGAAGAACTAACTCCAACATCTAGCCCAGCGGCTGTGACGGAAGAGGCTACTCTTGAGCCTCTGATCACCGTCGGCTGGAACGATATTGTTGACACATTCAATTCGAGTTCAGCCGCTGGCAACAATGTGGCCAACTCACTGACTACTTACTTGACCAGCTCAAGCTTCAACTATTACGACAACTCGCCAGCTCTCGTGAAGAACACTGAGTTTGGTACCTACGAAGTCGTTAGTGAAGACCCACTTACTGTTACTTACACCGTCAACGATGGAGTTGTCTGGTCGGATGGAACAGCAATCGACGGAGCTGACCTTGCTTTGGCATGGGCGACCATCTTTGGAAAGTTCAAGGATGCTGACGGGGTTTACATGTTCTCCCACGCTGCACCTAAAGACAACGTAGCTTCGAAGCTTCCAACAATTAGTGGAAGCACAATTACTTTTGAGTATGACGTTCAATACGTTGACTGGGAGCTTGCTTTCGGCATCGGAGTTGCCGCTCACGGAGCTGTTCAGATGGCCTACCCTGACCTAAGCATCGCGGATGCCAAGAGCAAGCTGATTGACTCGATTATGAACGAAGACACCGAGTGGCTTGCTGCGGTTGCAACTGTCTGGAACGAGGGCTACTCGTCCGTCAACACGCCTGAGAACCCACTGGTTTACTTGTCCTCAGGCCCATACGTTCTCGAGGAGCTTGTTGAGGAGCAGTACTCAACTCACGTTTTGAACCCGCTCTACACATGGGGCCCAAAGCCTCAGTATGAGCGAGTCACTATTCGTCAGATTGAAGACTCAACTGCCGCCATCCAGGCAGTCGACAATGGAGAAATCCAGATTGCCTCGGGTCAGCCAACGGCAGACGTCTTGGCTCTAGTGCAGGCGCTTGCAAACGCAGAGTATGCGTCCAGCGAGGAAGCAGCCTACGAGCACATCGACCTCACCGTTAACAACGGAGGCCCATTCGACCCTGCTAGCTACGGCGGAGACGCTGCTAAAGCACTCAAGGTTCGACAGGCATTCCTACTATCAGTTCCTCGAAATGAAATCATCGAAAAGTTGATCAAGCCTCTGAACCCAGATGCAAAGGTCCGAACCTCGGTGCTATTCATCCCGGGTGCTGAAGGTTACGACGAGGCTGAGTCTTACTACTCCGATTACCTAGGCACCGACGATGAAAATCGCGTCAAGGCCAAGGCTCTGCTTGCAGAGGCCGGAGTCTCTACTCCAATCGATGTTGAGTTCTGGTACCCAGAGGGCAACGTTCGTCGCGGCCAGGAGTACGAGCTTCTCAAGCTATCCGCGGATTCGGTTGGCTTCAACCTAATCGACGAGTCTGAGCCAAACTGGGCATTCACCGAGACGGTGTTCCCAGACCTCAACCCGCACGACGCAACCATATTTGCTTGGGCTGCAACATCGCTGTCAGTTTCAGGTGACGACCAGTACCTAGTGCTGGGCGGACCTTCTAACTGGACTGGCTTTGATAACGCAGCCGCAAAGGGTCTGTTGGACGAGCTGAATGTGGCCGTAGATCCAGCTGAGCAGCTTCGTATCCGCCTTGCAATTGAGGCGGAGCTTGCAAAGGATGCATACAACATCACTCTGTTCCAGTTCCCAGGTCTAACCTGGTGGGACAAAGAGGTCACTGGCGTATCGCCAAACCTACTTGTTCCTTACTTCTACTGGAACTTCTGGAACTGGGCCCCAACCGCGGGCTAGTCTAGAAACATAATTGTGAGGGGCCATCATTGTTTATCAGTGGTGGCCCCAAACAATGTAAAAAAGGGCGATGATGCTTAGTTTTATTGCGCGAAGATTTGCGGCGACTTTGGTCGTGCTGCTAGTCGCATCTTTCATTGTCTACCAACTGACCGCCATATCTGGCGACCCATTAGCTGAAATCCGTGCCTCCCGAGACCCAAACACACAAGATCGTCTGCGCTACCTAACTGGGATGCTCGATCTGGACGTCCCTCCGTTTCTGAGATATTTCTATTGGCTAGGTGGTGCGGCCGGCTGCCTGGTCGGACGTTGCGATCTTGGGGTGTCCATAGCAAAGGGCGAAAGCCTTGTGACAGACGCTCTGGCCGGAGCAATTGCCTCAACCTTGCAGCTAATTATTTTGGCAACCGTGCTCTCAATTCTGGTGGGGGTTGCTGTCGGAATGACCACTGCGCTTCGTCAGTACTCGGGCTATGACTACTCCGTCACCTTCTTCGCGTTTGTTTTTTACTCCCTGCCCATTTTTTGGGTGGCAGTTTTGCTAAAGGAGTACGGCGCAATCAGATTCAATCGCTTTTTAGCGGATCCTACTTTTGGCCCCTGGGCACTAACTCTGATCCCGCTTTTGCTTGCGCTGATAATTACCGGCATAGCTGGCGGAAGGCTCAAGACTCGTATCCGTGTTTTTCTTATGTCCCTAGTCTTATCGGCCACCCTTTTGGTTAGCTTGAACATCACCGGATGGCTTACGTCTCCATCAATTGGAGTGGTTGGCGTGGTGCTTTTGACGGCTCTGATAGCCGGAGTAGTGCTCCTGCTGTCCACAGGGTTTGGTCAACGAAGGGCAGTTTATGTCGTTGGCTCGATGGCCATCGCAACTGGGGCCATGTGGCTGCCTGGACAATATCTTTTTTACTATCTTCAGGGCCCACTGGGAATAGTGGCGATGATTTCGATCATGGCAGCTATCGGCGTAGGACTCGCTCTGACATTCGGTGGAGACGCTCGGGTGCAAATTGCAAAAATTGCTGGGTTGGTAGGTGGCCTCGGCGGCCTGGTTTTAGTCATCGATGAGGCAATGCAGTACTGGAGTACTTATTTGGACCTTATTCCTTTGAAGACGGGCTTCGTCTCCACGATTGGCGCTGTGACACCCACAATTGGGCGAGAGGAGAACATGTGGCTTAGTTTGCTGGACTCCTACGCTCACTTGATTCTGCCGACAGCAGCTCTCATGATTGTTTCTGTTGCCGGTTATACGCGTTACGCGCGCGCGTCTTTGCTTGAGGTTTTGAACCAGGACTACATAAGAACGGCCAGAGCCAAGGGGCTCAATGAGCGAACTGTGATTGTCAGACATGCTTTTAGAAACGCAATGATTCCAATCGCGACAATTATCGCTTTTGACATTTCCGGTCTTATTGGCGGTGCGATTATTACCGAGCGAGTATTTGCGTGGGATGGCATGGGCGCCCTTTTCTCTAAGGGGCTCAATGCCGTTGACGTGAACCTAGTGATGGGCTTCTTCCTGGTAACTGGTCTACTGGCGGTTATCGGCAACCTGGTTGCCGATCTGCTTTATACCGCTCTGGACCCAAGAATTAGGGTGAACTAATGGCGAAGAAAAAGCGTAACGAGGATGCTCAGCTCAATAGCGAAATTTCTATCGAACAGCGAGAGACTGAGGGGCTGTCTCTTGGAACAATAGTCCGCAGGCGTTTTTTAGCGCATAGGGCCGCCATAGCTTCGCTAATCGCGCTGGCGGTAATTACGTTGCTTGCATTCACTTCTGTCGGAATCGTAATTGGCGGAAACGGATCGCTAATTACCGACCCGAATACAGGCAGGTTGGCAGTCGACGGCTTTAGGGTTCCCGGCTGGTGGACTTACAACTGGTATGAGAACTACGACATCCTAAATCCCGGTGGAACTCCGACTATGACCCTCTGGCCATTCAGTCCAGGGGAGCATCCATTTGGTCAAGACACCTTGGGCAAGGACATTTTTGCCCGCGTCATGCGCGGCACCCAGCAGTCCCTAACTGTTATTTTCCTTGTTGGCCTAATTTCGACAGTGTTGGGTGTAGTCATAGGATCGGTGGCTGGATTTTTCCGTGGCTGGCTCGATAGCCTTTTGATGCGTTTTACTGACACCATAATTATTATCCCTACTTTGGTCCTTGGTGCCGTTCTTGGCCGCACTTTTGGTGGCAACGCCTGGTCACTGGGAATCCTCCTTGGTCTGATTGCCTGGACTGGACTCGCCAGGCTTGTAAGGGCCGAGTTCCTGGCGCTTCGAGAAAGAGAATTTGTCGATGCCGCTCGGGTTGCAGGGGCGTCAAACTTTAGAATCATATTCAGGCACATACTCCCGAACTCAATCGGAGTGATTGTCGTAAACGCAACCCTGCTGATGTCAGCCGCGATCTTGATCGAAACTTCGCTAAGTTTCCTCGGGTTTGGCATCACCTCACCCGATATTTCTCTGGGTCAGATTATTTCCGAGTACAACGAGGCATTCAAAACCAGACCTTGGCTTTTTTGGTATCCGGGGTTGTTCATTGTCGTGATAGCGCTCGCCATTAATTTTGTGGGCGACGGCTTGAGAGATGCGTTTGATCCAAGACAACGGCGTTTGCCAAGGACAGATGGCGCAATCCAAGACCTCAAGCGCTTGATTGGGAAGCGTAGGGCCGGGAAGTGATACTAGAACGCCAAGGCAGCAAGCAGGGTAAGTGTGATGAGCGCAGCAATGGTCCGAAAGTGCCAGGCCGTGTTAACACTAGAAATCAAATCCTGCCCTTGAGTTTTTTCCCAACGGTTTCTAATCACAGCGGCCGCGGCTCCGGACTCACTCGTGACAAGATCTCCCGGCCTTACGGTGCCAGCCAGGTAAGTGGAGTCGGGCAGATGCTGTCCTTGATCCTTGGTGGCGAAGAAAGCCGCGTGGCGTCCAGGAGCCGGCGCTCCCCATGCGGTGTATTTCTTTTGGCCAACAAAAACTGCGAGCGCATAGCGAGTGTCAACTCGATCAATTGCGCCCCAAGAGATGTAGTGACTTCGAATCAAGTTAACGATTCTCACTCCGCCATCGTCGACTTCCACTCGAGGCAGCCAAAACATTACTGCGCTGCCATAAACCAAGAGGACCGCAAGTGGAACAGACCCGAGAGCGCTGGCTATCCCAAAATCTCTCGCAAAAACAACCAGGGCCAAAACCATTACGAGTCCGACGAGGACGGTAATTACCCTGCCGAAAGTGGACCTAAAAACTTGCATGACTCCAATCTATCCTCAGAGGTATTGTCGTGAGTGAAGACAAGCGGACCATTATCGAGGCCACGGGGCTTTCGGTTGACTTCTGGGTTGATGGCGAATGGATTATGGCCGCCTCGGGAGTGAATTTCAGCGTTGGTCCGGGCGAAGTTCTGGCCATCGTTGGTGAGTCGGGATCCGGAAAGTCGACATCGGCGATGAGCCTCTTGGGCCTATTGCCAGTGAACGGCAGATCAGCGGGTTCGGTGAAGCTGCGAGGCGAAGAACTGGTGGGGGCGGACAAAGCGCGCCTGAGACAAATTCGGGGAAAGGAAATCGCGGCGATTTTTCAAGAACCAATGACCGCCCTAAATCCCGTCTACACGATTGGTTTTCAAATTGTCGAGGCAATTCAAGTTCATAATTCTGGAATGACAAATGCTCAGGCGAAGAGCAAGGCACTTGAATTACTGGCAATGGTTGAGCTACCGGACCCAGAGAAGGCCTTTAACTCCTATCCTCACCAGCTTTCTGGGGGTCAGAGACAGCGTGCAATGATTGCGCAGTCCATCTCATGTGATCCGCTATTGCTCATTGCAGATGAACCAACTACGGCGCTTGACGTGACAGTCCAAGCCGAAATTTTGAATCTCCTGCGAGAACTCAATAAGAGACTTAATTCGGCCATTATTCTGATCACCCACGACATGGGCGTTGTGGCAGATTTATCGGATCACATGATCGTCATGAAAGATGGCCTAGTCGTCGAGGCTGGATCAACAATCGATATTTTCAAGCGACCGGCCCACCAGTACACCAAGGAACTGCTTGCAGCGGTTCCTCATTTGGGCACAGTCAGTGTTGCAGAGCTAAGACCAAGAGACGGAAGTGCTACGCCATCGCTCAAGATGGAAGCCCTCAACATCGAATATCCAAAGCGCGGTAAAGTGCCAGCGTTCCTGGCCGTGAAAGATGCGACTCTCGAGATTTACCCCGGGGAAGTACTTGGATTAGTCGGAGAGTCGGGCTCGGGAAAGACCACTATTGCTAGAGCAGTTGTCGGACTTATGCCAATCAAGAGCGGCCAACTTGAAGTTGCAGGCCAAAAGATGGTGGGCGTATCAAAAAACGACCTTCAGGCCGTTCGAAGAAATATTGGAATTGTTTTTCAAGATCCGGGTTCGTCCCTGAATCCTCGTTGGCCAATCGGCCAGTCCATTCAAGAACCTCTTTTGCTCGCGAGCCAAAGCCCTAAAGAGCGCAACGACAGGGTTGGCGAGCTCCTTGACATGGTTGAGCTTCCAAAGTCCTACCGAAATCGCTATCCGCATGAATTATCTGGGGGGCAGCGTCAGCGAGTTGGTATCGCGAGGGCATTGGCCCTTAACCCAAAACTGCTGGTTGCTGATGAGCCGACCAGCGCCCTGGACGTGTCCGTGCAAGCACGGGTACTTGAACTGCTGCAAGAAATTCAAAAGAAACAGCAGTTTGCAACGCTTTTTGTCTCGCACGATCTTGCCGTTGTTGACCTATTGAGCGACCACATTGCAGTGATGCAGCATGGCGTGATCGTTGAGCAGGGGTCAAAAGATCAGATTCTTCGAAACCCGCAGCAGGAATACACCAAGCGGCTAATAGCGGCAGTTCCGGTTCCGGATCCAGAGGAACAAGCCAAGCGCAGACAGGCCTCGCGCAACTCTAAGTAGAGCAAACTGCGATCGCGTTACTCTTCGGCCGGTTTCTTGTAGTCGGGGGCGTAGATCGGCAAATACTTCCAAAACAAAAACGCTCCAACGAAGTTCAGTAGACCCGTTGCGGCAAGAGCGCTTGCCAATCCCACCGATGCCGTCAGTACTGTAATCATCGCCGGGGCCAGGGCCACGCCGCCGGAGGTAAGCATCCTAAATGCTGCCAAGAACTCACTTCTCGAGCCCTGAGGAGCCAAATCCGCACCCAGAATCATGTTTATGCCGGCGGACAGCGCATTGGCGAGTGCGGTGACGGCCGCCAAGATCCAGAAGGTGAATACGTCGGTGACCAAAAACGAGAACAGATAGGTCGTTCCAAGGGCTAACAAGGTGGGAACCGAGGACCAGAACTTTCCATATCGATCCATGATGATGCCGGACAAATAAAACAGAGCGAAGTCTATAAATCCAGTGAGACCAAAAATAAACGAAGTTTCACCCGGAGAAATCCCGAGCTGAATTGCCAACAGTGGTAACCCGATGAGCCGGATTGTTCTTCCGGCTGAAATGATTGCCGATGCGACACCGAGCGTTGCTAGTTTCGGAGCCTCTCGCCTGGCAACCTTCCAAACGTTTCCGTGTTGACCAGAGGGGGTTGTGTTCAATCGGCCCTTGGGCGCGATCATTACCGAAGCACCAGAGGCCAAACACAGAATCGCGGCGGCTAGGTAGCCAAATTCGACTCCGTATAAGACGATGAAAGCGGAACCTAGAACCGGCCCAATCGCCATGCCACCGCGAAACATTCCCCCAAGAAGTGACATCGATTTTGGTCGGTGTTGCTCGGGAACTATTTCGGCAAGCAGGCTATGTCGCGCTAATCCAAATAGCGAATGCGCTGCGCCAAACCCGAGAGCGCTTAGAACAAGTGCCGGGTAACCCAAATGGAAAAAGGCCAATAGCGTCATGGCAAAACCCAAAACAGCACTGGCAATCATGGCTTGACGCTCGCCAATTTTGGAGTTGAGCCAAGAGGCCGGAACCTCGAAGACCATGGTTGAGACCATCAAGACAGTAGTTACGATGCTGGCTTCAGCCAAGCTAAAACCAAAACCCACCGCCGAAACCGGCAAAATTGGAAGCAGTGCGCCCTCTGCGGCGGTGATCAATAGCGAGGGTAGATAAATGGCTGTGACTAACTGGCGCTTTCTAAACTCTCCAGATGTCATGGTTCTTATTATTCACCCTGGAACCAAATACGGCAGCCAGAAGTATAAGTGCAGCGGACAACCCGAGCGTCAGCGTCAGGCGCTGCCCGGTTACCGCAAGGAGCAGGATTGTCGAAATGAGTGGGGTGAAAAAAGCAATCGTGCCCACTCGCTGAGCTGGAGCATGCTTCAGTGCGTAGTCCCAAAGATAGAAAGAGCCACCTAGGGGCCCCAGTCCCATGAGGACCAGCCACAGCCACTGGACAGAGTCAATTGTTGCGGGTGGCTCAAAGACCAAATGGGCACCAATTGAAAGTACTCCCGCAACAAAGCTGTAACCACCAACCGCAGCTGTTGGTGAATCGGCGAGAGATTTGCTCATCAGCGAATAGCTTGAAAATATCAGGGCCGCGATTCCTGCGTAGACATATCCAACTGCAAACCCGCCGACCAATTCGGTTCCCGACAAAATGGCTAATGCGGCACCCGAAAATCCCAGAATCCCGGCAATCCAGTGCTTATAGGTAAGGCTCGTGCCCTTAATAAACAGTGGGGCTAGTAGCACCACCAATATTGGCCAGAGGTAGTTGACGAGGTTGGCCTGAACGCTGGGAGCGTTTTGTAACCCAGCAAAAAGCGCAAAGTGGTAGCCCAGAAGCCCATAAACGCCAACTAACAGGACGCGTTTTCTAGGTAGTAGCCTTCGGATCCTGAAACCCGAAACGGGCAATGCAATTAGGGAGCCAACCACAAGACCTATTCCGGTCATCAAAAGCGGCGGCACTGTGTCCAATAAAATTGCCAAACTTGCTAGGGATCCCCAGAGTAAGACCGCCGCGAGGGCAGCCAAGTCGCTTCGCACTTCCTGATTCTAGGGCTTGTAATCGGCTGTGAGTTGTCGATTTCAATCACAAATTGTCGTTCATGTTTGATACCTTTAGGTGCTCGGAGTTTTCCGAGGAGCTACTAAGTAACTAAACATGGGGATGATCGGTTTCGACATTGCATTGCTGCGTGGATGAAGCGGGTCGAGGATGAGCACTTATCTCGTAAACGATGTGTTCAAAACTATAGGTGCCAAAACAAAGCGCGCCGACTTCGCCCTAGCTGCATAGCTAGCCTCGAGGTCCGTCTGACTAGGTTTGATTTCGATCTAGATCCAGACGTCATTTAGAAATCTAGCTAACCGCTTGCGTCAAAGGTGCGGTTGGGACTTTTTACTTTGACTGGGCTTGTCGGCGTAGTTGCTTCAAACAAATGCCGGAGCCGAGTAGAACGAATTCTGAAGCTACACCCGTAGAAGAGCCATAATCGATGTCATGGACGGGGGTTCAATTCCCCCCATCTCCACAACCCCCATATAACTAAAGGCCTCTCTAATCAGGGGCCTTTAGTTATTTTAAGAGATGTCTTACGCCCTAGGTGGGGGCTGATCTTGCCCTGCCCAATAGACTTGGCCAAATGGCTGAGTTAGATATCGGAAGACAGATTAGAGACCTAGAGTCTCTATTTCAAGGTATCTCCAAAGTCCTAAACCCCGAGGGCCTCAGGGCCAGAGTCGTTGACTTAGAGGCGCAGGCAACCGATCCCAATATTTGGGACGACCAAATAAATGCTCAGGCTGTCACTACCGAACTTTCCAGAACCAAAGCGCAACTTGCTCAACTCGAGTCGCTTGGTCAGGACATAAAAGACCTAGAAGATTTCAAGGAAATGGCCCTTGAGGATAAAAGCGCGGCAGACGAGTTCGCAATCGAGCTGGCAAGAGTAACAAGCGAACTCGACCAACTCGAGACCCAAACCTTGTTGAACGGCGAATATGACCCGAGAGGCGCAATTCTCTCGGTCCGCTCGGGCGCCGGCGGCGATGATGCCACTGACTTTGCCGAAATGCTAATGCGAATGTATTTGCGCTACGCAGAGAAAAATGGCCACAAGGCCAAGGTCTTGGAAATCTCTCACTCAGAGGGCGCCGGTATAAAAAGCGCGACCGTGGAAATGGATTTCCCCTATGCCTACGGGCAGTTGTCGATAGAGTCCGGAACTCATCGCCTGGTGCGCATGAGCCCGTTTAATGCCGCCGGAAAGAGACAGACATCTTTTGCTGCAATCGAAGTTGTGCCTGTCATGGCAGTTACTGAGTCGGTAGAAATTCCGGATTCAGATATCCGAATAGATGTTTTTAGGTCCTCCGGCCCAGGCGGTCAATCAGTTAACACCACTGACTCGGCTGTGAGAATTACCCACACACCGACCGGCATTGTCGTGTCCTGCCAAAATGAGAAGAGCCAGTTGCAAAACAAGGCTTCTGCCATGAGAGTCTTGCAATCCAAGCTTCTTGATGCGCAGCGTCGGGCGGATAATGAGAAGCGGAAAGAGCTTGCCGGAGACGTGAAGGCCAGCTGGGGAGAGCAGATGCGCTCCTACGTTCTAGCCCCTTACCAAATGGTCAAGGACCTGAGAACAAACTACGAGGAGAACAACCCCGACGACGTCTTTGATGGAAAACTCGAGGGCTTTATCGCCTCTGGAATCAGGTGGCGCAAAATGGGGCAAGCAAACTAGCCCTGCAGTTTTCTTTTACTCCGCATAGGCTTAGTAAAACCAACACCAATTAGGAGCGCAAGTGCCACGGGAACGCGGTCAAAAAGCGGTAGCGACAAACCGCAAGGCTCGCCACGATTACCTCATTGAGGACGAGATCGAGGCCGGCTTGGTGTTGACTGGAACCGAAGTTAAGTCACTGCGCGAAGGGCGCGCGTCGCTGGTGGACGGCTATGCGGTCATCGATCGCGGCGAAGCTTGGCTAGAAAATGTTCATATTCCGGAGTTTTTAGCAGGTTCTTGGACAAATCACGGAACTAGGCGTCGTCGAAAGTTGCTGATGCACAAGTCTGAGATAGAAAAGCTGGCCGGAAAAATTAGCGGCTCAGGAATGACACTGATTCCGCTGTCGTTGTATTTCTTGGATGGCAAGGCCAAGGTGAAAATTGCTCTTGCCAAAGGTAAAAAAGAATATGACAAGCGCCAGAGTCTAAAAGAGGCTCAGGACACCCGAGAGGTCGCGAGAGCCGTTGCAACTCTTGGTAAAGAGTGGTGAGTGCTCTTCTCGCAAGTTTTATCGGGTTAGAATTATTTTAGTTTTGAGGAGCTAACTGTGACTTATTTGATTGCTTTGCCATGTGTCGATGTGAAGGACAAGGCCTGCATTGATGAGTGCCCTGTTGATTGCATATATGAGGGTGATCGCATGCTCTACATTCACCCAGACGAGTGCGTTGACTGCGGTGCCTGTGAGCCAGTTTGTCCGGTGGAGGCCATTTACTACGAGGATGATATCCCTGCCGAGTGGAGCGATTACTACAAGGTAAATGTTGACTTCTTCGACGATGTCGGCTCTCCTGGAGGCGCTGCGAAGGTCGGCCCAATCGCTGGAGATCACCCGATAGTTGCAGCTCTGCCCCCGCAGTTGCAGGCGTAGTTTTCACAACTTTTTCTAGCAGTAAACACAAGTGCCCTAGGCTGGGCCATAGGTATAACTAGGAGTAGCAATTGAGTGCGGATAAGGTTTCCATCGACATCGATGGCAAAGTTGAAGAGTATGCGGTAATTCCTGCGACCCAAGGCCCATCGGGTATAGACATTTCAAATCTAATCACCAACACCGGCCTGACCGTGTTCGACCAAGGTTTCGTGAACACCGCCTCCACAAAATCCGCAATTACTTTCATTGACGGGGACAAGGGGATCCTGCGCTATCGCGGATATCCGATCGAGCAACTTGCTGCTAACAAAAGCTTCCTTGAAACCTCTTATCTTCTAATCCATGGAGAGTTGCCAACGGCTGCAGAAGCAGAAGAGTTCGACCAGAGCCTCAGACGCCACACCCTGATTCACGAAGGCATGAAGGACTTTTTCAAGGCCTTCCCTCAGAACGCTCACCCGATGTCGGTTATATCCGCTGGGGTTAGTGCACTCTCGACTTTCTACCAAGACTCGCTGGACACTAAAGACCCTGAGCAGGTCGAAATTTCAACGCTTCGGCTCTTGGCCAAACTTCCGGTCATTGCCTCATACGCTTACAAGTCTTCGATTGGGCAAGCGCTTGTCTACCCGGATAACTCTTACTCATTGGTTGAGAATTTCCTAAAGATGACCTTTGGAAACTACGCTGAAGATTACTCTCAGAACTCGGTGGTCACTCAAGCGCTGGACACATTGCTGCTGCTTCACGCTGATCACGAACAGAACTGCAGTACCTCTACTGTTCGACTGGTCGGATCTTCAAATGCCAACTTGTTCGCATCTGTTGCCTCCGGCATAAACGCTCTTTCCGGTCCATCACACGGTGGCGCAAATGAAGCGGTTCTGGAGATGCTGAGCTCTATTCAAAATTCCGGCGAGAGCGTTAGCCAGTACGTAGATCGAATCAAAAACAAAGAAGACGGAATCCGGCTCATGGGCTTTGGTCACCGCATCTATAAGTCCTTTGACCCCAGGGCGACGATCGTGAAGCAGACTGCAGATCAGGTTCTAGATGAATTGGGCATAAACGACCCGATGCTGGAAATTGCTAAGGAGCTTGAAGCGGTCGCCCTTTCGGACGAGTATTTTGCGGAGCGCAAGCTTTACCCGAACGTCGATTTCTACACTGGCGTGATTTACAAGGCTCTAGGTTTTCCTCCTCGAATGTTCACGCCGTTGTTTGCAGTTGGACGCCTGCCAGGTTGGATAGCCCACTGGCGCGAGATGATGGAAGATCCAAGTACTCGCATCGGCAGGCCGCAGCAGCTCTACACAGGGCCTACCGAACGCTCACTTTAGATTTTTTGGTACATCCGCACCTGGGTACTCCCGAATTTCTTGTTGGAAATTACCTCTAGCCAATCTGGTTGACCCAAATCTTCTGTTCTGTCTGAGCGCTCGATCACAACTGTCGCGCCTGGACTCATGAGGTCTCTTAGCGATGTCAAGATATTTAAAAGGTCACTGTTGGCAAATTCATAGGGCGGATCTAAAAACACCAAGTCAAAAACTTGGGTTGCGCTCTTGAGATACCTAAAAGCGTCTAAGTTTTTGTTTGACACTGCTGCTCCCGGGCGTATTTTCTGGACTGCTTTTAGGACCTGAACCGAGTTCTTTTGGCATATCTCGTGGGCTTCAGGGTCCTTTTCGACGAGGATTACGCTTGTCGCCCCGCGAGATAGAGACTCAAGTCCTAGGGCACCGGTGCCGGCAAATAGATCCAGGACTGCGCTATCTTCGATCAGCCCTCTTGCCTCCAGGGCAGAGAAGACAGATTCTTTGACTCGATCCCCTGTTGGTCGGGTGGCCTTAGCCACCGAGTGCAATCTAATTGACCCGGCGTCTCCCGAAATGATTCTGCTCACGAAAGTGAGCCTAGTGAAACTTTTTCACAACATCGGTCATGATTGGCTTGTGCTTACCGATTTGACGCCATTGGCCGGAGTTCTTGGAGATAAAACCGCCAGGGCTCTCGATAAACAGTTTGGGATCAAAACAGTTGCAGATCTGCTCTTGCATTTTCCAAGACGCTACTCCAAGCGCGGTGAACTCACGGATTTTGCATCGTTACCAATCGGGGAAGTGGTAACCGTGGTTGGTCAGGTTCAAAGCACTAACCAGCGCAGCATGAAGGGTCGCAAGGGCAGCATCTTCGAGGTGGTTCTTGGGGACGGAAATGGTCAGCTGACGCTTGCGTTTTTTAATCAAACCTGGCGGCAAGCCGAGTTACATGCCGGCGTACAAGGGTTATTTTCCGGGAAAATCGGCGCGTTCTCGGGCAGATTGCAACTAACTCATCCTGATTATGAGTTGTTCGATGCCGAAATTATTGACCAGCAGGCTAAGGCTTGGGCAGAGCTCCCAATTCCGATTTACCGAGCCACCGGGACTCTATCCAGCTGGAGGATTCAAAAAGCTATCGAAAAAGTGCTTGATGCCGGTCACCAGGCCCAGGAGGTTTTGCCAGCGAAGCTTCTCGAACAACAGAAGCTCATGCCGCTTTTGATTGCAATAAAAATGATTCACCGCCCCAAAAAAGACTCGGACTGGGAAAAGGCAACTAAATCTTTGAAGTTTCACGAAGCCATGCTCTTGCAGCTTGGATTGCTGCAACGCAGAAAAAATGCCGAACTAGAAAAGGCCGCCGTCTACAAATCCGGGGTGCTGCTTTCCCAATTTGATGAGGCTCTTCCATTCGAGCTGACCCCTGGGCAGGTTGCCGCAGGAGACCAGATTGCGGCCGATTTAGCTAAAGGCCACCCAATGAACCGAATGCTGCAGGGTGAAGTGGGTTCGGGCAAGACGGTTGTGGCGCTTCGAGCGGTTCTCGCGGTCGCTGAATCTGGTGGTCAGAGTGCCTTACTGGCACCAACCGAGGTCTTGGCATCGCAGCATTACCGTTCAATAGTTCAGGCGCTCGGACCGGCTGTCACCAAGGAGCTTGGAGTCAGGCTACTTACTGGGCAGCAGCCCCTTTCTGTCCGTAAAAAGACTTTGCTTGATATGGCCTCAGGTAATTGCCGCCTTGTGATCGGAACTCACGCGTTACTAAGTGAGAATGTTTCGTTTTTTGACCTCGGTTTGGTGATTGTCGACGAGCAGCATCGATTCGGAGTGGGCCAGCGCGAAGTCCTAAAATCCAAGGCGAAACACTCCCCGCACAGCTTGGTGATGACCGCAACTCCAATTCCTAGGACTCTCGCTGTCACAGTCTTTGGTGATCTTGATGTCTCATCCCTCAGAGAGCTACCAAAGGGCCGCCAGCCAATTGTTACTCACGTCGTAGATATCTCACGCAAGGACCTCGTTGCCCGAGTATGGGAGCGGGTTTCCGAGGAAGTCTTGGCGGGCAGGCAGGCGTTTGTTGTTTGTCCAAAAATTGACCCTCAGCATTTAGAAGACACTGGAGAAATGGTTCCGGAACCTGAGAATCTGGAATCCGAGCCAGGCCCGGAGCCTGCGAGCGTGACAAGTGTTTTTGCCTCCCTGGAAAACAACAAGATGCTGGCAGGAATTCGCATTGGCTTACTCCACGGACGCATGAGCTCGAAAGAAAAAGACGAGGTCATGGATCAGTTTGAGTCGGGGCAATTGCAGGTGCTTGTCGCCACCACCGTAATTGAGGTTGGAGTGAATGTTCCAAATGCCTCAACGATGGTGGTGCTCGACGCTGATCACTTCGGGCTTTCCCAACTTCACCAGCTTCGTGGTCGGGTTGGTAGGGGAGAGCATGCCGGGCTTTGTCTCTTGGTTTCGGGGGCAGAGCCTGAAACCTTGGCGTTTCAGCGCTTAGATGCTCTCAGTCGAATCAGCGACGGTTTTGAGCTTTCGGAGATCGACCTTGATCTTCGAGGCGAGGGCGATGTTTTGGGCGACACTCAGTCGGGAGGTCGCTCGTCGTTGCAACTTCTTAGAGTTGTCAGGGATGCCAAGCTGATTCAAGAGGTGAGGCCTCTGGCCGTAGATGTTGAAAAGGCCGACATGTCTGAAGAATTGAAGTTGGTTTTGCAAATACAGGATGCGGGGCAGCTGGCACGCGGCTAACCTAGTGACGTGAGTTCTGTAGCGATTTATCCGGGGTCCTTTGACCCGATAACTAAGGGGCACCTGTCGGTTCTCTCGCGCTCCGCAACGGTCTTCGACCAGGTTTACCTGCTAGTAGTGCATAACAGCTCCAAAACAGCTGCTATGGACCTTGAGACGCGCGTGGCGATGGCCGAACGGGTGATAGCCGAAGCTGGCCTCGCAGACAAGTGCTCAGTTCAGTCTCTGCACAGCGGTCTTCTTGTGAAAAAAGCCGAAGAACTTGGTGCGAATGCCATCGTAAAGGGCTTCCGCAACTCCGCAGACATCGACTACGAACTTCCGATGGCCAAGGTTAATCACGACCTAGCTGGAATTGAGACGGTGTTCATCGCCTCCGATGGAAACTACGGACACGTTTCCTCAAGTTTGGTCAAGGAGGTCTTTGCCCTCGGCGGAGACATATCCAAATACGTAACTCCATCGGTTCTCAAAAAGATGCAAGAAGGAAAAGAATGACCCTGCTGGTTGCAGTCCACGATCTAATGAAACGACCCGGTCAAATGCGGGAGATTCAGATTGATCACGCGCCGGAAATGGGAATCGGAACCTCGGTTGTTGAGGTTCCTGCCAAGTCAACCGTAAAGATTTCTCTTAGGCTGGAGTCAGTACACGAAGGTGTTTTGGCCACCGGCGAAGTATTTGCGGCTGCCGAGGCGCAGTGCTCCAGATGCCTAGATCCAATCAACCTTGATGTTGAGGTGGATTTTCAGGAGCTTTTCGCCTATTCTTCTAGCTCGGATGAAGATCTAGTAGTTCTTAGCGAGCACATCGATTTAGAACAGGTCCTCATTGATTCGATAGTCTTGAATCTTCCTTTCCAGCCTGTGTGTTCCAAGACCTGTCTTGGCTTGTGCCCAGAATGTGGAATAAGGTTGACCCAAGACTTAGAACACGGCCACGAAAAACCGGTTGATCCGCGTTTCAGTGCGCTACAAGATTTCGCGAATAAGGAAGAGTAAAGATGCCAGTACCAAAACGTCGACAGTCTCGCTCGAACACACGCTCACGTCGCTCTCAGTGGAAGGCTGCGCCAATCACATTGGTAAAGACCATTGAAAACGGCGAGACCGTATACAGCTTGCCTCACCGTGCCAAGGTGGTCACTGACTCCGTCGGCACCGCGCTTTACATGGAATACAAGGGTCGCAAGGTAGCAGACGCATAACCAATGCCCCTTGACGAGCTGTCTCAAGCGCTCGGCATCGAGATTGATCCCGAGCTGCTTACGCTTGCTCTGACGCACTCTTCTCACGCTTACGAAAACGGCTCCAAGGACAATGAACGTCTCGAGTATCTCGGTGACTCTGTGCTTGGTTTTTTAGTCGCAACCTTTGTTTATCAAACTCATTCCGACCTCCAAGAGGGCGAGCTCACAAAGCTTAAAAATGCCGTCGTGTCTGCTAACGCCCTGGCCACAGCCGCTAATCGCATGAACCTTGGTGCCTATATTTTTCTAGGTAAAGGTGAAGAGCAGACCGATGGTCGACAGAAAACTAACATTCTCGCCGACACTTTTGAAGCGGTCCTTGGTGCCGCATATCTTTCAAACGGCCTCGAGGGCGCAAGCAAAATTGTGCAAAAGTTTATTCTGCCGCTTTTGGATGACCCGGACGCGGTCCGAGAAGCCAGCGACCCAAAGACGTCGTTGATTGAAAAACTTCAGCGACTATCAAGAGAACCCGCTTCCTACGAAATAACCGCCACTGGACCTGAGCATGAACGGGTATATCGGGCGGAGTGTTTTTCGGCCGGAAAATTATTGGCGGTCGGCGAAGGTAGAACTAAGCGCAATGCTGAGACCGAGGCTGCCATTCAAGCCCTCAGGTTGCTTCAAGAGTCCTAATGCCCGAACTTCCAGAGGTTGAGACTGTTCGCGCTGGGCTTGCCTCCAAAATAATCGGCGCCCGAGTGGTTGATGTTTCAATAAGTGACGCCAGATCCTTAAAGCGTCATGTCTTAGGCCCCAAGCACTTTGTTGATGAGCTTTTAGGGCAGTGCCTTTTGGCAGTTGTTCGAAGGGGCAAGTTTCTTTGGCTGCCGCTGTCAGATTCTCGAGCCCTTGTTGGTCACCTAGGCATGAGCGGCCAAATGCTCTTGCGAGACAAGGGTCACGACTCCGATCCCCAGACCAGGGTGGTTTTATCTGTTGAGTCCCAGTCAGGTCAACAACTAGAGATCAGATTCGTCGATCAAAGAATTTTTGGTTCTTTGGCAATTGAGGATTTGGTTCCAACTTCGGATGGCGCACCAGGAGGCTTTAGCCCGGAGATTCCTGTGGGCAGCAGCATTCCCGCTGTGGTTGCGCACATCGCTAGAGACTTGCTCGATCAACATTTCAACAGCGATAGCGTCGTAAATAAAATGCAGGCTCGATCTTCTGGCATCAAGCGCGTGCTACTTGACCAGAATTTGCTGAGCGGCATAGGCAATATCTACGCCGATGAATCACTCTGGCTCGCGCAGCTTCACTATGACCAACCAACTAACAGCATCGCTCCTGAGAAGTTGACGAAGCTGATATCAATCGCAACCGGAGTCCTCGAGCGCGCAGTTATCCAAGGCGGGACTTCTTTTGATGAGCAGTACAAAAACGTAAACGGCGACAGCGGTTATTTTGCCCAGTCGCTAAATGCCTACGGGCAAGCTGGAAAGCCGTGTCCAAGATGCGGGGAAGAAATTAAGCGAGTCGCTTGGGCAAACAGGGGAAGTCATTTCTGCCCAAACTGTCAGCGGCTAGCTAGCTAGGTCTTGAATCCCCTCGCCACTGCTTGGAGGAAATCCTTGGCCACATCGCCACCGCAAAGGCCAGCACCGCGGCACCGTAGGACCAAATAAATCCGGCTTGATTAGCCGGAATCATTTTGTCTTGCCAAAAGCTTTGGCTAAATAAAAAAAGCAGCCCGAGGACAACAAACGCAAAAACGAGATTTGGACTTTTGAAGCCTGAGGCAGTTCTTATTTGGAGGGCGACCAGCAGCACCAGGCCGAGGCTTAGGACTGACCCAATTGGGAACTGGTCGAACAGGAAGCTTTGATGCAGGATCGTTCCGAAAACCGCAACGGTTGCGGCCTTCAAGACCGCAGAAATATTTTTGCCAAGGACTCTTTTTTTGCTTTCCACATCTTGAGCCTAGAACCTAAGAGCACACCGCAGCCTGTCCCACACCAGCCTTTGAGATGCATGCCAAGTCAAACGGTAAGAAAATCGCTAAACTTCTGGCTCGGATAGGCTTTATCTAGAAGCGAAAGGGGTGTTTGAGCTTGCATCTAAAAAGCATCACCCTGAAAGGCTTTAAATCCTTCGCCCAGGCGACCACGATTGAGTTGGAACCTGGAATCACTTGCGTGGTCGGACCGAATGGATCCGGCAAGTCCAACATCGTCGACGCTCTAGCTTGGGTGATGGGTGAACAGGGTGCAAAAACCCTTCGCGGCGGCAAGATGGAAGATGTTATTTTCGCTGGAACCTCTACCAAGGCACCGCTTGGCCGGGCGGAAGTTTCACTCACCATCGACAACTCGGACGGCGCTCTGCCGATTGAGTATGCCGAGGTCACGATTTCAAGGGTCTTGTTTCGAAACGGGGCCTCCGAATATTCGATCAACCAACAACCTTGTCGTCTGTTAGATGTTCAAGAGCTTCTGAGCGACACTGGTCTTGGCCGAGAGATGCACGTGATCGTCGGCCAGGGGCAGCTTGACACCGTGCTTCGAGCCACGCCACTTGAGCGTCGCGCTTTTATAGAGGAAGCTGCAGGAATCCTAAAGTTTCGTCGCCGCAAGGAAAAGACAGAGCGCAAACTGGAAGCTATGCAGTCGAACCTCACCAGATTGCATGACCTGATCGCGGAAATTAGGCGGAATCTAAAACCGCTTGGACGACAAGCGGAGGTTGCGAGAAGCGCCCAGGAAATAGGTGCCGTGGCAAGGCATGCCAAGGCCCAGCTTCTTAGCGTTCAGGTACGCAACTCCAAAGAAAAGCTAGAAGTCGCCTCTAAGTCCGAGAACGAACGCAAAGCCGAATCCTCTTTTGCTCAACAACAGCTAGCAAGCGCTAGAACCGCCATTGCGCAAATTGAATCCGAACTAAGTTCGGATGAATTAGATCAAGCTAGGTCGAAGCTGTTTCGATTCGAAGCCATCGAGCAAAAACTCAGAAACTTAAAAAATCTTGCGGATCAACGCGTAAGCCTCCTGGCGGATAAGCAGTCCGAATCTTCCGTTTTTGAAATCGAGGCATTAGAAACAGAACTCTCATCGGCGACGGATTCGCTCAGAGCCATCGAACTTGAGATAGAGGCCAGCGCTAAAAAGCTTGCTGGATTCGAGCAGGCCAGGCAACTGGCTGCAGAAGCCATGAACTTATTTGATGCGGACGCTATCCGTCAACGTAGCGAGCGAGAATCTCGGGCCCGCGAGAGAAATCAGGCGACCGGGGATGTTTCCCTGCAGGAAGCAAGAATCGAATCTATAGCCCAAGCCCGCCTCAAGCTGCAGGACAGCATCTCCCAGGCCGAGTCTCGCGTGACGGAGTTGACTAAGCAGCAGTCCACTATGAAAACGGAGGGCCTATCGACCTCAGACGATGCGCTTCGAAAGGGTTATGAATTGGCTCAGCTTGCCGAATCAGAAGCTCGGAAGCTAGTCGACGAGTCTCGCCAGCAGTTGCATTCTGCCGAGCGAGAGCGCGATGCTCTGGCCGCAAGGCATGCCGCACTGGGCCTAACCCTCGATCAATCAGACGGCGGCGGAGAAGCATTAAGGGCGAAACTGCAGGGCCTCAAAGGCCTACTAGCCAAGAGCGTGAGCATTGAAAAGGGCTTTGAGAAGGCCATTGCCGTTGCACTGGGTGCGCTTTCGGACGCGATAGTCGTCGACACTAAGGCTCAGGCAATCGAAGCTATTCGGTTTCTTAAGGCTCAAGATCTCGGGCGCGCGGAGTTTCTTATAACAAGCTCCGAAGTTGAAACTGGAAAGCTTGCCCAAAGGGCAGGACTCGTAAACGCCAGCACGCTGGTGAGCGCACCAAAGTCAGTTCTGTCTCTCCTGGAACATTTCTATGTGGCAACAAACCTCGACGATGCGGAAAGGGCCCTAGAAATAGATCCCGAAATAACCGTCATCACCAAGGACGGAGACATGGTTTCTGAACATTCGGTTCGAGGCGGCGGAACAAAGGTTGCATCCAAGCTAGAACTGAGTGCCGAAAGAGATTTTGCAGCCAAAGGCCTATCTAAATTTGAGTCTGAAATACAAAATCTTGCGAACAAACTCAGCGATGCCGAGGCAGGTTCGGTGATTGCAACTGCAGCCGTGAAGACAAGCCTGTCTGAGTTGCAAGAACACGATGCGCTTTTGGCAGCAAGCGCGGAGCGCGCTGGAAGGCTCATAGCCCAACTAGATTCCGGTCGCGCTGAAATCGCAAGGTTCGAGGCCGAAATTGAACTTCAAGACAAGTTGGCGCTCACCGCCAATCAGGAACTTGAAGGCTTGACTAAAAAAGTTGCAGATCTCCCTGAGCAGTCTTCAGTCGAAGTGTCCATAGAGGCACGCTTAGAGCTTTCGAAGAATCTAGACTCCGCTAGACAGCAAGAGCTTGAAGCCAGGATTCAGGCCGGAACTCTTGCAGAGCGAAGCAGCGCAGCCTCCAAGCAGCTGGCGGTTTTGAAGGGTCGATTAGCTGAGGCCGTTTCTGCCAAGCTTGCCGCCAATGATGCGAGCCTGGCACGAGAGAGCCAGCTTGCAAGCGCTAAAGACGTTCTTTCGAAACTGCCTCAAGTTATGACGCTTACCCAAGCGCTGTCTTCTAAGCTGCGCGTTGAACTTTTGGACCTGGAAGCCAAACGGTCGCAACGAAGCGAGCGTCTAGTTCAGCTGAGGTCTCAAGGGATTGAATTGGAGGCTCGATTTACCAGCTTGAACTCCTCTGTTCACGAAGTCGAGATGCAAAATTACGAGCTTCGCCTAACCTTGCAAAACCTAAAGGAGCGCGTCGAGTCTGAGTTATCGATGAGCATCGAGGAGTTGCTGGAGGAAAATGCCGATGTTGATCAGCCGGTCGAAGAATTGCAGAAGTTGCTTAGACAGGCTGAAGCCAAGTTGGCACAACTGGGCGCCTTCAACCCACTTGCACTTGAAGAATTTTCAGCACTTGAAGAGCGGCACAAGTATCTGAGTGATCAGCTAGCTGACCTAACTGCCGCTAGGGCTGACTTGACCGGAATCATCGGCGACCTTGACGGCAAGATGCAGCATATTTTTGCCAGTGCGTTCGAGGACACTAAAAAGGAATTCGAAAAAGTGTTCCCGCTTCTATTCCCAGGAGGTGCTGGTTCATTAAGTCTGACCGACCCCGATAATTTGCTCGCGACCGGACTCGAGGTATCGGTCAAGCCTGCTGGCAAGAGAATTGAGCGAATGTCGCTTCTTTCCGGTGGAGAGCGATCCTTAGCTGCAGTTGCGCTGCTTATTTCAATTTTCAAGGCACGGCCAAGTCCGTTTTATGTTCTGGACGAGGTTGAAGCGGCGCTAGACGATTCAAACTTGGGTCGTTTATTGAACGTGATCAAGTCACTTCGAGACAGCTCGCAGCTGATTGTTGTTACTCACCAGAAGCGCACCATGGAAATCGCCGACGCTCTCTACGGCGTCTCGATGCGTCAAGACGGCATCACACAGGTTGTTGGCCAGAGAGTCGAGTTGGCAAGCTGATGTTCAAATTCCTAAAGCGGCTTCGCGGCAAAGATGTGGATGCCTCAGCGCCAGAGCAAGAAAATCAGCCGGCGGCAATCATTGAAGTATTGCCCGAGCTTGATGTGCCTGCTAAGGACGTTGCTCCGGTGGAGCAAGAAGCCGAAACTAAAACTCAGACAACCGCGCTCAAGTCGGACACTGTTGCAAATAAGGCAGAGAGTAAAGAGCCAGACCTTGTTTCTGTAGAGCTCCCTAAGCGCTCACTCGGCACCGGAATAAGGTCACTATTCAGCGATTCAATGGATATCGATGAGCTTGAAGACATTTTGATTCTGGCTGATTTTGGAGTTGAGACAGCGGAAGAGATTGCTACCGAACTAAAGCGTGAGGCAAATAGGCAGGGCGCAACCACCGACCCTGAATTGCGATTATTGCTCAAAGACTTGTTGGCAAAAAGGCTTAGCCGAACTGACTCAGCGCTGAACCTAGATGACGGCACGTTGCCATATGTGATTTTGGTAGTGGGTGTGAACGGTGCTGGAAAGACCACAACAATTGGGAAGCTTGCGAGGTGGCTGAAGGATGGAGATTGGGAGGTTGTTCTAGGAGCGGCCGATACCTATCGAGCAGCCGCGGTTGATCAACTGGAAACTTGGGCCAAGAGAGCTGATTCCCCAATCGTCAAGCCGGTCAAAGAAGGAGCTGACCCTGCCTCGGTTGCTTACCAAACGGTAGAAATGGCGATCAGGACTCAGGCTGACATTGCAATCATTGACACCGCAGGCAGGTTGCAAAACAAAAAAGACCTGATGGACGAACTTGGAAAGATCAGAAGAGCAGTTGAGAAACAAACAAAGATCTCTGAGGTGCTGCTAGTAATAGACGCAACGAACGGTCAAAACGCCATGAGTCAGGCTAGGGCGTTTACCGAGGTTGCAGAAGTGACCGGCATTGTTATGACCAAGCTGGATGGAACTGCAAAGGGTGGAATCCTTTATGCATTGCAAAAAGAATTGAATTTGCCAATTAAGCTCGTTGGTGTTGGCGAGCAAATCAATGATTTCGCGTTTTTCTCACCGGAAGAATTCGCCAAGGGCCTAGTCGCTAAGAAATAGGAGTTTCATTGTTCGGCAATCTTTCTGATCGGTTATCAGACACTTTCAAGAACCTGCGAGGCAAGGGCAGGCTCTCGGCAAGTGACATCGATGCCACGCTCAGGGATATCCGCAGGGCGCTGCTGGAGGCTGATGTAGCCCTTGAGGTCGTAAAGGACTTCATAGCTGCCATCCGTGAGCGTGCACTCGGTGATGAGGTTTCTAAGGCCCTGAATCCGGCTCAGCAGGTTGTTCAGATCGTCAATGACGAGCTGACCAAGATTCTCGGAAAAGAAAACAAAAGAATTCAATTTGCCAAGTCCCCTCCAACCGTGATCATGCTGGCCGGGCTCCAGGGTTCCGGAAAAACCACCTTGGCAGGCAAGCTTGCCAAGTGGCTAAAAGAGCAGAATCAAACTCCACTTTTGGTTGCGGCTGATTTACAGCGACCAAACGCGGTCACGCAATTGCAGGTTTTGGGCGAAAAGGTCGGTGTTCCGGTCTTTGCTCCGGAGTCCGGAAACGGCGTAGGAAACCCGATAAAAGTTGCCAAAGACGCCATTGCTCATGCCAAGAAGGCGCAATTTTCAGTTGTCATCGTGGACACGGCTGGACGCCTGGGTGTCGACGAGGAAATGATGCAGCAGGCCATCGGTATCCGCGATGCCGTGACTCCAGACGAGATTTTGTTTGTCGTCGACTCGATGCTGGGTCAGGATGCAGTAAACGTGGCGAAGGCATTCAAGGATGGCGTTGGGGTAACCGGAGTGGTGCTGACAAAACTTGATGGCGATTCAAGGGGTGGTGCGGCGCTTTCGGTTGCAAACATAACCGGAGCACCGATTCTGTTTAGTTCCACGGGAGAAGACCTTGACTCATTTGAGCCGTTTTATCCAGAGCGGATGGCAAGTCGGATCCTTGACATGGGTGACGTGGTCAGTCTCATCGAGCAGGCTCAGAAGACCTTCGATGAGGAAGAGTCAAAAAAGCTTGCCGACAAGATAGCCAATGAGGAATTTACGCTCCAGGATTTCCTTGAGCAAATGCAGCAACTCAGAAAAATGGGCAACATGAAGAGCCTGCTGGGCATGCTTCCGGGTGCAGGGAAGATGAAGCAGCAGCTCGAGGACTTCGACGAATCCGAAATCGCTAGGACCGAAGCAATCATCTATTCAATGACCCCTTTGGAAAGAAATGGCCCCAAGGTGCTAAACGGATCACGGCGAATGCGGATAGCAAAGGGCTCTGGCACATCGGTCACAGAAGTTAATCAACTCGTCAATAGATTCGAGCAGGCAGCCAAGGTCATGAAGACCATGTCAAAGGGTGGAATGCCAAATATTCCTGGCACAAATCCCGTCGCGATGGGTGGAGCTGTTGGCGGAGGTTACATCGGTGGGAAAAAAACCAGCAAGAAAAAACAGGGCTCCAAAAGCGGGAATCCCGCTAAAAGAGCGGCAGAAAATCAAGGTTTGAGCGTCTCGCAACCCCCCGAATCAAAACCCGGCAGTGCTTTTGGTCTCCGAAACTAGCGAAACTTCGTGTTTTCTGGCAGACTTTGACAGTTCGAGCGTCTCGACCCTCTAACGAGACGTAATCGAAAAACCTTAGAGAAACACCAGAGTGTGTCCCCACGCTCACGGTGAAACTCATCCCAGAAACTCACAGGAGAATTGTGGCCGTAAAGATCAGACTTCAGCGCATTGGTAAAAAGCGCAGCCCTCACTACCGCATTGTGGTAGCCGACTCTCGTACTCACCGTAATGGTCGAGTAATCGAAGAGATTGGGCGTTATGTTCCAACTAACCACCCGTCAATCATTGAGATTCAGTCCGAACGAGCAAAGTACTGGCTATCAGTTGGCGCTCAGCCAACCGAGCAGGCTGCTGTTCTTCTGAAGCTCAGTGGTGACTTGGCCAATGAAAATGGTGAGTTCAAGAACACCATCAAGCCTCAGGTTGCAAAGACTCCGTTCGTGCCAGACGCAAAGAAGAAGTCAGTTCTTCTTCCTAAGGTCGAGAAGAAGGCACCGGTTGAAGATGCGCCTGCCGCCAAGGAGACAAAAGCTCCTGCTGCAGAGGCACCATCTGAGACTCCGTCAGCCGAAGCTCCAGTAGCTGAAGCACCAGTGGCTGAAGCAGAGACTCCAGCTGAGGCAGT
>CALGUV010000081.1 GCA_937920245.1 uncultured Microbacteriaceae bacterium
GCCCATAGGACAAAGCATTTTGAGTGCTTCGCGTCTGCCGTTCCGCCATTCCGGCTAGATGTATCACTCTAGCGGATTTGATTATTCAAGTTGCCGCTAAAGTTGTAATCATGCAAGAACCACTTCGCGTTGTCGTCGCAGAGGACGAAGCCCTTATCAGGATGGATGTTGTCGCCACTTTACAAGAGGCAGGCTACGAAGTAGTTGGCGAGGCGGGAGACGGCGAAGAGGCAGTAAGACTCGCCATCGAATTAGTGCCTGACCTAATGATCATGGACATCAAAATGCCAAAGCTCGATGGCATTTCCGCAGCTGAGAAGATTTCAGAGCTTAAAATTCCGGTTGTACTAGTGACTGCCTTCTCTCAGGCAGACTTGGTGAAACGAGCTGCAGACGCTGGAGCTATGGCCTATGTGACCAAGCCTTTCAAGCCCTCCGACCTGCTACCGGCAATACAAATTGCACTCTCTAGGTCTGAGGAGCTCTTTGCCCTCGAAACAGAAATTGTTGACCTAAACGAGAGATTAGAAACTAGAAAGCTTATGGACCGGGCCAAGGGCCTGCTGCAGTCGAAGATGAAGCTCAGCGAGCCGGAGGCCTTCCGCTGGATTCAAAAAGCTTCCATGGATCGCAGGCTTTCGATGTCGCAAGTCGCCAAAGCGGTCCTCGAGCAACTGGGCGAGAAATAACTTAGCTCTTGTTGGCCTTTAAAAAGTTAGTTATTCGAATTGTTGAGAGCAACGTACCGGCTTCGTCAGTAACTTTTATCTCATGACTCGTAAGAGATTTACCCAACTTGATTGCAGTGCAGGTTCCAGTGACAACCCCTTCGCGGGCAGAGCTGTGGTGAGTCGCGTTTATCTCAATCCCGACCGCATAACCCCAAGGGTGTGCGTGAACGTTTGCGGCGAAGCTACCTAAGCTTTCCCCAAGTACTGCGTGAGCACCCCCGTGAAGTATCCCGAAGGGCTGAGTGTTACCTGAAACCGGCATGGTGGCAACCGCTCTGTCAGCACTTAGCTCCTTGAGCTCTATCCCCATGCGATCGGCAAGGTCACCCAAGCCCCTTTGCTTCATAATCTCAAGGGCATGAGCTGATTTTGCGACATCGTCTTCGGTCACTGTGGTACCACCTTCTTCAAAGTAGGCTAAACGTTATGAGCGCCAACGAAAAGCCTACTCTGCTCCTTATCGATGGGCACTCACTTGCATTCCGAGCTTTCTACGCGCTCAACGTAGATAATTTCAAAAATGCTGAGGGGCAACACACAAACGCCGTTCACGGATTTATCTCCATGATGTTGAACATTCTGGAGGGCGAAAAGCCAACGCACATGTGCGTTGCGTTCGACGTTTCTAGGCACAGCTTCAGAACCGAAGAGCTGCCCGAATACAAGGGCACCCGCGGAGAGACACCGGTTGAGTTTCTCGGCCAAACCGAGCTGCTTGTGAAGGCACTCACGGCGATGAACATCACGAGCGTTTCTCGAGAAAACTACGAAGCGGATGACTTACTCGCGTCGCTTGCTAACCTCGGTGAGCAAGCCGGGATGCGCGTGCTGGTTGTTTCTGGAGACCGCGACACTTTCCAGCTGATTCGTGAGGACACAACCGTTCTCTATCCAGTCAAGGGAGTCATGAACCTTGCTCGCATGGATGATGAGGCAGTTCTGGCTAAATATGGCATACACGCAATCCAGTATCCGGAACTCGCGGCGCTTGTGGGGGAGAGCTCGGATAATCTAATCGGCGTGCCCGGAGTTGGACCAAAAACAGCCGCCAAGTGGATACAGCAGTTCGGTTCTCTAGACGAAATACTCAAGCGATCTGACGAGATTCCCGGGAAAGTCGGCGAGAGCCTTAGAGAGAACCAGCACCTCGCGGTTAGAAACCGAAGACTGAATCACCTGCTTACTGACCTCACTTTTGATTTTTCGATGGAGGACCTGCTCTTGGGTCCCGTAAATGAAGATGCCCTGAGGGAAATCTTTGCAGTCCTCTCATTCCGGACACTGCTAACCCGGGTTCTAAAGCTTCGTGGCGGCAATGGCACTCAACACATAGCGCAGGCGGCGGTGCTTGAAGAAAAGTCCGCTCCAGACGACCAGCAGACCTCAGAGCCTTTGCCCCTGGCATCAAACAAGATCATCGAGGAGCTTCCTTCCAGCCCCGTAGATTCAAAGGTTGCTTCGGTTGCGGAGATTCAAAAGCTCGTGAGCGCGGGTGAAGCCTTTGTGCATGTTGAGATAAATGATGGTCGCCTAGTTGGGCTCGGAATAGCGACTACTGGCGAGAGACTGAACTGGAATGGCGAGGATCAAGATTCAGCATTAGAGCTTCTAAAGCATGGGGGTTTTGGCGGTTGGGACACCAAAACCATGAGTAAGAAGCTTCACTCACTCGGGATTTGGCCCGATGTGATTACCGACGATGCTTTGTTGGTCAGCTACCTGGTCGATCCAATTAGCAAGGATTTGTACCCAGACTCAATCATCCGACAGTACGCCGGCATAGACGTGGTTCGACAAGACCCTAACGAATTGCTGAGCGAGTCGGACCCTTCGCTTGATGCCTGGGTATACGCCGTTATCTGTGCGGTGCTGATTCCGCAACTGGAGGACACCGGTCAGCTCAGCATCTACCGAGACATAGAACTGCCCGCGAGCGAGGTTCTATCGAGGATGGAAGCAACCGGAATCGCGATGGATTCGTCTGCGCTTCAGACTCAGTTCGATGAATTGACGCTCGAGGTGGAGCAAATCGCAAAAGAGGCCTATGAGATCATTGGCCACGAAGTGAACCTAGCCAGCCCCAAGCAATTACAGGTGGTTCTATTTGAAGAACTAGGCATGCAGGGCACCAAGGCATTGAAGACTGGCTACTCAACAAACGCCGAGGCTCTCAGTACCTTGTTCGAACAAACTGAGCACCCGTTTTTGGAACGACTTCTTGCGCACCGGGATAGTACAAAGTTGAGACAGATGACTGAAACTCTCCTGAAGGCCATTGGGGACGACGGACGTATCCACACAAGTTATTCGCAGGTTGGGACCTCCACAGGACGCCTCAGTAGCGAGAGCCCGAATCTCCAAAACATACCGATCAAGACTGACCGAGGTCAGCGACTGCGAAGTGCCTTTATCGCCGGACCCGGTTATGAGACATTACTGACAGCCGATTACTCGCAGATTGAAATGCGGATCATGGCTCACTTGTCGGAGGACGAGGGTCTCATCGAAGCCTTTCGAATCGGTGAAGATCTTCACAATTTTGTAGGTGCAAGGCTCTACGGAGTCGAACCTTCTGATGTCACCGGTCAAATGCGCTCAAAGGTCAAAGCCATGAGTTATGGCCTTGTCTACGGACTAAGCGAGTTTGGGCTTGGCAGACAGCTAAGGATTACGGGAAAAGAAGCTAAGCAGCTGATGTCCGATTATTTTGATCGCTTTGGAGGTGTCAAGCGCTATTTGGACACGGTAGTCCAACGCGCTAAAGCACTTGGTTACACCACAACCGTATATGGACGCCGCCGGCCATTTCCTGATCTCAACTCAAAGATTTTCCAAGTGCGGGAAAACGCGAGACGCGCTGCCCTCAACGCTCCGATTCAAGGAACAGCCGCCGATATCATGAAGCTTGCGATGATCGCTGTGAAACAAAAAATGGATGCTCAAAATCTAACTTCACAGCTACTACTTCAAGTACACGACGAACTTGTCTTTGCAGTCGCCCCCGGCGAGCTTGAAACGCTCAGAGAACTTGCGGTCAGCGCCATGCAAGAAGTAGTCACCCTGACAGTTCCACTCGAGGTGCATGTTGGCATTGGGGTCAACTGGGAGCTGGCGGGGCACTAGAAAAGGCGGTAGTATTGCGCGGGTGCCCTCGGGCACTTTTCCCGTCCGTTCGTTGGGCCAAATAAACAGATAATGGAAGCATTATCTTTGGCGCGACCCGAGTAAACAAAGTGGAGTTACCACAAATATGGCAACCAAAGCAACCGCAAAACCAGTACAAATCGCAGTAAACGACATCGGTTCAGAGGCAGATTTCCTAGCCGCAGTCGAGGCAACACTTAAATTCTTCAACGATGGAGATCTAATCTCCGGAACCGTGGTCAAGATTGACCGCGATGAAGTTCTCCTGGACGTTGGTTACAAAACCGAGGGTGTTATTCCCTCCAGAGAACTATCAATCCGTCAAGACGCGGACCCAAATGACATTGTAAAAGTCGGCGACGCCATTGAGGCACTTGTTCTTCAGAAGGAAGACAAAGAAGGCCGTCTAATTCTTTCCAAGAAGCGCGCTCAGTACGAGCGAGCATGGGGCGATGTAGAGCGAATCAAGGAAGCTGACGGTGTTGTAACTGGAACCGTCATCGAAGTTGTGAAGGGTGGAGTCATTGTTGACATCGGTCTTCGTGGTTTCTTGCCTGCTTCGCTAATTGAACTCCGTCGTGTACGCGATCTAGGTCCATACCTTGGTACCGAGGTTGAGGCAAAGATTTTGGAACTAGACAAAAACCGCAACAACGTTGTGTTGTCAAGACGAGCTCTTCTCGAGCAGAGCCAAAGCGAGAACCGCAGCACCTTCTTGAACGACCTTGTAAAGGGTCAGGTTCGCACCGGAGTTGTTTCATCAATTGTAAACTTCGGTGCATTCATCGACCTTGGTGGAGTGGATGGACTAGTTCACGTTTCCGAACTGAGCTGGAAGCACATTGAGCACGCCAGCGAGGTAGTAGAAGTAGGTCAGGAAGTCACAGTTGAGGTTCTAGAAGTAGACCAGGAGCGCGAGCGCGTTTCCTTGTCGCTAAAGGCAACCCAGGAAGACCCATGGCAGCTGTTCGCAAGAACTCACGCCATAGGCCAGTACATCCCAGGCAAGGTCACCAAGATTGTTCCATTCGGTGCCTTTGTTCGAGTAGCAGACGGCATCGAGGGTCTAGTACACATCTCAGAACTATCCTCCAAGCACGTTGAGCACGCCGATCAGGTAGTCAGCGTAAATCAAGAAGTCTTCGTCAAGCTAATCGACATCGACCTAGAGCGTCGCAGAATCTCACTGTCGCTCAAGCAGGCGCTCGAAGAAGTTGAGAACGCCGGCACGGACTTTAACCCAGTGCTTTATGGCATGAGCGCCGACTACGACGACAAGGGTCAGTACCGTTACCCAGAAGGTTTCGACCCAGCAACCAGCGAGTGGCGCGAAGGCTTCGAAGAGGCCCGTGGGAAGTGGGAGACGGAGTACGCCGAGGCTAAAGCGCGTTGGGAGCTCCACAAGGTTCAGGCCAAGGCCGCTTTCGAGCACCTTGCGTCCATTCCAGATGTCGCACCTGCACAGGAGGCCAAAGCATCAAGCGGTGACTCCGCCGACCAGGGAACGCTGGCAGACGACGAGTCACTGGCTGCCTTGAGGGACAAGCTAACGGAAGACAAGTAAGACTTAGTCTTTTAGATGAGCGGGAACACCAACGGTGTTCCCGCTTTTTCTTTATCCTTATACCAATGCTTATCGCTTTGACTGGTGGAATTGGCTCGGGAAAATCTACCGTAGCTAGGCTTTGGGTTGACCTCGGGGCAACCGAAATTGATGCAGACGTGTTAGCCCGACAGGTTGTAGAGCCCGGAACATCAGGCCTGGCAGAAGTTGTGAAAGCTTTCGGAACTGAAGTGCTGAACAAAGATAAGTCGCTGAACCGCGGTCAGCTGGCCAAGATTGTCTTTGGTTCTCCAGAAAATAGAGCTGCACTGCAAGGACTTTTGCATCCACTAATTCAGGCCAAGGCAAAAAAACTAATCTCTGAAACCGAAGGAGTGATCATCTATACGATTCCTCTGCTCGTGGAGACAAATTCGCCACTGCTTTTTGACCGGGTCGTTACCGTTAGTGCGCCGGAAGCCGTCCGCATTGAGCGCCTTCTGAAAGATCGAGGCATGACAATGGACGATGCTCGGTCAAGGATTGAAGCTCAGGCTACGGATGCGCAACGCGAGTCTTTAGCAGACACGGTTATTGACTCAGACTGTTCTCTTGCTGATCTTCAATCCAGAGCGAATGCAGTGTTCGCCTCCTTCAAGACTTAGGCAGAAATGAAGGAAATAACCAAGCCATTCCGGGTGATCAGCCCCTATTCGCCCGCTGGAGATCAGCCAACCGCAATTGCCGAGCTTGCAAGCCGCCTAACCGCGGGTGAAAAAGACGTAGTTCTTTTGGGGGCCACTGGAACGGGAAAATCGGCGACCACCGCTTGGCTCATCGAGAAGCTGCAGCGACCAACGTTAGTCATAGCCCACAATAAAACGCTTGCGGCCCAACTGGCCAGTGAGCTCAAGGAGATGTTCCCTGAGAATGCAGTCGAATATTTCGTTAGCTACTACGACTACTACCAACCCGAAGCGTATGTCCCACAAACAGACACTTTCATTGAGAAGGATTCGTCCATAAACGAAGAAGTTGAGCGGCTGCGCTATTCGGCGACTATGTCGTTGCTCTCGAGGAGAGATGTAATCGTGGTCGCAACAGTGTCTTGCATCTACGGTTTGGGGGCTCCGAAGGAGTATCTGGCGCAATCTCTACCCCTGCAAGTGGGCCAACGAATTGATAGAGATGAGCTAATCAGGGGGCTTGTTGCAATTCAGTATCAGCGAAACGACATCGAGTTCACGCGAGGCAATTTCCGGGTCAAGGGAGACACCGTTGAAGTGATCGCGGTGTATGACGAAGAGGCAACGCGCATTGAGTTTTTCGGCGATGAGATTGAGAAAATCTACCGAATACACCCTCTGACTGGTGAGGTGCTTATGGAGCGCGAAAGCGTTGCGATTTACCCCGCTTCTTACTACGTGGCGCCCGTGGAGCGAATGGGAAAGGCAATTGAGGACATTGAAAACGAACTTGAAGTTCGTTACAAGGAGCTGGACTCTCAGGGAAAGCTTCTAGAAGCGCAGCGAATCAAGATGCGCACCACTTTTGATTTAGAAATGATACGTGAGCTCGGATTTTGCTCCGGAATCGAAAACTACTCAAGACACATCGATCAGCGATTGCCAGGTGAAGCCCCGTCATGCTTATTGGATTATTTCCCGGAAGATTTTCTGACGGTGATAGACGAATCACACGCAACCGTCTCACAGATCGGTGCAATGTACTTGGGGGACTCTTCCAGGAAACGGACACTAGTAGAGCACGGTTTTCGACTGCCGTCAGCGCTTGACAACCGTCCACTTAAATTTGAAGAGTTTCTTCAGCGCACAGGCCAAACCGTTTATCTATCGGCAACCCCTGCAAAATACGAGCTCGCGTTATCTGACGGTGTGGTTGAGCAGATCATTAGGCCAACCGGCCTCGTAGATCCGCAAATTATTGTGAAACCTGCCAAGGGCCAAATCGACGACCTGCTAGAAGAAATTAGGACTAGAACCGAGCGCAACGAGAGAGTTCTTGTCACGACACTCACTAAGAGACTTGCCGAGGAAGTGACAGAGTACTACACGGAAATGGGCGTTCGCGTCCGCTATCTTCACTCCGATGTTGACACTCTTCGACGTGTCGAACTGCTAAGAGAGCTTCGTCAAGGCGTATTTGATGTCTTGGTGGGCATCAACCTGCTTCGCGAAGGCCTTGACCTGCCCGAGGTTTCAATGGTCGCAATTTTGGACGCTGACAAAGAGGGTTTCCTTCGATCAACAACATCTCTCATCCAGACAATCGGGCGAGCAGCAAGAAACGTCAATGGAGAAGTTCACATGTATGCAGACGTGATGACGGCTTCAATGACCAGGGCCATCGAAGAGACAAATCGTCGTCGAGAAAAACAAGTCGCATATAACAAAAAAATGGGCGTCGACCCGCAACCTTTGCGCAAGAAAATCGCTGACATTACGGACTCCCTGCAACGAGAAGAGGTGGACACGGAGCAGCTGATTCAGCAGATGAGAGAAGTATCCAACAAGAAGACGGCCCGGCAAAAAACCAAAGGTCGACCGGCAATTGGGGCCGACGGACAGAAGCAGATTATGGGAACCATCATCGAACTGGATGCGCAGATGAAATCAGCTGCAAGTGAGCTCAAGTTTGAACTAGCGGCAAGAATTCGCGACGAAATTTCGGAGTTGAAAAAGGAGCTACGAGCTTTCGAAGCTGCGGGTCACGCCTAAACTTCTACAATGACGATTCAACATCCCAAGGGCCAAAAGCTCTCAATCAAGGGTGCAAGAGTGCACAACTTGAAAAACCTTGACCTAGAGCTGCCAAGGGATTCCATGATCGTTTTTACCGGCCTAAGCGGCTCTGGTAAATCATCCCTAGCATTCGACACGATTTTTGCCGAGGGACAGCGTCGCTACGTTGAGTCACTCAGCGCCTATGCGCGGCAATTCCTGGGGCAGGTTGACAGGCCCGACGTTGATTTCATTGAAGGTCTCAGTCCAGCTGTCTCAATTGACCAAAAGTCAACCAACCGAAACCCACGCTCTACGGTGGGAACAATCACAGAGATTCACGACTACCTGAGACTACTTTGGGCCCGGATCGGTGTTCCTCACTGCCCTGTTTGCCAGGAGGTAATTTCGAGGCAAACTCCACAGGCGATAGTTGACCAACTAATAGCGATGAACGAGGGCACAAGGTTCCAGCTCTTGTCACCGATAGTGGTTCAAAAAAAGGGTGAGTTTCAAGACCTGTTTGCATCCCTGCAAGCTCAAGGGTATGCCCGCGCAGTCGTGGACGGGGAGCAGGTAATACTCGCCGAGGCCAAACCACTGAAGAAAAGCTTCAAGCATGACATTTCAGTTGTTGTCGACAGGCTCGTCGTCAAACCAGACGCCCAGTCGAGAATTACTGACTCGGTTGAAACTGCGCTGAAGCTATCATCGGGCCGAATAGTCGTCGATTTCATAGACGATAAAACCCAACGCGTGTTCTCAGAGCACTTGAGCTGCCCAAACGAGCACGACCTTGTTCTCACGGAAATTGAGCCCAGAACCTTTTCCTTCAATGCACCATTCGGAGCATGTCCAGCCTGCACAGGACTCGGCACCAAAATGGCGGTGGATGCCGAGTTAGTAATCGGAGATCCAGCGGCGAGCATCAAGGACGGAGTAATTCTGCCTTGGTCCACCCAAGGTAAGGGTCTCTACTCATACTTCGTTAGGTTGCTGCAAGGCCTGGCTGACGACTTGGACTTCGACCTAAAAACGCCCTGGAAGAAACTGCCCGCGGCGACCCAGCAGGCAATCCTAAACGGCAACGATTTTGAAGTCGAAGTCAAGTGGCGCTCGCGCTACGGACGAGAAATGCGATACACCTCTGGATTTGAGGGCGTGCTGCCCTACATTGAGCGTAAATACCTAGAATCTGATAGCGATTGGGCCAGAAGCAAGTGGGCTGATTATCTTCGGGAAGTGCCATGCCCGAGCTGCGACGGAGCGAGACTACGCCCCGAAGTTCTGGCCGTTAAAGTCCACGGTAAATCAATTCACGACGTTGCTCTAATTTCGCTAGGAGACTCCCACGATTTTTTTGATTCCTTGAAGCTAACTGAGCGAGAAGCCATGATCGCGGCTCAAGTTCTCAGAGAAATCAGAGCGAGGCTGGATTTCCTCCTGGCAGTTGGGCTGGATTATTTGTCTTTGGAGCGTGCCGCTGGCTCGCTGTCCGGGGGAGAAGCGCAGCGAATAAGACTGGCGACCCAAATTGGCGCGGGCCTTACCGGAGTTCTCTATGTTTTAGACGAGCCATCCATTGGCCTTCATCAGCGTGACAACCTGCGCCTAATTGAGACTCTTGAAAAACTTAGAGATCTGGGAAACACATTGATCGTCGTCGAGCACGACGAGGACACAATAAAGGCGGCCGACTGGCTAGTTGACATCGGTCCAGGTGCGGGAGTAAACGGAGGCGAAGTTGTCCACTCGGGTAGTTACCAAAATCTACTCAAGAATACCAACTCAATTACCGGTGACTACTTGTCCGGCAGGAGGTCGATAGCCACCCCGAACAAGAGGCGGAAGCCCAAAACTGAGGGCAAGCTGAAGGTAGTAGGCGCTCGAGAAAATAATCTACAGAACGTCACCGTTAATTTCCCACTCGGAGTCATGACTGCGGTCACCGGAGTCAGCGGTTCGGGTAAGTCTTCTCTGGTAAACGATGTTCTCTACGAGGTCCTCGCCCAACGACTAAACCGAGCAAAGTCAGTTGCAGGCAAGCACACGCGCATCGAGGGCGTGGAGCTTTTGGACAAGGTGGTCCACGTTGACCAAGCCCCGATTGGACGAACCCCAAGATCAAACCCAGCAACCTATACCGGCGTATTTGACAACATACGAAAGTTATTTGCCGACACCCAAGAGGCCAAGGTAAGGGGTTACCTTCAGGGCCGGTTCTCGTTCAACGTGAAGGGTGGTAGGTGCGATAACTGCTCCGGAGACGGCACGATCAAAATTGAGATGAACTTCCTACCGGACGTCTATGTGACCTGTGAGGATTGCAAAGGGGCAAGGTACAACAGAGAGACCCTGCAAGTTCTTTATAAGGGCAACTCAATTGGTGATGTCCTGAACATGCCAATCAGTGATGCGGCCGAATTCTTCGCGCCAATCAATTCGATAGCCAGATACCTAACGACACTCGTTGATGTTGGTTTGGGTTATGTTCGACTCGGACAAAGCGCAACCACACTGTCCGGAGGAGAAGCTCAGCGAGTAAAGCTTGCGACTGAACTTCAGAAGCGTTCGACAGGCAGGACAATTTACGTTCTGGATGAGCCCACTACGGGGTTGCACTTTGAAGATGTGAGCAAACTGCTGATGGTTCTAAATAACTTGGTCGACAAGGGCAACACTGCAATCGTCATCGAGCACAACCTAGATGTAATCAGGTCCGCCGATTGGATCATTGACATGGGGCCAGAGGGTGGTTCCGGTGGTGGCATGGTTGTGGCAGAGGGCACCCCAGAACAGGTCGCGAAAAATCCCGCCAGCCACACCGGCAGGTTTCTAGCCGAAATCTTGTAAACATGGCGAACGAGTTGAGCTTCCGGCCCAAAACATCAGAAATCCCGAAAATGCCCGGGGTTTACAGATTCTTGGACGCTGATGAACGCGTGTTATATGTAGGCAAGGCCAAAAATCTAAGGTCTAGGCTCTCGAATTACTTCGGTCCGCTGGACAGCCTGCACGAGAGAACCAGAAGGATGCTGCTGAGCGCGAGCGACGTCAAATGGACAATAGTCGCAACCGAATATGAGGCCCTGCAACTCGAATTTACTTGGATCAAAGAATTTCAACCCCCGTTCAACGTTCGCTTTCGAGACGACAAGTCTTACCCATACCTCGCGATTTCGATGGCAGAAGCAGTCCCTAGGGCATTCATAACAAGAAATAGGGACCTCAAGGGCGTCAAGTACTTCGGGCCCTATACACAAAGCTGGGCAATCAGGGACACTCTGGATTCACTGCTAAAGGTCTATCCGGTCCGCAGCTGCTCCGCGGGGATATTTAGTAAAGCCAAGCGCTCTGGCCGGCCATGCCTTTTGGCAGAACTTGGGAAATGCTCGGCGCCATGCGTTGATCGAATATCGCAGCCAGACCACAAGGCTCTAGCCAAAAACCTGGGTGACTTCATCGGTTCGGGAAACGATTCTCATGTGTCCAACCTGACCCTCAAAATGCAGAACGCTAGCCAGCTAGAAAATTACGAACTGGCTGCTCGATATAGAGATGACATCGGTGCACTCGAACGAGTCTTGGAGAAGTCGACCGTGGTACTTGATGATCAGGTTGATGCCGACCTAATTGGCCTAAGCCGCGATGAGCTGTCGGCCGCTGTTTCAATATTTATGGTTCGAGGAGGGCGCATCCGAGGAAATAGATCACTGGTTGTCGACCTAGAGTTAGATCGAACCAACGCGGAGTTGTTGGAGTATTTGCTGCAGGAGCTTTATGCCGCAGGTAGCAAATCTGAGCCACCAGAGGTGCCCAGACAAATCATGGTGACTGAGCTTCCAACCGACAAAGATGCCCTTGAGCTCTGGCTCTCCGAAATGCGCGGCAAAGGCTGTTCAATCTCCGCACCCAAGCGAGGAGACAAATCGGTTCTGCTTGCAACCGCCAGCCAAAATGCAGCTCACGCGCTACAGAACTACAAGCTGAAGCGTGTTTCGGATTTCAGTGCCAGGGCCGAGGCGTTGGCCGGTTTGCAGAAAGCTCTTGCGATGGAGAATGCCCCGCTAAGGATTGAGTGCTACGACATTTCCCACTTGTCCGGAACAAACACGGTTGGATCAATGGTGGTCTTTGAAGACGGCCTTTCCCGCAAAGATCAATATCGAAAATTCAATTTGGAGTCAGCCGACGATACCGAGTCGGTGTATCAAGTTCTAATGCGACGTCTCAAATACCTGAAGACCGAGGAACCCAACGAACGCTTCAGCTACAGGCCCGGGCTTTTAATTATCGACGGAGGCTTACCTCAGCTACACGCCGCCGAACGAGCTCTGAAGGATTCTGGAATCCAAGGACTCACGGTGGCATCGCTGGCAAAGCGGCTTGAGGAAGTATTCGTGTCTGGGCTTGATTACCCCCTCATCCTCCCAAGGACATCGGAGGAGCTATTTTTGCTGCAGCGAATTCGAGACGAGGCGCACCGCTTCGCCATAACAGCGCAGCGCGCTGCAAGAAGTAAATCCATATCATCGGTGCTGGTCGAGATCCCGGGCCTCGGGGAGCAGAAGGCAAGACTGCTCCTTAGAAAGTTTGGATCCGTAAAGAGACTTAAGCTCGCGAGCGAGGCTGAAATCGCCCAACTCCCCGGATTTGGCCAAAGATTGGCGCAAATTGTTCTAGAACACCTGGCAGATTAAGGAAAACCCCTGTTCGCGACACGCCGAAGCGGTAATCTTGTGTCCAAGCGGATGGAGGGGTGAATGGACGCTTCAAACAAGCCAGAGCTGCTAATCGTGACCGGCATGTCAGGAGCTGGACGTTCAACGACCGGCAATGCTCTAGAGGATCAAGGCTGGCATGTCATAGACAACCTACCTCCGCAGTTGCTTTTTCCCATCAGCGATTTATTCTCCACGAGCAGTGAAGCCCTCACCAAAGTTGCGGTCGTAACGGACGTGCGGGGTGGTCAGTTCTTTGCAGATTTGGAGCAGAACATTCAGAAGCTAAAGTCTCACGACATCAGCGTGAGGGTTTTGTTTCTAGAGGCGAATGATGCGGCACTCGTAAAAAGGTTTGAGTCGGTTAGAAGACCACACCCCCTCCAAGGCGAGGGAACAGTTCTGGATGGAATCGCGGCTGAGAGGGCTAAGCTTTTGACACTTCGCGAGACAGCAGACATTGTTTTTGACACCTCAGAGTCGAATGTTCACGAGCTTTCAAACCGCGTCGCCGAAGCGTTTGCCGGTCAGTCGAAGGGGTTCAAGGTGAACCTCATGAGCTTTGGTTACAAATATGGGATCCCCGCGGACGCCGACATGGTCGCAGATGCAAGGTTTATCGCAAACCCGCACTGGCAAGAGTCGCTCAGGGCAAAAACAGGGAATGACATCGAAGTGTCCGACTATGTTCTTAGTCAACCTGGCGTCAAAGACTTCGAAGAAAGCTACCTTGAAACCTTGAAGATTGTGCTAGCTGGCTACCAAAGAGAAAATAAGAGATTTGCAACCATTGCAATCGGCTGCACGGGCGGTAAGCATCGGTCGGTTGCTCTAACTAACGAGATAGCAGCGCGCCTAGCGGAGGACGCAGACATAAGAGTCGCCATTTCTCACCGCGACTTGGGCAGGGAGTGATGATGGCACTAACGCAACACATCAAAGAAGAGTTAGCAAGAGTTCCAGTTAGAACAGGCTTGGAGCGCGCCGCAGAGCTAGCCACAGTTCTTCGTTTTTGCGGAGGGCTGCAATTGATCTCAGGAAGAATCGCAATTGAAGTAGAGCTCGATTCGGCCGCCTTAGCTCGCAGGCTTGCCCGAGCAATAGCAGAGCTTTATGGTATTCAATCGGAACTAACCGTCGTCCAAGCCGGAGGGCTTAGAAAGACAAGTGGCTACCAAATTAGAGTGCTGAAAGATGGGGAGCTTCTGGCTAGGCAGACCGGATTGATTGACAATCGCGGCCGCCCAGTTCGTGGGCTTCCAGCTACTCTAATCAGCTCGACATTAGATGAGGCCAGAGCGGTTTGGCGGGGGGCCTTCATGGCTCACGGCATACTGACCGACCCGGGACGATCGACATCTCTTGAAGTAACTGCTCCTGGCAACGAGTCTGCAATGGCACTGGTCGGCGTCGCCAGAAGATTAGGCGTGAGTGCAAAAGCAAGAGAAGTCAGGAATGTTTATCGGGTCGTTGTCAGGGACGGCGAAGGAATTTCCGAACTCTTGAGACAAATGGGTTGCATCGAGCAAGTTGAGAAATGGGATGAGCTTAGAAGTAGACGCGAAATCAGAGGAGTTGCTAACCGACTGGCGAACTTTGACGATGCCAACCTTAGAAGAAGCGCTCAGGCGGCGATTGCAGCCGGAGCAAGGGTTCAGCGTGCTCTAGAGATACTTGGTGATCAGGCTCCTGCACATCTTCAGTACGCAGGAGAGCTTCGATTGCAGCACAAGGATGCATCCCTAGATGAGTTGGGGCATCTTGCCGTTCCGCCCATGACTAAAGATGCAGTCGCAGGGCGAATTCGCAGATTGCTGGCAACCGCAGACAAGCGGGCCCAAGAGCTGGGAATTCCCGATACTGAGTCGGTCATTGCAGATCTGATTTAGGAATGAAGCTACGATAAATTCAATCAAGTCAAAAACAGAAAGTAAGAAATCATGACCTACACACTTCCGGATCTTTCCTATGACTATTCGGCCCTCGAGCCACACATCTCCGCAAGAATTATGGAATTGCACCACTCCAAGCATCACCAGGCCTACGTCACCGGTGCAAACGCAGCGCTGGATGCAATGGCAGAAGCCCGAGCAAACGACAACTTTGCAACCCTTCCAAAGCTACAAAAGGATCTTGCGTTTAACCTAGGTGGTCACGTGAACCACAGCATCTTCTGGAAGAACCTGTCGGCCGAAGGCGGAGAAGCCTCCGGTGAGCTACTGGCAGCCATATCTGAGTACTTCGGTTCGTACGAGGCGTTCACAAAGCACTTCACCGCAGCCGCCATGGGCATCCAGGGTTCGGGCTGGGCTTACCTTGCTTGGGACAGCATGAGCAACCGCCTTATTATTGGCCAGCTCTATGACCAGCAGGGCAACCTTCCGATGGGCAGCATCCCGCTTCTAATGCTTGACATGTGGGAGCACGCTTTCTATTTGGACTATGTCAACGTGAAGGCTGACTACATAAAGGCATTCTGGAACATCGTCAATTGGAACGATGTGGCGACTCGCTTCGCATCCGTAAAAGCGAACAGTTCCTCGCTGCTGCTAGGCTGACAAAGTCCGCTCAAAGGCGCTCGGGCTAATTTATTTATTCGCTGACAAGTTTTGGAGTAGCCCCGTGACTCGTATTGGTATTAATGGTTTTGGACGAATTGGCCGCAATTATCTGCGCGCAGCACTTGCGCAAAATTCGGATCTTGAGATAGTCGCAGTAAACGATCTATCGGATCCTAAATCGCTTGCGCACCTTTTGAAGTACGACTCAGTCGGAGGAAGACTTGACGCCGCGGTCTCCGTTGATGGAGACAGCATCGTTGTGAACGGCAAGTCAATAAAAGTTCTGGCCGAGCGCGACCCAGCGAAAATTGATTGGGCAGGACTGGGTGTAGAGGTTGTTATCGAGTCGACTGGCTTTTTCACAAATGCCGACGACGCTCGTAAGCACATTCAGGCCGGTGCCAAGAAGGTAATAATCTCGGCTCCTGCAACCGGGGAAGATGCAACCTTCGTAATAGGTGTAAACGAACACCTCTACGAGCCGGAAAACCACCACGTGATATCCAATGCCTCTTGCACCACGAACTGCCTTGCGCCGCTGGCCAAGGTATTCATGGATAACTTTGGAATCAAAAACGGTCTGATGACCACAATTCATGCCTACACCGCAGACCAAAACCTGCAGGATGGCCCCCACCAGGATCTAAGGCGTGCCCGGGCGGCGGCAATCAACATTGTTCCTTCCACCACCGGAGCGGCGAAGGCCCTAGGAGTAGTTATTCCAGAGCTAAAGGGCAAGCTGGATGGTTTCGCGTTGCGTGTGCCGATCCCGACCGGTTCGATTACTGATCTGACTCTAGTTTCTGAAAAGACGGTCACCGTCGAAGAGATCAACGCCGCTTACAAAAAGGCAGCCGAGGGTGAACTTAAGGGAATCCTGATGTATACAGAGGATCCAATTGTTTCCAGTGACATTGTTGGTGACCCTCACAGCTCTATCTACGACAGCGGTTTGGTTCGAGTTATCGACAACACCGTGAAGCTATCTAGCTGGTACGACAACGAGTGGGGATACTCAAACCGTCTGGTTGAGCTAACTGCCCTGGTTGCCTCCAAACTCTAATGCTGAGAACTCTCAACGCCGCCGGAGATCTTCGATCAAAGGCCGTGATACTCCGCTGTGACCTCAATGTGCCACTGTCTAATTCAGAAATCACTGATGACGGCCGAATTAGAGCGTCCTTGGCAACCATAAAGCGACTAACTGCCGCTGGTGCGAGGGTCATAGTGGCATCGCACCTAGGTCGTCCAAAGACTCAGGAGGCCGAGCTTTCACTTGCCCCAGTTGCAAAGCGACTTCAGGAGCTATTGGGTCAGGATGTAAAGTTCTCTCCGGCAAGCACGGGTAGCGAAGCAGAAGCCCTGACTTCCTCCCTAAGAGACGGCGAGGTAGCACTGCTTGAAAACCTCCGCTTCAACGCTGCGGAGACCTCCAACGACCCACAGCAGCGCTCTGCGTTCGCCAGAGAGCTTGCCGCGATGGCTGACATCATGGTTTCTGACGGTTTTGGTGTTGTTCACCGAAAGCAAGCCAGCGTTTATGAGCTCGCAGAACTTATACCTAGTTACGCAGGATTACTAATTGAGGCAGAGCTAAAAGTACTGAACCAACTAACAACAACTCCGTCCCGCCCCTACACGGTTGTCCTCGGCGGTTCTAAAGTCTCGGACAAGCTTGCTGTTATCGGTCATCTGCTGCCAAAAGTGGACAGACTGGCTATCGGTGGAGGCATGGTCTTCACCGTGCTGAAGGCGATGGGTCATAACGTCGGGAAAAGTTTGCTGGAAGAAGACCAAGTGGAAACCACCAGGGACCTCCTAAAGCAGGCTGCCGACTTAGGCGTCCAAATTATCCTGCCGACCGATATAGAAATTGCAGCCAGTTTTTCAGCTGATGCCGTTCATAAAACCGTGCAGGCAGATGCGATCGAAGACTCTGAACTTGGCGCAGACGTCTTGGGGCTAGACATTGGTCCAGACAGCGCCAAAATCTTCGCCGAGGCAGTTTCGAGCTCCACAACAGTCTTCTGGAACGGTCCAATGGGAGTATTCGAGTTCCCGAACTTTGCCCACGGAACGAAAGCTGTTGCAGAAGCACTTACCAACGTGAACGGACTGTCGGTTGTTGGTGGCGGGGACTCAGCCGCTGCGGTCAGAGCGCTTGGATTTGATGAGGCCAGCTTTGGTCACATTTCAACCGGTGGGGGTGCAAGCCTTGAGTACCTTGAAGGTAAATCCCTGCCAGGACTGGAGGTCCTTAATGACTAATCGAACACCGCTGATTGCCGGCAATTGGAAAATGAACCTGGATCACCTTCAGGCGATTGCCCTGGTGCAGAAGCTCTCATGGACTCTAAATGATGCCGACCATGACTTTGGTGAGGTGGAAGTGGCAGTTTTCCCACCATTTACCGACCTGAGGAGTGCTCAGACCCTTATCGATGCCGAGAAATTCGAAATAAAGCTCGGCGCCCAAGACATATCCCAGCATGAGTCGGGTGCCTACACAGGAGAGATCTCGGGGCAGATGCTCGCGAAGTTGAACGTCGAATACGTACTTGTCGGGCACTCAGAGCGTCGCACTTACCATGCAGAAGACGACTCAGTAGTCCAGCAAAAAGTTGCTGCTGCCTGGGCAAATGACCTTGTTCCAATTATTTGCGTGGGGGAGACCCTGGAGGAGCTTGAGACCCAGGGGCAGTCCGCCGTCCCGATTATCCAGACCATAAATGCACTCAGCGGTCACAAGGAACTTGGTGAATTTGTTATCGCTTACGAACCAGTTTGGGCGATAGGAACTGGCAAAGTTGCAACCGCTCAAGAGGCCAGTGATGTCGCTACAGCAATCAGACAAGCAATTCAGGCTAACTTTGGAGACGATGCAGCGAACTCGAGAATCCTCTACGGAGGCTCGGTCAAGGCAAATAATGTCGCGGGTTTCTTGCAATCTGAGCAGGTTGATGGTGTGCTAGTAGGCGGTGCGTCCTTGGATGCAGAAGAGTTTTCTGGAATATCGCGCTTCAAAAAGCACATAGTCCTATAATTTACAAGGTTTGAAAAGAGAATGAGGAAATAGATGGCCGCCCTACAAACAGCGCTTTTGGTATTGCTTGCAATAACCAGCGTGCTTCTAATCTTGATGATTTTGCTTCACAAGGGCCGTGGTGGTGGTGTCGCAGAGATGTTCGGAGGCGGAGTAACAAGCTCAATGAACTCATCCGGCGTTGCTGAGCGTAACCTCAACAGAATCACAGTTGTACTTGGCTTGGTCTGGGTAACGGTCATCATCATATTGGGTCTCTTCACAAGATTTGGATGGGCATAATGTCGAGCTCTCCTTCAATTCGCGGAGCACGCGTCGGAGCTGGCCCAATGGGCGAGCAGGATCGTGGACATCAAGTAGAGAAGATCGCGCTTAGCTTTTTCTGTTCGAATGGCCACGAGATCAACCCGCTCTTCGCAGCCAGCGTCAACGAAGAAGACTTACCTCAAGAGATTGACTGCCCTCACTGTGGGCTTCCGGCTGGCTTGGACAAGGAAAACCCTCCTCTAGTTGCCAAAATTGAGCCATACAAGACTCATCTTGCCTACGTAAAAGAGCGTAGAACTGACGACGAGGCCGAGCAGATTCTGGCCGAGGCCTTGGATTCAATTCGAAACCGCAGACAGCGTGCAGCAGACGCTGCTAAAGCGCGTCGTTAAGCTCTCTATCCAAGTACCAGCTGGTTGACTGCAAACCTTTGACCTTGGCTAACGGCAGCTCACAATCTTCGTCATTCAAAGCCGAACTAACTACCGAAGCCTTTTGAGCACCCGAGGCTAGAAACCAAACCTGATTCCCTCGATTTAGTGCGGCGTAGCTGAGACTTAGGCGCTCGGATGGCGGCTTGGGTGAGGCCTGCTCCGCCGTAATCCATTCTCCATTGCTCTGGTGTCCCGGAAACAAAGACGCCACATGCCCATCTGGTCCGAGCCCTAAAATCACGAGATCAAAAACCTCCGAGGTTTCCTCGGCACTACCGTAAGAAATAGTCATGGCCTTGTTCATCAGAGACTGGCCGGTCACTAGATCAGAGTTGGCCGCGGGGTAGCGAAGCAGAGATTTATTTGCCAACTCTCGGAAGACAGAAATCCCCTGAAATTCGTTTCTGTCCTCGTGATCCAAAGCTACGAAGCGCTCATCACCAAACATAAATCTCAGCTTTGTAAGGTCAAGGTTTAGCTTGGCAAGTTCACCAATCAATGCGATGCCGAGACTGCCACCCGTCAACACAATATTCGCCACGGGCTTCGCTTCTAAAACTTCAGACACCAAGGCCAAAAAGTCCTCGGCAACCCGGCTTACAAGGTCCTCAGCCGTATCGGCAACAACGATGCTTGGCTCACTCACCTCGTAAGCTCATTTCGTAGTACAGCTCCATAAACTTCATCTTCCCCCAAGAACCGCATGTCTTCCATCAGGCAATCCTGATCTGAGCGCTTGGGCAACAAGGCGGAGCTGTCTGGCGAACCGGTTTGGCCGATACTCGCAACATCTCCAGTTCGAATGATTGCCAGCTCTCCGTGATCGAATGAAATCTCAACTCCCGCGATGCCCTCTATGGCAATGCCTGACAGCTCGTGAATTATCTTCGTATCAACGCCAAGCTGCATCGACAGCCAGCCGGCCAGTAACCTTACGCTTGGAGAATTTTTGGAACCTAGCACTCGGATCTCGGTTACCGTGCGGTTTTTTTCATTATCGAACAAAGCCGCAAGTTGAGAGCGCCATAGCGTAATTCTTGTCCAAGACATGTCGCTGTCGCCTGGAGAATAATTCTTGGCGAGCTCCTTTAGAAACCCCAATTCATCCTTTTGAGATGCGGCGTCCGTGATTCTTCTGGTTGCGATTTCGCCAATCGGGTTCTTCGAAGGATTGGCTTTGCAGTCTGAAGGCCACCATGCAACTACCGGAGCATCGGGTAGCAATAGCCCCGTCACCATTGACTCGGTATTGGAATTTGCGTCTCCAAAAGCCCTGATCACAACGACTTCAGATGCGCCAGCATCGCCACCAATTCTTATTTCAGCGTCCAACCTAGATGCCTTGTCTCCTTGCTCTAAGTTACTGACCAACACGATGATCCTGCTCGGGTGCAGTCTCGAAGCGCCGTTCGCTGCCTCAATTGCGCGCTCTAGGTGCTCGGAGTTTGTTTCGATTATGAGCGTGAGCACGCGACCCAGCGCTACGACTCCACCATCTTCGCGGAGTTCCTGAAGAGTTTTTTCAATCTTTGAGGTAGTCGTACTTTCCAAGTTGACGATCATGGCCTTCTCCAAACTCGGCCATCTTCGGCAAGCATGTCGTGAGCCGATTCCGGCCCCCATGAACCAGGAGCGTATGACTCGGGCCTACCGTTAGCCTTCCAGTGCGCAACAATAGGGTCCAGAATCTTCCAAGACAGCTCAACTTCTCGTTGGCGCGGGAATAGCGGTGGTTCGCCCAGCAGGACATCGAGAATAAGTCGTTCGTAGGCCTCGGGGGAGTCCTCGGTAAAGGCATGACCATAACCGAAGTCCATCGTTACGTCCCGGACCTGCATGCTAGGACCTGGAACTTTAGAGCCGAAGCGAATAGTGACGCCCTCGTTTGGCTGAACCCTGATCACCAGAGCGTTTTCTCCCAAAAGTGCAGTCTGGCTCTCTCCAAATAATTGTTGAGGCGCTCTTTTGAAAACCACCGCAATTTCGGTTACTCGCCGCCCGAGACGTTTGCCAGCTCGAAGGTAAAAAGGGACAGACTGCCAGCGTCGATTGTCGATGTTCAGCCTCATGGCGGCAAACGTCTCCGAGTTGTTCTCGGAATCCATGCCGTCCTCGTCTAGATATGCCTTTACGAACTCTCCGCCCTGCCAGCCACCCGAATATTGACCCCTAGCGGTGTGCTTGGAAAGATCCTGAGGCAGTGCAATGGAAGCTAGTACTTTTTCCTTCTCTGCCCGTAAGTCAGCCGCGTCGAAGCTCAGAGGCTGCTCCATAGCGGTCAGCGCAAGAAGCTGAAGGAGATGATTCTGAATCACGTCCCTTGCCGCACCAACTTCAGCGTAGGAACCGGCACGGCTACCAATGCCAATGTCCTCGGCCATCGAAATCTGAACATGGTCAATGTAGTTGCTGTTCCAAATTGGCTCAAACAACTGGTTTGCAAAGCGAAGGGCCAATATATTCTGAACAGTTTCCTTGCCCAAGTAGTGATCAATCCTGAAAACCGAGTCCGGTGGAAAAACGCTCTCGACGATGTCGTTTAGCTCAATGGCAGTTTCAAGGTTTGAACCGAAGGGTTTTTCGATAACAACTCGTCTAAATTGCCCATCGACTGCTTCCGCAAGACCCGACGCCGATAGCTGCTGGATAACAAGCGGGAAGTCGCGCGGTGGTATGGATAGGTAAAAAGTGTGATTTCCGGCTGTTCCACGCTCTTTATCAAGCTCGTCAACCGTCTCTTTCAAACGGAGAAACGCCTCTGGATCGTCGTGTCGTCCGGATACAAATCGGATGCCCTTAGCTAACTGGCGCCAAACTTCTTCCGACCACGGTGTTCTGGCATGAGCCTTCACAGAATCGTGAACCACAGTCTCAAAGTCCGCCTGACTCCAGTCTCTTCTTGCGAATCCAACTAAAGAAAACGCTGGCGGCAAGAGGCCGCGATTAGCAAGATCGTAAATAGCAGGCAGAAGCTTCTTTCCTGCAAGGTCGCCAGTCACACCGAACATTATTAGACCGCTTGGTCCAGCGATCTTTTGCATTCGACGATCGCGGGCATCTCTGAGTGGATTATTGGTCACGAAGCAATTACCCTTTCCAAAAACGCTAGGTCCCGAAGTGGCTCTGACATGTGTAAGGAAACAACCGGAAGACCCTTATCAGACAAAACTTTGGCATCTCCGGCTGCTTGTGCGCGGATAAGTTCTCCAAAGCTAAACGGGCGATCTTTTATCTCAAGATCGATGCCGTGCTCACCGGTAATTTGAACAAAAAGCCCCTGCTTGGGGCCGCCCTTGTGATATTGCCCAGTCGAGTGCAGAAACCTGGGTCCCCAACCGAAAGTCACCGGTCTGCCAGTTCGCTTCGCGATGATGTCTCGTAATTTCTCAAACTGAGGATACTCAGGTCTGCTTAAATAAACCTGAACCGCAATATAGCTGTGGTCAGTTGCTTGACTTAGTAACTCCTCGATTGCAGCCTCCACGGTGCTGCCAACCACATTTAGTCCGTAACTTGCAACCGTGATACCGCGATCGACATGGCCCGCGGCCTCTTCAACACCGGGGGAGTCAAGGAGTGCTCGGGCAGCAATCTTGGCTGACTCAACATCGGGCTGGTCAAATGGGTTTATGTTCATTAGGTATCCGGCAATTGCTGTGGCGTACTCCCAAAGTAAAAACAACTCACCCAGGCTGCCGCTGAATGTCATGTGCTCGATACCCGGTATCGAATCTGAAAACCTAATAAAAATAGTGTCGCTCGGAACGTCTTGAATTTCTGGTGCACTGCCGGTGACGACAACCGGAAGAATGCCACGCTCTTGCTTTCCGGTGCTTTCAGCAACTAGCTGTTCAACCCAATCACCGAAGCCTGGAAGGCCATCAGTTTCAATCAGAAACTTATCGCGAGACTGACCGATTCCTGGAGTTGCTGCCAAGGCGACACCTAGCCAAATAGCTGGGTTATCTGTGGAGTCTTCGCTGAGCCCGAAGCTAACCATGGAAGCACTGGCTAACAATGAGGCGATGTCAGCACCGGCTAAGCCAGCCGGCACTAATCCGAATGCGGTTAGCGCCGAATATCTGCCACCGACATCGGGATCTGCATTGAATACCCTGTAGCCGTCGGCTCTTGATGCGGTATCGAGCGGTGAACCAGGATCGGTCACTACAACAATTCGCTTTGTGGGGTCGATGCCCGCCGCCACATAACCGGACTCGAAAGCCCTTTTTTGACTATCAGTCTCAACGGTCGCTCCAGATTTCGAGGAGACAACCACTGCGGTCCGTTCAAGCTCCCTGACGGCAGACAGCACCTGATCAGGCGCTGTCGAGTCAAGAATCACTATCTCGTGCCCAGTATTTTTGGCAATTACCTCTGGCGCAAGCGATGAGCCGCCCATTCCACAAAGCACAATCCGATCGACACCGAGGTCTCGAAAATGATCCCTCAACTTTAGAATTTCGGGAATCAAGTCGACCGAAGTTTTCGGAGAATCTATCCAGCCCAGTCGCTTTGCAGCCTCGGCCTCGGCGGCTGGTCCCCAGATCGAATCATCCTTGGCGCCAAGCCTCGAGGCAATCTGAGCATCTACGACTTTGGCAACTTCGGCTTCTAAGTCCGGTTTGAGGCTTTCGTGTATCCGAAGCTGCATGATCTAGCTTCCAGCTAGCGCGTGTTCGACAGTTTCAACCAATTCATCCCAAGAGACTATGAACTTGTCAACGCCCTCTTGCTCTAGTTGAGCTGTCACATCGGCAAGGTCAACGCCGGCGGCAGCGATTTGAGCCATGACAGCCTTTGCGTTTTCAAACGAAGCGACTACTGATTCGGTTGGAATCACGCCATGGTCGGCGGTTGCCATCATGGTCTTTTCCGGCATGGTGTTGACGATGTTTTTAGAAACCAGTTCGGTGACATAGAGAGTGTCCGGTAGAGCTGGATCCTTTACTCCCGTAGAAGCCATTAGCGGTCGCTGCAGGTTTGCACCTGCTGCTTCAAGACTTTGCCACTCTGGGGTTGCGAAACGGTTCTGGAACAGCTCGTATGCCAGTTGAGCATTTGCAAGAGCGGCCTTGCTCTTCAGCTCTGGCTTGCCAAGCGCCTCGAGCCTTGAGTCCACTTCAGTGTCAACACGAGAAACAAAAAACGAAGCAACTGAATGAATCTTGCTCAAGTCTTTGCCTGCCTGCTTCGCCTTTGTTAGGCCATCCATGTAGGCATCGATGACCTTGTCGTAGCGCTCTAGCGAGAAAATCAGAGTCACATTCACAGAAATCCCTGCGGCCGTGACGGCCGTGATAGCTGCCAAGCCATTGAGGGTTGCCGGAATCTTTATCATGACGTTGTCACGACCCACGAGTTCATATAGCGATAGCGCCTGAGCAATGGTGCGCTCGGTGTCATTTGCCAGTCCCGGTTCGACCTCAATTGATACTCGACCGTCAACACCTTGGGATTCGTTGTAGATCGGCAGGAACAAGTCGCATGCGGCTGCTACATCATCTGAAGTGATGTTTGCAATTGCTCGCGCAGGACTGCTGCCGGCGTTTTTCTCTGCAGCAATTGCATCCCGATAAGAGGATCCTTTTAGTGCGGCGGCAAAAATGGTCGGGTTGGTGGTAACGCCTCTCACCGAGAAATTATCAATTAGGTGCTTAAGATTTCCAGACTCGATTCGCTCTCTGGAAAGATCGTCTAGCCAAATTGAAACTCCGGCTTCAGTAAGTGATTTTAGATTCTCATTCATTAGTTACCTCCAAGTACTTTCTTTGCAGCCTCAACCACCTTGTTGGTGGTAATTCCGAACTCCGTGTAGAGAGTCTTGTAATCAGCCGATGCTCCGAAGTGGTCAATGCCAATGGACTCGCCATTGTCCCCAACATACTTGCGCCATCCATCGGTAACTCCGGCCTCAATCGAGACCCTAGCCTTCACTTGCTTTGGAAGAACTGACTCTTGGTAATCCTTGGACTGAGCATCAAACCACTCAAGGCAAGGAGCCGACACGACTCGAACTGAAACACCCTCTGCCTCTAGTATCTGCCTTGCTTCAACCGCAAATTGGACTTCGCTTCCGGTTGCGATCAAGATCAAATCAGGCTTGTCGCTTAGGCCCGCGTAAACATAGGCACCCTTGCTGACCTGATCGGCCTGGCCGAAGCCTTCGCCGCGATCAAGCACGGGAAGGCCCTGCCTCGTGAGCACAATTCCGGCGGGGCTATTTTTGTTTTTCAGAACCTGAAGCCAAGCCTGAGAAGTCTCGTTGGCATCGGCTGGGCGCACGATGTCTAGATTTGGAATCAGCCTCAGAGCGTTCAGGTGCTCGATGGGCTGGTGAGTTGGACCGTCTTCACCGAGTGCAACCGAATCGTGTGTCCAAACATAAATCGGAGCTATGCCCATCAATGCGGCCAAGCGGACCGAAGGCCTCATGTAATCGGAGAAGACCAAGAAGGTTCCGCCAAACACCCTCGAGTGGCCGGAGAGGCTGATGCCATTCAAGATTGCACCCATCGCGTGTTCGCGAATGCCGAAGTGGAGAATTCTGCCGGCAGGTTTGGGAGTCCATGCCTTGGTTTGCCACTTGGCAGGCACAAATGATCCGCCGCCTTCAATGGTGGTGTTATTCGACTCTGC
>CALGUV010000082.1 GCA_937920245.1 uncultured Microbacteriaceae bacterium
TCACTCTTTTTAGTAAATCCGCCACTGTAAGCGCTTACTTCGCTCTATGCTTTTGCCCATGCAAAGCAAATTTTCTGAATCAAAACCAGGCGCCGAGTGGTGGCGTTCAGCTGTCATCTACCAGATCTACCCCCGCTCTTTTGCAGACGGCAATGGCGATGGCATTGGAGATATTCCTGGGATCACATCGAGACTAGATGCGTTGGCGGAGCTTGGAATCGATGCCATTTGGTGCTCACCACTAACCAAGTCACCGCAAAAAGATGCTGGCTACGACGTTTCCGATTACCGCGACATAGAGCCGCTGTTTGGAACCCTTGGTGACTTTGACGAGTTAGTTCAGAAAGCCGGTGAGCGAGGCATTCGTATCATCATGGATCTAGTGCCAAACCACTCTTCAGAAGAGCACATTTGGTTCCAGGAAGCACTGGCTTCAGAACCAGGTTCGGCAGCTAGAAACCGCTACATGTTTAGAGACGGTAAGGGTGAAACCGGCCAGCTACCGCCGAACAACTGGGAGTCAGTTTTCGGCGGGGTGGCCTGGACCAGAATCACTGAAAAAGATGGAAATCCAGGACAGTGGTACCTGCACATGTTTGACAAGTCCCAACCCGACTTCAACTGGGAGAACGAGGAAGTCAAGGCCGAGTTCGATAGCGTCTTGCGCTTTTGGCTAGATAGAGGCGCAGCTGGATTCAGAATCGATGTCGCACACGGTCTAGTAAAGGCTGAGGGTCTTCCAGATGTTGTTTCAAACGACACGACAATGGCTGGCGAAGATGCTAACAAGCCGGCGGACGAGCTCACCCCGCACCCATTTTGGGGCCAAGAGGGTGTCCACGAAATTAACCGCCGATGGCGCAAGGTCCTAGATGAGTATGACGATCGCGCGATGTGTGCAGAGGCATGGGTAATGCCGCTTTCCAAGATGGCAACCTGGGTTAGATCCGACGAGTACCACCAAACATTCAACTTCGCGTTCCTAGAAACAAAGTGGAACAGGGACAAAATGAAGGCAGTGATAAACGAGTCGATCGCCGAGTTTTCAAATGTCGGCGCTCCCCCAACCTGGGTTCTTTCTAACCACGACGTGATTCGTCACACCACCAGGCTTTCCTACGACCAAGTCCCTAAGCAGGGCGATGGGATTGGACCCGACTACGCGCAGCCAGATGAGGCGCTTGGTCTCAAGCGAGGCCGCGCAGCCAGCGCGATGATGTTGGGATTGCCGGGCGGAGCGTATATTTATCAGGGCGAAGAACTGGGTCTTCCTGAGCACACCACTCTAGACGGTTCAGTCAGACAGGACCCCACCTACTTCCGCACCAACGGCGAGCGCGTTGGACGAGACGGCTGTCGAGTTCCTATTCCTTGGTCGGCCACAGAATCTGCCTTTGGTTTTAGCAGCACCGGAAACTCATGGCTGCCGCAACCAGACGCTTTCAGCAACTACGCCCGATCAAGCCAAAAGGGTAAACCGGGCTCAACTCTTGAGCTCTACAAGTCGCTGTTGGCGCTTCGAAAAGACAACGAGCTAGGGCACGGTTCCCTTGAGTGGAAAAACGACCTAGTTCCCCAAGGTGCATTTGCCTATAAAAACGGTTCGGTGCTGGTTGTTGTCAACTTCACGAATCAGCCCTTCGCTCTACCTGACGGCGAGCTTCTTATAACCACCCAGTGGGGCCTTGAGACCAAGGGCGAGCTGGAAGCCGATCAGGTTGCTTGGATAAGTGCCTAAGTGGTTCAGCACGAAGCTGTAACCGGATCTGAGTGGTGGCGCTCCGGAGTCATCTACCAGATCTACCCGCGGTCTTTTGCTGATTCAAATGGCGATGGCATGGGGGATCTTGCAGGAATCACACAGAACCTGGACGCAATTGCCGAGCTAGGCGTGGATGCGATTTGGCTGAGTCCGTTTTATTCATCGCCTCAAAAAGACGCCGGTTACGACGTCTCTGACTACAAAAATGTTGATCCGCTCTTTGGAACCCTTGCGGACTTTGACAGCCTTGTTGAACGTGCGCATGAGCTAAACCTGCGGGTAATGATCGACCTTGTTCCAAACCACACCTCCGACCAACACAGCTGGTTCCAGCAGGCGCTTGCAGCAGCTGAAGGCAGCCCCGCTCGGAACTACTACCACTTCAAGGATGGACGAGGGAAAGACGGAGAACTTCCCCCAAATAACTGGCAGAGCATGTTTGGTGGGCCGGCTTGGACACGGCTAGAAGACGGTCAGTGGTATTTGCATCTTTTTGATTCATCGCAGCCCGATTTGAACTGGGAAAACCCCGCCATCCACAAAGAGTTTGAATCCATTCTTCGATTCTGGTTGGACCGAGACATCGACGGCTTCCGGGTGGACCAGCCGCATGCCATGGGTAAGGCGGCCGGACTACCCGACCACCCATACGTTGAAACCGCAGGCGCTGGGTTCATTGAAGAGGAGCCAGACCCGCCGATGTGGTTTCAGGATTCTGTGCACGAAATATTTAGATCCTGGCGAAGGATTCTGGAGAGTTACCCCGGTGATCGAGCGATGTGTGGCGAAGCCTATGTGCTGCCACTCAAGAAAATGGCGCTCTGGGTTAGACCTGATGAATTTCACCAGACATTTAACTTCCGTTTTCTAGACGCGGGTTGGGATAAAGCCGCACTGGTCAGTGCAATCAATGAATCCTTCGAGGCTTTTGATGAGGTTGGGGCTCCCAGCACCTGGGTGCTAAACAACCACGATGTGATTCGGCATGTTTCACGATTTGGTGGTGACTTTGGTAGAACCACTGCCTCAGATGGCATTGGTCCTGATGCGGTGCAACCTGATAATGCTCTCGGCTTACTGAAGGCAAGAGCTGCAACCCTTTTCATGCTTGGTCTTCCTGGCGCAAGCTACCTCTATCAGGGCGAAGAGCTGGGGCTTCCAGAACACACGAACATTTCGCCTGAACATCGACAGGACCCTACATTTACTAGAACCAGCGGCCAGCGCGTTGGCAGGGACGGAGCCAGGGTTCCGATTCCTTGGATGAAGGGCGGAACCACAAACGGCTTCACCAGTGCTAACTCCGCCTGGTTACCGCAGCCGGAAAGCTTTGCTGATCTCAGCAGAGATCAGCAAACAAGCGCGGATTCAACCCTTGAGATGTACAAGGCGAGCCTGAAGCTTCGCAGCGAACTAGGGCTTGGCGAGGGATCTTTTTCATGGACAAGCAATGATGCTGTCCTGAGCTACCAAAACAAGAACGTAATCGTCGCTCACAACTTTGGAGAGGACTCCGCGAAGCTTCCAGTGGGACAGCTGCTAATTACTTCAGCGCCATTGAACTCAGGGAAACTACCAGCCAATGTCACGGCTTGGGTCAAGGTTTAGTCCGAGAATTACCTTCTCGGGCACGTAGTTAGTTTGCCGGAACGTGTTGCAGCAGCTAGAAAGAACGATCAAAAATAGCGCTCCAGGTAGCGAATACTGACTGCAAGCCTTTACAGTAAATGAAATGGTAGGCATTATTGAAGTCGCTCAGCACGCTGGCGTATCAACCGCGACAGTTTCTAGGGCACTAAACGGCAAGGCGAACGTTTCTGCCAGAGCTCGCGAACGGGTTCTGTTGGCAGCTCAAGAGCTCGGATATGTCGCCTCTTCTTCTGCTTACACGCTGGCAACCGGCAAAGCGAAGAACATAGGGGTGGTAATGCCCTTTGTCGACCGTTGGTTTTTCTCAACGGTTCTTGAAGGTGCCGTGAACGCGCTTGTGAACAGGGGCTATGACGTAACTCTGTACAGTCTCTCGGGAGGAAAAGACAACCGATCCCGCATTTTTGAAGAGTTGGTTCTGAGAAAGAGGGTCGACGGGGTCCTAACCGTTGGCGTGAAGCTATCTCAGTCAGAACTCACCAAGCTCACCGAACTAGAAAAGCCCATTATTGGTGTCGGTGGCCCAATTCCTGGCACCAGAACAATTGCCATTGATGACGAAGGTGCCGGAAGGCTTGCAACCTCTCACCTAATTTCTCTTGGTCACACCAAGATCGGGATGATCTCTGGCCTACCAACTACCGAGATGGACTTTCACCAGCCATACCTAAGAAAGACCGGCTACCGTGAAGCACTGCTGGATGCCAATCTCAGCTTTGATCCGCAGTGGGATGCCCAGGGCGATTTCACAGTTGGTGGTGGCTACTTCGCTGCCAAGCAAATGCTCGGCAACCCCCAAAACGCCCCCACTGCTATTTTCTGCGCTTCAGATGAGATGGGTTTTGGAGCGATCCAGGCTGCCAGGGACTTGGGCCTCAGGGTTCCCCAGGACGTTAGCGTTATCGGAATCGATGGGCACCCGCTCGGAGAGTTCTATGGTCTCTCAACGGTTCACCAATCAGTGCAGAAGCAGGGAGCAAAGGCGGCGGATGCACTTATTGACATTTTGGAATCAAATGACCCACGAGACCAAGAGAATTTTGAAGAAATGACCAACTGGCCGATCGAGCTAGTTGTGAGAAGCTCCACAGCTAAGCGCGCTCCATAGTTAGAGTAGACAAATGGCAGATTCCTCATTCGACGTAGTAAGCAAAGTTGACCACCAAGAAGCTGATAACGCTCTGAATCAAGCAGCAAAGGAAGTCGAGCAGCGCTACGACTTTAAAAACACCGATGCCAGCGTTGCTTGGAGCGGAGAAATGATCTTGATTAAGGCGAACTCCGAAGAACGGGCCATGGCGGTTCTGGATGTCCTCCACACCAAACTTATAAAACGTGGGATTTCGATGAAGGCACTTGACTCTGGTGAACCCTTCCCTTCGGGCAAGGAATACCGAATCGAGTCCACCCTCAAGGCTGGTATTGATCAAGAAAATGCCAAGAAGATGACCAAGCTAATTCGCGACGAAGGACCTAAAAACGCCAAAGCTCAAATTCAAGGTGACGAGCTAAGGGTTAGCTCCAAATCTAGGGATGACCTGCAAGAAATAATTGCACTGCTACGAGGCGCGGACTTCCCGCTTGATCTTCAGTTTGTAAATTACCGCTAGAAAAGTTCTAGCTAACCCATGGCAAGGTAGCCGGTTCCGCTTCCGGTAATCGAAAAGAAGTTAGCCGCCCGCATAAACGCTGCTTCTCCAGGAGCAAGCTGAATCAACTCATCCAGCGAATTAGACAGCGTTATTTCACCGGCCACACAAACCAGAATTGCGGTTCCCCTAAGGGCCAAATCAACCAGCATGCGATCACTACTCGGCGTGACTCGATAAAAACTAAAGTCCTCAACTGGAACCGGATAATTATCTACCCCCTGTGACAGCATCTTGGTCTGAACCAGCGGATCTAGAAGGGGCTCGAAGGTCAGGACATGCATGAGCTCATCAAGATCAACTGGCTTCTTGGTTAGCCCTCCACGCAGCACGTTGTCACTGGCTGCCATGACTTCCACCCCAAGGCCGGATAAGTAACTGTGAATGTTGCCAGCTGGCAAAAATAGCGCCTGACCCGGCTGCAAGGTGACCTGATTCATCAGAACCGAAACCAACAGCCCGTTGTCATTCGGAAACTCTGAATCAAGTTCAGCAATCAGCTGAGCGCGGTCTTGATCCAGTAAATCTTTCGATGCGACAAGTTGGTTGACCGCAGTTTGGCTTGCATCGAAGGCCCACTTTGTTGCGCCCTTGAGCCCATCTTTTTCAAATGCTTGCAGCCAGCCTGAAAAAATCTCATTGCTGTTTGCTAACGAGTTGATGTCCTTTGCAACTTCCAAGAGCGGCCTAAAGCCACAAAGTGCCTTGAACTCTGAAACCGCGACGATTAGTTCAGGCTTGTGATTACCGTCCTGATAGCCGGGAGCGCCATCCGCGAATTGTTCCATAGCTCTTTGTTTCGACGGGTGAGCTTGAATAGACAGCGGCTTGGCTGCTGCCAATAGTTTCACCAAGTAGGGAAGCTCTCCGATTCTCTCAAGCAGGTTGCCGCCAATGTGATCATCGACTTCCGAAGGGTCTAAGCGATGAGAGCCGAACCAAATCTCGGCTTGCGGCTGACCGTTTGAATCGATTCGCTTCAGGGCTGGAATCAGTTCGAGTGATCCCCAGGCATAGGTCTTAGGTTCATTGGTCAAACGAAAGATAGTCACGTCGCAAGCCTACCTAGCACCATCTTCGGTAACGACAATCGAGATCGGACCAGTGGCAGGGTATGCGGCATCAAGCTCGCTCCGGCGAGCTCGCTTCACAACGCTCGCCGCAATAAACCCGGACCCGACTGCCATAACAATCGGGAAGAAGAACGCCAAGGACAACCC
>CALGUV010000083.1 GCA_937920245.1 uncultured Microbacteriaceae bacterium
GAGAAAATTTCCGGTGTGCTGCAAGAAGAGCCCTCGGTTCCAGATCCTGAGAACCCGGTTGAGCTTAAGAACATCAAGGGCGGTCTAGTTTTTGACAAGGTGAAGTTCCAGTACGACACCGGTGATGTCGTGCTGCACCCGTTCTCGCTGGATATCCCCGGTGGCCAAACTATCGCTCTGGTCGGTACCACTGGTGCTGGTAAGTCAACTCTTGCAAAACTCATTTCAAGGTTCTATGACCCGAGCGAAGGGGTAGTTCGTCTTGACGATTACGACCTAAGAGACATTTCCAACGCGAATCTGCGTCAAAAGGTAGTGATGGTAACTCAGGAGGCCTATCTGTTCACCGGATCGGTAGCCCAGAACATTCAGCTAGGGCGCCCGGGTGCATCGATGGACGATGTGGTCAAGGCTGCCAAGGCAGTGGGAGCGCACGAATTCATTCTGGAACTGCCCTATGGCTATGAGACCGATGTCAATAAGCGCGGTGGCAGAGTTTCAAGCGGCCAGCGCCAGTTGATCTCCTTTGCACGTGCCTTCCTGGCGGACCCTGCAGTTTTGATTCTGGATGAGGCAACCTCGTCCTTGGATATACCCTCGGAGGCAATGGTGCAACTAGGTCTAAAGACACTGCTTGCGGGTCGGACCGCTGTGATCATCGCGCATCGACTCTCAACGGTTTCGATAGCAGATCGCGTTTTGGTAATGGAGCACGGAAAAATTATTGAGGACGGTTCACCGGAACAGCTAGTTGCCTCGGGGGGTAAATTCTCGAAGCTCTACAAATCCTGGAAAGATTCTCTGGTTTAGGGCTCATTGACCGAAACCGATAGGCTATGTGAGGTCATTTAGGCCCGAACCACGCGCTTAATCAGGAGAGTAATGAACAAAATCAGTGTTGTTGGAAAAGTTGTTGAGCTAGACGGCGATGAGATGACTCGCATCATCTGGCAGGACATCAAAGACAAGCTGATTCTTCCTTACCTGGATATTGACCTGGAGTATTACGACCTATCGGTTGAAAATCGAGATGCGACTGACGATCAGATCACCATTGATGCAGCTCACGCCATCAAGAAGCACGGCGTTGGAGTCAAGTGCGCAACGATTACTCCGGACGAAGACCGAGTGGTCGAATTCGGATTGAAAAAAATGTGGCGTTCTCCGAACGGAACCATTAGAAACATCCTTGACGGCGTGGTATTTCGCGAGCCAATTATCATCTCAAACGTTCCGAGGCTAGTCCCGGGTTGGACCAAGCCGATCATCATTGGTCGTCACGCACACGGTGACCAGTACAAGGCAACAGACATCAAAATACCTGGTAAGGGTAAAGTCACGATGACTTGGGCCCCAGCGGACGGTTCAGAGCCGCAGGTATTGACGATCGCGGACTTCCCGGAGAACGGCGGAGTTGCAATGGGAATGTATAACTACATGGATTCCATTCGTGATTTTGCAAGAGCCTCCTTCAACTACGGCCTTGCTCGTAACTACCCGGTCTACATGTCCACCAAGAACACAATTTTGAAGGCCTACGACGGCGCGTTCAAGGACGCCTTTGAGGATGTTTTCAACGCCGAGTACAAGGACAGGTTTGAAAAAGCTGGCCTCACCTACGAGCACCGTCTAATCGACGACATGGTCGCAGCTTGCTTGAAGTGGGAAGGCGGGTACGTTTGGGCCTGTAAGAATTACGACGGTGATGTTCAGTCCGACACCGTGGCTCAGGGCTTTGGCTCTTTGGGTCTAATGACCTCCGTGCTAACAACCCCAGATGGCAAGACGGCACTGGCCGAGGCAGCTCACGGAACTGTGACTCGTCATTACCGCCAATGGCAACAGGGCAACAAGACCTCTACCAACCCAATTGCATCAATCTTTGCCTGGACAAGAGGCCTGATGCATCGAGCAAAACTGGATAACACCCCCGAGGTGGCAAAGTTTGCGCAGACTCTTGAAGATGTGATTATCGAAACGGTTGAGTCTGGAAAAATGACAAAAGACTTGGCTGCATTGGTTGGAAAAGATCAACCTTGGCAGTCAACCGATGAGTTCATGGCATCGATTGCCGAGAACCTTCAGTCAAAAATGGCATAAACAACCAGGCCGCTAGCGGCTTGTGGAAAACTCCCTGCAGGAAACTGCGGGGAGTTTTAGTTTGTGTGGCATGAAACTTCGATCTTTATTAGCCCTTACTTTTTGCTCTTCAATAGCTTTTGGAGCTGTGCCCGCTCAAGCCGAAGA
>CALGUV010000084.1 GCA_937920245.1 uncultured Microbacteriaceae bacterium
TTTAGAGATATTCGCACCGCCACCCGTTAGTAGTCTTATAGTTACCTATAACTAGGGCACGAATCGAAGAAGGATGCGTGTCGTCTTTAAGAACATCTCTGCAGATCTCTGTCCAGCCCATCTCAATCTTTATCGTATGTGCAACGCCAAGCCGATCATTGATCAGCCTAAAAGGTTTCCAACTTTCGTTAGGGGTGAACCTCTCAGTAATAAATCTTTTCTCTTTTTGTTCCACAATCATTTTAGTGAATCGTCTTGACTTTACTATTTTACTCTGAGACGGGTTACCGTAGATCCTTTCGTAGTCATCGTGGGTCATAATTCGTAAGTGCTGACTCCCAAATATATTACCCATTCAAACAAATAATTTATTTAATCATAATTCTCTCGAGCTCGAGATCATCATCTCTCTCTCAAACATCACACCGCCGCTTCCTCCAACTTCGCGAGCTTCGTGCCCTTACCGCCGACAGGACGCGTCCTAACCGTATTGATCCCGATCACCTTATCCCTCCTTCGTCCTTGCATCCTCAGCGTGTAGGTACTGCCTAGACTCAGGAGTTCGGCTCCCTCGGGCAACCATCGTTTGCCTTTCGAGGTCGTCTTCGTCAGCGTCTCCCAGGGAATGACATTGGCAAAGATACCCTCCTCAGTCTTCCACACGGCGATAAGCGGGGTGTCAGACAACTTCCCGGTGTTGCCACGTACTATCACCCTCGTGGGTTCCGATGACACGGGACCGCTGTGCTTTGGTGGGAGTTTGTAGAACATCCCGTTGTCGCACACGACCACCAACTTCTGATCATCTTGCGCCGTGACATTCGCCCCGCGCGGCCCCTTGAGTTGCGTGAAGATCCCCTTCTCCTCGTCGAGCGACATAAACCGTGTTTTTGGCCCGATGACCTTAACCTCAACGCTCTTCCGTCCTACCTTTACGGTCTCGACCGAGAGTGCGCTGGGCGCGTCGATAGCCCTGGAACGCCTCGCGTTCCCATGACGTTCGGCGAGTTGCTCCACCTCACTGACGATGTAATCCCGGCGCCTCTTCTCTGAGGATGTCAGGATCAGGATCTCCTTGATCCGGGCAAGGATCTCCTTCGACTCCGCTTGAAGTTGTTTGTCATCGAGTTTCGTGAGTTGGGCCAGCCTCATGTCAAGAATAGCATCAGACTGTGGCGCGCTAAACTGCATCTTGACCAGACGTGCTTTGGCATCGGTTCTGTCTTTCGCAGCGCGGATCTGGATGATGACCTCGTCGATCATCGTGATGGCGGTGATAAGACCCTGAACGATCTCATGCCTACCGCGTCGCTTCTCCAATTCGGCTTTGAGCGAAGCCAATAGTCGGCTATCACGCCAACCCGCCCACTTGATCAACATATCGTGAGGCGCTAATTGCACCGGCTTCACGCCGTCGATTGCAAGATTGCGTGCAGAGAACTTTGTGTCGAGTGAGGTATGATGGAAAAGCTCAGCTTCGGCCTGGTCAACGTCAGCTCCAGCCTTGAGAACGATAACAAGTCTCACACCGGTCCGGTCAGTCTCGTCCCGAACATCCGCAACGGTGGTGATCTTGCCTTTCTCAAGTGCTTCCTTCACCTGCTCCCCGACCTGCTCGGTGTTGATGTGAAGTGGCAGGCTGGTGAAGATCAACCCATCACGTTTCGAGCGCTTGCCGTAATCAAGCTTCTCACGAGAGCAGATCGCCCTCATCCGTATTGACCCGGCTCCCGTATTCAGGTACTCAACCAATCCCTCGTCCTTGACTATATCGCAGCCCGTAGCGAAGTCCGGCGCGAGAGTGTTCTTCGCCAGGATCATATTGTCGTCGACAAGCGCACGGAGGGCTGTAGCAACGCCGCGAAGGTTGTGCGTTGGGATCTTCGTAGCATAACCTACCCCGATTCCTTCACCTCCGTTTAGAAGCAGGAGCGGAAGTCTCACGTTGAGCTGCACAGGCTCCTGCAGACTCCCGTCATAGTTAGGCCGTGTGACCCACGTATCGGTGTCTTGAAGGAGTGCGTCCCAGGCGAATGATGTGATTTTCGCCTCCGTGTATCGTGGAGCGGCGGGACCGTCAGTGGGCGAGCCCCAGTTCCCCCAACCATCGACCAATGGGTGATTATTCGTCCACCCGGAGGAAGCTGTGACCATCGCGCCGTAAGCACCCGAGTGTGGGTGCAATTTGCCCATGGTCTCGCCCTCAATACGAGCGGACTTCATATAGCGACCGTCGGGACGAAGCCCCAGCCACTTCATCGCTGTAAGCACCCGGCGTGTGACAGGCTTCAGACCGTCGTATAGGTCCGGAATAGCCCGACCGATCAGCACCGCGATGCTGTAGTCAAGGTACGCCGTCTTCATCTCGTCAACGAGATTGACGGGAGTGATGTTCGGATCAGTTGTCATACAGGCACAATCTCAAATTCTAGTTCCTTGATCATGTCCTCGAGTTCAATTAGTGCTTCGTCATACGTCAACGGTTCGAGACCTTCGGCGTAAGACACATCATCGGTCCAGCACCCGTTCGGGTCCATCTCCTGAAGGAATTGAAGGATGTTCTCTTTAGAGCCCTTATCATAAAGGACCCGGGCTCTTGCGATGGGGTTGTTCATAGTTCTATTATACTCTGCGACGGGGGGCTAGTGACCTTTAACATGCCACTTTCCCAACTGTCACAGGTTCACTTGTTCTACTTTTCACTAGGATGGGGTTTTGGGGCAGACGTCGCCAATGACGTATACGCACGGGCATATTATCCCGCTTGTCGGCGGAAGTGTTCTTGGGACCACGAAGGCCCTCGGGAATAGACCGGAGTGGATAGCATCGTGGAGTAGCGCGTTCGCGACGAACGACGCGTACTGTTTGAAATACTTCAATGACGTGCCTTTTCTGGACTTCACGCTCGACCAACTTCCAGTGAAGTACGTCGACATCATCACGTCACTGCCTCCCTGCGCTGGATTAAGTCTCGCCAATCAATCCACCGGCAAAAATGAGAAGTCGAAGAATCCTCGGGGATGTATGGCTCCGAGCAACCTTCACATGCACAACGCGGCACTCTACTCCGTGAAGTATCTCAAGCCAAAGGCGATTATGGTGGAGAATGCTCCGGGATTGTTTACAAGGATGGGAGAGGAGTTCGCTGAGAGGTTGAATGCGGTGGCGTTCGAACACGGTTACACGATGAGTCTGGTCAAGACATCGTCGATCTATCACGGGTTGCCGCAGGAGCGCACCCGCAGCTTCTTCTTCCTGTGGAAAGGCGACAAAGTACCTGTGCTTAATCACATCAAAAAGCCCTACAAGCAATATCACCAATTCCTAAAAGAAGGAACATTCGCTAAGACGGACCAGGTGAACATAGACACCACGCTTCCACCGAGCCAAAATCACATCTGGAAGTACATTCGGACAAAATTCGATGGTTATAGTCAAGAGCGAATACTACGGGAGGTAGCATCCGATCGGATGACGACCATCGTTAGGGTGGTGAAAGACAACAACTGGTTCGATGATGCCATCGACACCATCTCAGACCCGAAGACAAACAAGTTCCTTCGTCACGCCAAGTACAAATTCGAGACCGATAGTTGCATCCTCGATAAGTCGATCAAGCTGGCGTGGGATCACACTCGGAGTCTGATGTGGCAGACACTTCCGTATCTCCTCCACCCGTATGAGGATCGGTGGCTGATGACATCGGAGGCCTTCGCGTTGATGGGATTCCCATCGGACTTCGCTGAGAAGGTACAGATGCCGACGAAAGATATCAACATCATATGTCAGAACGTCCCCGCCACTACAGCTCACGACTGGATGACGGAGGTTGCAGCAGCCCTCGACGGAAACCGCCGGTGGATCGACCCTGAGACGAAGGAGGATGGGTCGAATAAGATCCTTCGCCAGAACAATATCTCACGTGAGAATCAGATGGTTCCGATCTGGGACATCAAGTGATCAGCAATCACAGATAGCGTTTAAGCGGCGGCGGCGGGTGTTCACGACCGGAAGCGCGCGGGTAAGCACTCCCTCACACTGTGAATAGAAGGGGTGCGTCTTTCCGTATCTCTTCTGCAGGTCCTTAACAGCGTCGTAGATCAACTCAACTTGCTCTTCAGTGAAAGTAGCGAAATCCGTCATTTCGAGTGCGCGGTGGGTTTGACCATCTCCCAGATGGCAAGTAGTCCGACGATCTGCCAATAAGTCAGGCCGCCCAGCTTTATTAAGCCAAGGATCCAGTGAATACCGAATGCTCCGAGAAGGATGGAGAGCACCGTGCCAGCCACCACTCCCAGGGCGATCCCTACAGTCTCGCCCCAACCGACGTGTGTTTTCCTAGGGGTTGGTTCGTCTGATGATGCAACGCTGGAATTGTCGCCATTCGGCATCTGAGAAGTTGTCAGAGGCGTAGGGGATTTCGACTTCGGCTGCGCATCGCCGCGCATCCGATTCAGGAACTGGTCTGTTAAGGAAGTCATATTGAATTACCGTCGCTAGGATGATGGGAAGGATCACTGGTTGTAAATTCCGTATTTTGTGGTGCAGAAGTTCTGTTGGTTGCAGCAGACCTTTACCCGTTCTCCTCCCTGCCAGGTCCAAAAAGACGTGTTACAAGGCTGTTGGGCAAGAACGAGAGTCGCGTTCCCGACCGCGATAGCGAAAATCGCAAAGAGAGTCGCTCTCATACGTCCCACTCCCTACCTTCCCAATCCATCAAACACATGTCAGTTTGCTCCTTATCCGAGTAGTTGTCATAAGCATATTGACGACACTCATCCTCTGTGCCCTCAAAGAGTGTGTCGAAACACTTATGGTCCCCATCATAAGTGTATTTACAGAGAGACCACTGATCGTAACAATCAGGATAGAATGGGCTCATAGGTCGTCTTGATTCATAGTACCACTATACGTCTTGCCGGGAGCCAACGGGGAGCCGAGTGGACAGTTTGCCAAGTGTCATAGGATCACGCGTAAGGATTCTCTATCTTCTCAAGGATCGCTGTGAAAAACGCGAGGCGGTCCTTCTTGTAACGAAAGTCTACGTCGTGAGCTTTGCATATGTCGCAAATAGCCTTATCGTGCGGGAAGATCGGGTCGTTTTCGGAGAGGGACGAATAAGCCATGTGCTTATAGAGCTCATTCTTCATCGCCTCAAAAATTGAGAAAAGCTCGGGTTGCGTTAAAGTGACTTGTCGTTGCGCGGGCATGTGACCGTCGAATGTGATTTCCATTAGGCTTCTCCAGTAAAGTGTTCGCAGGTGAATTCTTGGTTATCGCCCCAAGGAAGTGATCCTTTCCACGGTGCGCTAACCTTCGTGACTAATCCCGTACACATGATGTCCGCATATTCGTCCCGTGTGATCGTACTTAGTTGCTCCTGCGCGAACCTCTCCGCGGCGTTCTCGTCGCTCGCCGCCACCATCACCGAGTAGGTGATGTCGACATGAAATAGTTTTAGTCCGTCCGTCACAGCTTTCCCTCCACAGTTGGTTGGTAGTTCGCTACGGGTTCCTCGAACCCTTCCTGTCTCGCCTTAAGATACCACCGCGTGGCGCTGATACATAAGTCTTCGGTGATAGATGTGATGAGGATACTACCCTCGAGATCATAGGAGACGAATGTTCCCCACCGCTGTTTCTTCACGGTGAATGATTCATCATAGACCACTTGCTGAGGAATCTCCTCCTTGATCACATTAACGGTGCTTGGGTCAGTCATTGGTGGGCCTCCAGCTCGTCGGCGATAGCGGTGATGCGCCGGAATAGCCTGATCCGCTCAGTAAGGACGGCTCGCTCCAGATCGGGCGGCAAGGGCTCTGCTCGATCCTGAGCCAGGATGTCTTCTAGTTTGCGCAGCGCAGCGGCGATGGTTGCGTAGATCCCAGGCTCGGAATCTCCGGCAGCCCTGAGCACAGCCTGCGCGGCGGGAGAGAGAGTAGTCATGGCGTCTACAGGGTTTAAGTCAGTCATCAAGGGCCTCCAGCTCGGCGGCGATGGTGAGGAGTTGGTCGCGGGTGGCTTGCCGCTGGTAATACTGGTCGAGAGATTTCGTCCAGTTCATCAAGTGGTAATCGGAGTTAGCACTGGGCTTAGGGCCTTTCGGCACCACCTGGTCCGCAGCAGCCCGCAGGGCATCAACAATATGGAGCTGCACGATCCGTGACCCAGCGCAATTGCTGGCATCGATAATCGCCTGCGCGGCGGGGGAGAGGTCAGTCATGGGTGTTCTCCGGGATGGGTTGATACTGCGGCAGCCACTGGCCCTGCTTGTCGGTGAAGCCGGCCTCATGCAGGAACTGCTTAGCGGCGGTGGCGTCGCCGGCCATGGCGCGTTCCATCAAGGTGGGGGCGGTGAGAGCGTCGGCCAGGTCTTTGAGGGTGCGGGCTGAAACGGCACCCCAGCTCACATCCTCGGCTTCGGTGTCGACAAGGTGCCGCAACACAGCGGCGATGCCGTGGCGGATGCTGAAGCCGCCGGCAAAGTCCCTGCCTTGTTCAAACTCATCGATCAGGCGCTGGGCGCGGGCGTTGCTGGTCATTAGTGCCCCCACTTAGCAAGGACGGCGAGGGCAAAGTCAACCGTTGGCAGATCTTCGCCATCGTTATTGGCTCGCCACTCATCTTCTAGCCATGAGTGCAGCTCGATGATTTCCATGACCGTTGGCCTTACCGCCACTGGCTGATCCAGCAGTGCGCGGGCGCGGCCCATGAGATCACGGACATCTACGGGAATGTCGCCCCATGTGTAGTCGATTTTGCTAAGTAGCTCAGCGCAGATGGTGCGGTAGTCGGGCTTAGTCATCGTTGCGCTCCAGTTGGTTCAAGCGGTCGTCTAGATCCCCCAGATAGTTAAACAGTCTCTCGAGAACTAAACCCTCAGGCTTCATTAGCTCTTCAGCTATAATTCTGCCCGATCCAGTCAGGAATGATGAGCCAAGCATTTTTTCCTTGGATGATATGAATGTGAATGGTTTCATAGCTGTTCAAGAGCGCGACGGATTAGAGCATGTTCATCAGCGTTTAGCGGAGCAGATTCCAATACTTTCAACGCCTGCTCCTTCAAACTCGGCGGCTTGGGGCGGCGAATGGCACAGAGAACTCCATCAGACACATAGCCCCCATTAACTCTCATAACCTCACAACACGCCTTCAGCTCCTGGTCGGCGCCCCATTGGGCGGCACGATCAATCATGTAGTCCTCTCGTTCAAGGCTAACAACTTTGAACGGAGACTCTAATTGCCACTGCTCTCTTACGATTGGCGGTGGGGTGATCGGGTGTTGGTTAGTCATCAGAAGTTCTCCTCATCAAAAGTAAAGTATTCGTAGATGGAGCTCATAACCTGCTCCTCGATGTGCTGACAAATAGATACTTCAGTTGGGTTCTCAATGTGCTTGAATGCACGGCGATACCCCATTCGCACTCCCTCCTCGATAGCCTGTTCAAGAATGACTCTGAATTTTGGTTTCATTTCCATGTCCTCTGTTGTGCGGCGTACGCTATCTCCATGATCTTATAACATTCATCATGAGACAAACCCGTGACCCGCCTCACCCACTCGAATTCGCAGTCATCGGTGAGTTGAGCGAGAGCATAAGCGTAATCGTCGATGGTGAATCGATCAGTGGGGTCAATCTTCGTCATATGACTCCGCGTCCTCGTCGTCCTCGTCCTCATCAACGTCACCGGTCATGATCTCGACGTCGCCGAACGTGATGGTGCCCGTCTCCTCGTCGTACCCGACCTCAAATGCCTCGGGAAAGTCGATGATATTTCCAAGACCGGCGATAGTTTCGGAACCGCACTTATCACCCAGCGTACACACGGGAATGCAGCCGATTGAACCGCTGTCGACTGAGTACTTACGGCCATTATAGTCAGCGTAGCCGCCGTCACCGTATTTCGTCCCGAAGTTAGCGTAGTTGATTCCCTCGAATGTCTCGAAGATACCAACGACTTCGGTACTGGAGTCGGGGAAGCTGCGCTCGCAGAAGTCGGACCAGTCGTCGTCATTGACGACATAGCAGAGGTCACCGACGTAGTAGGTGCCGGCGGGGAGCTTACCTTGGTTGAGGATGGTTGTCATGAATGTATTATACGGGGTTTCGAAGGACTTTGGGGAGATCAGTGGACAGTTGCCGAAGTGTCACGCGAATACCTTCGGCAGACCCACGACTATAAAGAAAACGAGCAACGCGACGAGATCCCAACACCTATGCTTTACCATGTAGGGCAAAGCCAATGCGTTCCCCACGATATAGATCCGGGCGCCGATGGTTGTGTCAACGTGGAGCGTGACAAAATACGCGACGCAGACGATAAACGACGAGAGTATCCTTGCTTTGTCTCTCATATCACTTATCCCCGTATCCTGCCCAGAACTCATCATTGTCTGAGATTCGAACGCAGTGAACGCCGTGGTCCTCAATGACTTTGGCGTTGAACGGGCTGTCATCAACCCAGAACTCGATATTCCAGAAACGCTCGATGTCAACGAGTTGATCGCCTTTCGCGGCGGAACCTGTCGACTTAACATCGTTATTCTTCATGTAAAGGGCGGCAGGATCGACGCCGTACTTCTTACACCAGGCGATCGTCTGTTTCGCCCATCGATCACCTCGGGCAGTGGCGATGACGATATCGTACCCGTGGCGCTTGACCATCCTAGCCAATTCAACGACAGGCTTATTCTGGGGGAATTTATCGCAGTCCCAAAACCCCATCTGAGACTCATGAACGCACAGCGTGGCGTCCATATCAAATACTACGCACTTCGGCGATGTGACCCGGTCAATATATTTCGAGATAGTCTTTTGTCTTTTCATACCTTGATCATACAGCCTCCAGAGGGCCTCTGGCGAGAAGAGTGGACAGTTCGAGGATTGGCCCAAGGGTCTCGGGATCGTCGCCTCTAGTCCCAAACCTACCAGTAGTACAATCGTACCACTCTTAAGCACGGCGCCGCAAGGGTTTTGAGCCTTATACTTTTCGCTTTTTCCGTCCTGAGGCTCCTGAGCGTATGATCCATCGGGAGTTCACTGTGGTTTTCACTCTCTGGCGAATTTCAACAATTGTTGAAACCCCTCCTGGAGTGAAAATTCAAGCACTAATCTCCGCATCTCGAAGCGACTTCATAATACTCTCCCACTCCTCGTCATCAGTCATCTGATCCCCGGAGGCACGGCCCCAGTCATCTAATTTCGCGAGCCACTCCTGCACGCGACCGCTATCCAATGTGATGTTACGATAGGTGTAAAGGCGGCTGAGAAACCGTGAGTAAGTGTCCGCGCGCTCCTTGTCAGTCATCACGGATGCAACAGGTGAATGTGGGAAGGTTGTGGTTAAGGTAGCTCATCTTCGCGTTTCGCTAGCTGTGTCCACGAGTGGTTAACGGTCAACCAGTCGTTACCATCATAAACATACAGGGCCCCGGGATCTTCCTCTTTGACATAGCAGTCTCCGACCTGGAGATCGCCCCCATCCTCCTCCCCCTCCTCATGATCTGGCGAGTCATAGATGTAATCCTCTATCGAGGCCTCAGCTGCGAGTTCGCGTAATTGCTGTGCCACTTTGAGATTGGAGATGCTAAACGAGCCGCCCATATCGCGTTCGGTCATACGCTCAACTTCAACGGAGATGAAGAGAAGTATGGAGGCGAGTTTGTCTGGCGGTAGCTGATCTCTTGTGAACTGGCACCCCTCGCGAAATCGCTCATGAAACGGCTGCTTAACACCGTGAATAAGATCGATGGCACTTACCGTGGGTTTAGTTGATTTTCCGGGTTTTATCCCTTCCTCCAGCCGGTATATTGCTAACTCAGCGTCGGTTGTACGTCGGGCGAGATTGTCATTCATACGCTCGTACTGACCGATCTGCGCTGACAACGTAGCCTCAAAACCAACCAACCGCTTTCCGAGCGCATTGACGGCATTATGCAAATCCTGATTATTCTGATTGACTTTATCCTCGAGTCCGCGAACGTAGTTGTGGACGTCGGTGTTGAGCTCGAGAAGTTCATCGCATTTCTTCTCAAGATCCTGCAGTTTCTCGTCAGAAGATCCCGGAGCCGGTTCCTTCTCCCTCACGGGCTCATAGAACCCGTTCCCGTCCCCTTTACACTTAGTAGTCTTATCACACCGATCGCAGCGCATATCTATCTCACCCTCATCGAATGCCTCGCACTTGTCCTCCCACCACCACGTGTGACTATTACCGCAGCGCGGACAATCCCACAGGACTTGATACTTCTCGACCTCAAACATCTTTGCCAGCCCCGCTTCCGTATTTTTGACTATAGATGTCTGCCGCTGCTTCGATGGCATCCTCGTAGGTTGAGTGGAGTTCGATTCTTAGTTGGGTGATGTCAGTGAGAACGGTGTCAAGACGTCCCTGAACCCTTGCGAGTTCCTCACGAATCTCGGTCTGACCGTCATTAAATAGAGCTTTGAGCAATTTTTTCTTCATCAGTCCCAATGGCGGTAAGCGGAAACTTTCGGGTCGGGATCTAACCACTTCGTATATTCAAAATCCTCAATCGCGATGTCGAATTGCATCCCGTTGTCGAAGAGGTAGATGTCGCGATAGCGGTTCGACCACTCGTGCAGCTTCTGAAGTCTATAGTCGGGATTGCCATTGTCGAGTGTACCCGCGATAGTGTAGCGGTACGGGTAGCGCTCGAGAATCACTTCGGCTTTACAGCGTGGTCGTTTGTTTATCAGTTTTAAAGATACTCGCACTTTCCTCTCGGTGGTTTCAATCATTACTGTCTCCTTCGAGTTCGCGCGCGATAGTGAGGATGTCATCAGCGTGGATCACCAGACTGTCGTATCCGTCACCGAAAATGTCATATGCATTTTCCTCTGCCAAGGCACGAAGTGCGGCGGCTAGTGCCTTCCGATCATTGACAAATGACTGCTCCTTTCCCAGACAGGATCTCCAGAAAGCATCAGCGACTCGGCGAGCTGGAGGGGAGAGCGGATCGTTAGTGTTAGTCATCAGGCTACCACCAGCTCGCGAATCCCGAGGTACTCCAGCACTTCCTCGTCGTCAGCATCAGGGCAGGCGAGATAGACGGCGGTGAAGCCCTTAGCTATATCGATGTTGCCGAATTCGATTTCGAGGATAGGCCAGCCGTTCGGAGCGTAGCCTTTTTGGCTAACGCGCTTGATCATACTGTCGTCGTCCACAGGAAGTTCCTGTACGATCCACGCGAATGCCTCCCACACCGAGTTGCAATCGGTGCAAGCCATGTCGTATTGGACGGTGAGAAGTTCGTTGGTCGGCACGTAGTAGTTTTTCATAGTGATTCAGGCGAGGACGGTTTCGATGACGTTTTCGGAGATTCCGAAATACTCGCAGATGGCGATACGACGGTTGGTCTCGGCGGACAGGTCGAATGCGATGTCGCGGACCTCGTCGAGATTAGCGTACTCCTCGCCGTCGACGAGAGTACCGTTGTCAGAGAACATGAGAGCGTAGGTTAGCATGGTTGTTTAAGTGAAAGATTAGCTGGCGGTAAAAGGATTAAGACGATCGAAGACTTCGGGGAGCACGTCCCACAACTCATCATCCTCGAGTTCTGGGTGCTCCTCACGGACGATCTCATAGCAGATATCGTGAAGATTGTCCATCATCTCCTCGTATAGCCAATCATTGATGTGTCTGGCGACCAAAGAGGCAACCCGTGCAGTCTCCTTCTCGTTCATCGATCCCGTTTGTGTCATGAAAGTACTATACGGCATTTCGAGGGGCAGCGGCGCGTTTAGTGGACAGTTCACGAAGTGGCCTTTTCCTCTGTGGATAATTCTACTTCAATCTCACTCATAATGCACTGAAGTTTTTTGAGCACACCGTTTCTTGCTTCTTCCGTGGCAGAACCAGTCCAATTGCCAAATTGTAAAGAGAGAAGTAGAGTGTCTGTGAGGATGTAAAGGTCTAATGCTGTGAGTTTAGTCATTGTCCCCCAGTTGCTTCGTAGCATCCTTGATCATAACCCTCTTCGTATCCCTCACTGGTTCTTGTGGTGGTTCTGGTCCCAACCATTCTTCAAGTGCTTCTAATGCTCCAGTTTTATTCACAAACACTTTTAATGTCCTCCCACCATCTTGATGTGATGCGGTAATGTCGTTGTCGTCCTTCCAATTTACATAGGAACGACCATTTTCGTCAATAACTTCAACTCTTGTAATTCTAGTCATTCAAACAACCTCTCATTTACTTTGCGAAGACCATCATTATAACCAGCATTATATTCCATAATACCTCCCACAATAGGTTCAGTCATTTTAGTTCCTTAGGTGTCTAAATCATTTAATTTTGCAGCAATTTCTAAATAAAACCTATGGTATTTTTCAATACGAACAAGGTCTTTTTCAGTCACTCCTTTCAATCTACGAATGTCGGTATTGTGACGAAGGTCTGCCATTTTAACTTTCATAGCATCTTCATTTGACATTACCCGCAACTTATATTCATTATAAGTTTCTCCCGGCAGTTTGGTTAGGTCACGAATTCCTTGAATAACCCTTTCGGTAAATCCACCCTCTACCAATTGAAGATAAGTAACATCAGTATCTTCAATAATATCGTGACCTAGGGCAATACACTGTAGTTCTTCATCATCCGATTTGAGATAGTGCATTACCTTAAACGGGTGAAGAATATACGGATTACCTCCTTTATCGTATTGCCCAGCGTGAGCACTTGTCGCAAGGACTATCATTTTGTTGAGAAGTTTTCCTTTTTCCATCGTGGTCCTCGCTATAGAAGTCATTTTAGTTCAACTCACTCAAAGCATCAATAAAGTGTTGAATACAATCTTTGGGAATATGAATTGCTCGGGTGGCGGCGGTCCAGTTGTTCCAGATCCTCAAGTTTTCTCTATAAGCAACCTCCACAGTTCCATACTCATCAGTCGTGAAAACATAATCCCATTCATCTTCGTTGTTATAAATGCGGATTTCTTTAGAGATTTCGTAAGTCATTTCAGTTGTCCTCAATCAAACGAATACTATCTTCAATATTACCTCGCATACGATAAAAATATACTTTAGCACCATCAAGAAACCATTCATCATAGTCCTTTTGTGTGGGTTCTCCTACGTCTTCCAATTCGTTCCACAGTCCCAAGAACTTATCTACGGAAAGTGTGTATTCAAGAGGAATGTATGCGACTTTGGGAATGATGTGATTATCCATAATGTGTTTGTGTTTGTAAGAGTATTATACAGGGGTTCCGTCAATAAACATAGGGTGATTTGGATAAGAACTCCTAACCATCATCACCCTAATCATAAGAGAACCATAACTCCCAGATTGTTTCATAGGAGTTCCCGTTCTCGTGTGGTTCCAAGATAGAATACTCTCAATCATTATCCATACCTGCCCTTTCAATACCATTCCAATATGCTTTATCAGCAACTACAAGAGCAAACTTTACAGCAACCTCACGAAATGCGTTGTTCATAAACAGTTCATCATTAGGAGAAAGACCAAACTCACTTCCATCTCCCCAGAGTTCAATAAGTTCTTGTTCAGTCATTTGGAGTTCCTTTGTGTGTATGAGTGTATTATAGGGCATCTGGGGGGTCTTGTGGGTGCCCTTGTGCCGGTTTCTCAAGTGTCTAGAAGTGCCTTGAGTGCTTTCTTGAGTTTCTTGTTTTCTTCCTCAAGTTCTTTAACTTTTTCAGAAAGTGAAGTGGTATCTTGAGAAGGTTCTTCTTTCCCCTCAAGAATGGTTTCTTTTACATTGGCACCCTCAAGGTTAGCACCATCAAGGTTGGCATACCTAAGGTTGGCACAACTAAGGTTGGCATACCTAAGGTTAGCACAACTAAGGTTGGCATTCCTAAGGTTGGCACCCTCAAGGTTAGCACCATCAAGGTTGGCATACCTAAGGTTGGCACAAC
>CALGUV010000085.1 GCA_937920245.1 uncultured Microbacteriaceae bacterium
CTCTTGAGGCTGGAGCAAAAGCAGCCTACCGAGTCGACTTTGCATCGGAAATTGAAGACTCCTGGTTTGAGGGCGTTGCAACAGTTGGAGTAAGTTCGGGTGCATCAGTACCTGAAGAGCTTGTTTCTGACGTGCTCGACTACCTCGATGAGAAGGGTTTTGGTAACGTCTCGACGGTTACTACTGCAGAAGAGGACATTCAGTTCTCGCTACCTAAAGAGCTTCGCAAGGAGCTAAAAAGCGCAGGTCAGGACACGTCCAACAAAAAGCGCTAATTACCTCTAAAGAAGTTTTTTAGAAAATTACCAGGCGGACTTGCCGGCGGAACCTAGTTGCGTGGCGGCCTGAATAACTCGAGAAGCCATTCCTGCCTCCGCGGCAGCTCCCCAGTTTCTGGGGTCATAAAGCTTTTTGTTTCCAACTTCGCCATCGATGCGCAAGACGCCATCGTAGTTTTTTAGCATGTGGTTTACCACTGGCCGGGTGAATGCGTATTGGGTGTCGGTGTCGATGTTCATCTTGATTACACCAAATGAAACGGCATCAGAAATCTCTTTGTCTGTTGAGCCAGATCCGCCATGGAACACCAAGTCAAACGGGTTCTCCTGGCCGTATTTCGCGCCAACTTCGCGCTGAATCTCCTCGAGTAGCTCAGGTCGCAGGTGGACGTTGCCTGGCTTGTAAACACCGTGAACGTTGCCAAAGGTTAGTGCCGACAGGTATCGTCCTTTTTCGCCCATACCCAGCGCTTCGATGGTTTTGATTCCGTCTTCGACAGTTGTGTAGAGGTGCTCATCGATTGCACCCTCAACACCATCTTCTTCGCCGCCAACCGCGCCTACTTCAATTTCAAGAATCGCTCCCACGTTGTGGGTTTTTGCAAGTAGCTCTTTTGCAATAACCAAGTTCTTATCCAGGGCGATTGCCGACCCATCCCACATGTGGGAGTTGAAAATTGATTCTCCGCCGGCTCTGACCTGCTCGGCCGAAAGCTCCAATAGCGGCCGCACGAATCCGTCAAGCTGATCTTCCGCGCAGTGATCGGTGTGGAGGGCTACTTTAATGTCATAGTTTTTCGCGACCTCTT
>CALGUV010000086.1 GCA_937920245.1 uncultured Microbacteriaceae bacterium
CGCTCGACTAGTGAGCTGTTACGCACTCTTTAAATGAATGGCTGCTTCCAAGCCAACATCCTAGCTGTCTATGCAACCGAACAACGTTATTTCAACTTAGTATATATTTTGGGACCTTAGCTGATGGTCTGGGTTCTTTCCCTCTCGGACATGGACCTTAGCACCCATGCCCTCACTGCTGAGAAACATTTTATAGCATTCGGAGTTTGTCAGGAATTGGTAGGCGGTGAAGCCCCCGCATCCAATCAGTAGCTCTACCTCTATAAAACTAGTTAAACGCTGCACCTAAATGCATTTCGGGGAGTACGAGCTATTTCCGAGTTTGATTGGCCTTTCACCCCTACCCACAGGTCATCCGAAGACTTTTCAACGTCAACCGGTTCGGACCTCCACTATGTGTTACCACAGCTTCATCCTGCCCATGGGTAGATCACACGGTTTCGCGTCTACCATTACTGACTAAAGCGCCCTATTCAGACTCGCTTTCGCTACGGATCCATACCATAAGTACTTATCCTTGCCAGCAACGGTAACTCGTAGGCTCATTATGCAAAAGGCACGCCGTCACCCCACTAAAGGGCTCCGACCGCTTGTAAGCGTATGGTTTCAGGATCTATTTCACTCCGTTATTCACGGTTCTTTTCACCTTTCCCTCACGGTACTGGTTCACTATCGGTCTCTCAGGAGTATTTAGCCTTAGCGGATGGTCCCGCCAAATTCACACAGGGTTTCACGTGCCCCGCGCTACTCAGGATACCACTATCTATATCTTCTCTTACCCATACAGGACTATCACCCTCTTTGGTCTACCTTTCCAGGTAATTCCGGTTCAATCCGCATAGAATGTCGTGGTCCTACAACCCCAGAATTGCCGTAACAACTCTGGTTTGGGCTAATCCGCGTTCGCTCGCCACTACTTACGGAATCACTTTTGTTTTCTTCTCCTCCGCCTACTTAGATGTTTCAGTTCAGCGGGTTTGCCCCCTATCGGGTAATGCATCTTCAATGCATTGGGTTGCCCCATTCGGATATCTACGGATCAATTCGTGTGTGCCAATCCCCGTAGCTTTTCGCAGCTTATCACGTCCTTCTTCGCCTCTGAGAGCCTAGGCATCCCCCATACGCCCTTATTTTGCTTATGTGCCGCCTATTCATATTTAACTATAAATAGGACTTTCTTTGTAATTCCGACAAGTCGGAACTACTGTACTTTCTACTTTTTAAATGTTTTTATCTCAATATGTCAATGAACTTTAGCTATAAGCTAACAGCTGAAAGCTATTAGCTAGCTTGTGGAGAATATCGGAGTCGAACCGATGACCTCCTGCGTGCAAGGCAGGCGCTCTAGCCAGCTGAGCTAATCCCCCAATTTGAATTCAGAATTTAGAATTCAGAATTATGAATTGTGAATTCTAAACCTCTAGAATTTCCTTATAAGCAAAAAAAAACTATTCTTTAATTATCAATTATAATTGTTAATTAAAAATAGTAGTCCCGCCCAGACTCGAACTGGGGACCCCTACATTATCAGTGTAGTACTCTAACCAGCTGAGCTACGAGACTCTGTTTTTACTTATTTGTATTATTTGAATTAACAGCGAGAGTAATATCATTCGTACTAAAAAACCAACTTCTATCTTCTTCTCTAGAAAGGAGGTGTTCCAGCCGCACCTTCCGGTACGGCTACCTTGTT
>CALGUV010000087.1 GCA_937920245.1 uncultured Microbacteriaceae bacterium
CAATGAATTTCGCTACTTTATGATTGTTATAGTTACAACCGCCGTTTACTAGGCCTTCTCAATATACCAAAAAAGCATACAGGTTAAGCTTCAAGCACCGGGCAGGCGTCAGACCCTATACTTCATGTTCCCATTTTGCAGAGTCCTAATTTTTTAGTAAAAAGTCGTCACCCCCATTTTTGTGTCACCAAAATTGGCTTCCTTTCTTCCAAAGGTACAGGAAAAATTTGCCGAGTTCCTTCAATATGGTTCTCTCAACGCCTGAGTCTACTCGACTCGTTCACCGGTGTCGGTTTAGGGTACGGTCAATTTTATGAAGATTTTTCCTGGAAACATTAGAAACGAAAAAGCTATCCAATAAACTGTTGGTTTCTAAAAAACATTTCGTCATCTTTCATTTTTTTCATCGTGGTTTTTTATCAAAAACACACTTAGAGACCGGATCACTCTGCGCTGAAAAACAGAACGCAGAAACCCTTGAACTTACGGCGATCATGATTGTCACATGATTTTTCGTTACTCATGTCAGCATTCTCACTTTTGAATCCTCCAAAGTTTTTCACAAAACTTCTTCTACGGTCTACAAAACGCTCCGCTACCATTGTTCTCTGTCGCTTGGGTAATTTTGTGAAGCCCCGATACATTATCAGTGCTTTAAAACTCGACTAGTGAGCTATTACGCTTTCATTATAGAATGGCTGCTTCCAAGCCAATCTCCTAGCTGTCTTTGTTTTAAAACGCCTTTTACCACTTCCAAAATGTTTAAGGACCTTAGCGAACAGTCTGGGCTGTTTCCCTTTTGACTTAAAACCTTAGCACTTTAAGTCTGTCTGCTCAAGATATCAAAGAAAGGTCTTCGGAGTTTCAATAAGTTCAGTAAGACTTTGGATCCCCTTTACCTAATGAGTGCTCTACCCCCTTTCTACATCGTTGAACGCTTTACCTCAATAAATTTCGCGGAGAACCAGCTATCTCTAAGTTTGATTGGCCTTTCACCCCTAGCCTCAACTCATCTGCGTCTATTGCAACAGACGTCAGTTCGGCCCTCCAAAAGCTTTTACCCTTTCTTCAGCCTGTTCAAAGCTAGATCACTTAGTTTCGGGTCAAATAAAAAAAACACACGCACTCTTCATACTCGCTTTTGCTTTGCCTCCACTTCGTCGTTTAAGCCTCGCTTTTTTTATTTACTCGCTGACCCATTATGCAAAAGGTACACCGACCTCCCGTACAGAGAAAATCGATTGCATGGTTATTTTTTGTTTCAGGTTCTCTTTCACTCCTTAGTTAAGGTTCTTTTCACTTTTCCCTCACGGTACTTGTTCACTATTGGTTTCAAAAGCATATTTAGACCTAGAAGGTGGGCCTCCTGTATTCAAACAAATACTTTCGTTTTACTCTTTTGAACACACCTTAGAAGCCACGTCTACGGGACTTTCACCCTCTTTGGTAGATTTTTCCACATCTTTCGGCGGTGACTTTCCAAGGTGTTTGGTCTTTTCCATGTTCTCTCGCCGATACTTACGGAATCTCGGTTGATTTCTTTTCCTCGGGTTACTAAGATGTTTCAATTCACCCGGTTTATAAAAGTCCGTGGTTTCCCACGCAGGAGATTTATACATCACAGAATGCACTCTGAGTATAACGTTTCGTTTTGTACAACGTCCTTCTTCTTTTGAACCAAAGCATCCACAAAAAACTGGTATTTAGAATTTGTTTGGTCGCTAATGAGAGGGGGATTCGAACCCCCGACCATCGATTTATGAGTCCGAGGTTCTACCAAACTGAACTATCTCATTTGCTACCCAACGAAAACCCCCACTTTTCCTCGGGAAGGTGGTACTGTTTCTTCGTATGGTGCTTGTTACGGTGGGTTGCGTGGAGGCCGCTTTGCAACGGCGTCTCCACTATTTTTTTGTCTTCCAAAAAGGAATCAGCATCGTTTAAGGCGCGGACTACCAGGGTATCTAATCCTGTTCGCTCCCCGCGCTTTCGCACCTCAGTGTCAGGAGTGCACCAGAAAATTGCCTTCGCATTAGGTATTCCTTCCAAAATCTAAGAATTTAACCTCTCCTCTGGAAATTCTATTTTCCTCTTACACCCTCAAAGAGAAGAAACCGTCTTGAATGCACACCCAAAGAAACCCTTTGGACTTTCACAAACAACTACATCTCTCCACCTACATGCCCTTTACGCCCAATTAATTCGAATAACACTCGCTCCTCCTGTCTTACCGCGGCTGCTGGCACAGAATTTGCCGGAGCTTCTTCTTTGATTCATGTCAAAGTCTCCAAAAAACGGTACACCGTTTTTTTTCAATGAAAGGGTTTTACAATCAATATAACCTTCGTCACCCACGCGATATAGCTGGATCAGGCTTGCGCCCAGTGTCCAAGATTCCTCACTGCTGCCTCCATCAAGAGTTCGGGCCGTCTCTCAGTCCCGATGTGATTGGTCGTCCGCTAAGACCAATGAAAGATCATCGACTTGGTAAGCTTTTACCTTACCAACTATCTAATCTTACGTAAGCTCATCAAAAAACGATACCAGATATCTTTACTCGTCCACGAGATATTGAGGATTGACCCACAATTTTTTGGTAGATTCTTACGCCTTACTCACCCGTACGCCATGTTGTACGACAACATTCAACTTGCATGTGTTAAGCTTATCGCTAGCGTTCATTCTGAGCCAGGATCAAACTCATAAAGTTCTCGAACATTCATGTTCAATTTAAAAAAAAAAGGAGTCTCTCCAGCTACAGGTTCCCCTACAGCTACCTTGTTACGACTTCACTCCAATCACCTCCCTAACTCTAGAAAAGGTTCCAACAAAGACACAGAAAAAAAAGGGAAGATGTTTTTTTTTAATTGCGCTGTGTGTTCTTGGTGAACTTCTTTTGCTTCAAGGCATGAAAATTTTCAGAGTGTGACGGGCGGTGTGTACAAGGCTTAGATACAAATTCACCGTAGCGTGCTGATCTACGATTACTAGCGATTCCAACTTCATGTTCTCGAGTTGCAGAGAACAATCCGAACTAAGGAAACTTTTTGGGATTTGCTCAATGTTGCCATGTTGCCTCCTTTTGTCATTCCCATTGTAGCACGTGTGTAGCCCAACCCATAAGGGCCATGCGGACTTGACGTCATCCTCACCTTCCTCCAAGATATCCTTGGCAGTCTTTGAAAAAGGTAAACCTTCATTTCAAAGGAGGGTTGCGTTCGTTCTGGGACTTAACCCAACAGCTCACACCACGAACTGACGACAGCCATGCAGCACCTGTATAAAAGAGACAGAGCGGGTAAACACCCTGGTTTTTCATATGTCAAGGATTGGTAAGGTTTTGCGCGTTGTTTCGAATTAAACCACATGCTCCACCGCTTGTGTAAGCCCCCGTCAATTCCTTTGGGTTTTAGCCTTGCGGCCGTAGTCCCCAGGCGGCTGATTTCA
>CALGUV010000088.1 GCA_937920245.1 uncultured Microbacteriaceae bacterium
TAGGAGTGGCCAGGAAACAGTGAGTTAACGGAATCATCATAGAAAACTGCAGCTATTGCCTTGGCAATCAGCGGAGCGATGGACAACACGGTTAGGGTCTTGAATTCCTTGTCTGGCGTTACCGGAAGTGTGTTGGTAACTACGACTGAATCAATGACTTCATCGCTAAGCCGCTCAACTGCCGGCGTTGAGAAGACTGCGTGAGTTGCGGCCACAATAACCCGCGCCGCACCCTTTGCTTTCAGGGCCTTGGCAGCCGCAAGAATAGTGCCGCCAGTATCAATCATGTCGTCAACCAGCAGGCAATCACGGCCCGCAACATCTCCAACTATTTCGTTAACTTCGACTTGATTTGGTTTGTCTGGGTCACGCCGCTTGTGGACAATTGCCAAAGGAGTCCCCAGACGATCTGCCCAAATGTCAGCAACCCTCACGCGACCAGAGTCTGGCGAGACTACCGTCAAATTATCAGTACCAAAAGTTTCGGCGATGTGGTCAGCAAGAAGCGGAAGAGCCCAAAGGTGATCGACGGGGCCATCGAAGAAACCTTGAATTTGCGGAGCGTGCAAGTCGACCGACATTAGGCGATCCGCGCCGGCTGCCGCGTAAAGGTCAGTAACGAGTCTTGCCGAAATTGGCTCACGACCCTTGTGCTTCTTGTCCTGGCGAGCGTATGGGAAAAATGGTGCCACTACGGTTATGCGCTTGGCTGATGCACGCTTCATCGCATCAACCATTAGCAACTGCTCCATGAGCCAGTGGTTAATCGGTGCGGGGTGGGCCTGAATTATGAAAGCGTCAACGCCGCGAACACTTCTTTCGTATCTAACAAAAGTCTCACCGTTTGCAAAGTCATATGCAGTGACAGGAACTAGCTCGGTTTCTAGAATGGCGGCAACCTCCTGAGCCAGGGCCTGATGGGCCCTTCCCGATGCAATTACTAATTGCTTTCTGGCGGCTTTTTCGATTGCCATTTTTACTCCGTATCTAGATTTATTGCCTCTGCTGATTTTGACCCCGGTCGATTGGCCAAAACCCAACCGGAAAGATTTTTCTGTGCCACTGGGTTCAATGCTAACGCTCCAGACTCGACGTTCCGACGAATAGTCGAACCTGCTGCCGTGTACGCGCCATCTCCAATAGCAACTGGCGCAACAAAGGTGTTACTGCTGCCCGTTTTTGCAAACGCACCGATTGTTGTTCGGTGCTTACTAACCCCGTCATAGTTGGCAAAAATGGTGCCGGCGCCAATGTTTGTTCCCTCACCTATTGAGGCGTCACCCACGTAGCTCAGGTGAGGAACCTTGGCACCCGGTCCGATAACAGAATTCTTGACCTCAACGAACGCACCGATTTTTCCATCAGCTCCCAAAACAGTTCCTGGTCGGATAAATGCAAATGGCCCGACGCTTGCATTGTCCAAAATTTCAGCAGACGAAACCTGCGATCTGGAAATAATTACACCGTGACCAATCACGCTGTCGGTGATCGTCGTGTCAGGTCCGATAGTCGCCGAGGTTCCAACTTGAGTCAGCCCATGCAATCGAGTGCTTGGAAGCAACGTGGAGTCTTTGCCCAGCTGACATGTCACATCTATCCAGGTTGTCGCAGGCTCAGTAATGGTCACTCCAGCAAGCTGCCAAGCCTTAACAATTCTCGAGTTCAATTCAGCAGCAACCTGAGACAGTTGCTGACGATCGTTGATACCGGCAACCAGCCAGTGATCGTTTATTGGATGTGCGGACGCAGATTGACCCTGCTCGAGCATGATCGAAACCACGTCGGTCAAATATTTTTCACTCTGAGAATTTTTTGTGGTGACCTTCAAAAGGGCGTGATCTAAATGCTCGCGGTCAAAAACATAAACTCCAGCGTTCACCTCATTCAACAACAACTCAGCCTCGCTGGCATCTTTTTGCTCGACGATGCCCATGAGGCTTTCTTTCGACCGCAGAATTCGACCGTAACCGTTCGGGTTGTCCAGAATCGTGCTTATCAGCGTGGCAGAGTTCGAGGAGCCACGGTGCATTTCAACTAATTCGGAAATGCTTGTTACGTCCAGTAACGGAACGTCTCCTGACAAAACCAACACGTCACCCTTGAAATCCCTGGGAAGAGCAGCAAGTCCCGCTTCAACTGCAGCTCCGGTTCCTGGCGTACGACCTTGTTCGGTGACGATAGCCGAAGGAAAATGTTCGGCGACATACTCTGAAACGAGTTCCTTCTGATGACCCAGAACAGTCACAACATGGTGAGCCGATAGAGCAAAGGCCGTTGAGAGCACGTGCCCAATCAGCGGTAACCCGGCTACCGGGTGAAGCACCTTGGGCAAGCTGGAGTGCATCCTGGTGCCCTCACCAGCCGCGAGCACGATAACTGCTAACTGCACTTAGGTCCTCCTCAACTCCGATAGCTCCGCCCCTAGGATTCGAACCTAGACCGGACGCCTCCAAAGAGCGCCGTGCTGCCGTTACACTAGGGCGGAATGAGACCTAAGTCTCGGGCCTAAGTCTGCCAGAAGTTCAGCTCAGTTGCAGTTTTTGAGCCACATCCAACCAAAGCTCTTCAGATTTCGCAATTTTAGTTTCGAGTTCTTTTTGCCTTGATCCAAGAGCCACTAGACCCTCGTAATCGGCTGGATCGTGGTCACCAAGGGTTTTATTTAGCTCATCTAGCTCCAGGTGAGACTTCGCAATTGCACGCTCTAGACGCGCTAGTTCTTTTTCGAGATTACGCTTTTCCGCTCCAGTAACTTGCGGAATCGCGGACGCAGCCCCCGTTGATTTAGATTCCACTCCGAAACTTTTTCTCAGCTCCAAATACTGCTCGACACCTCGGGTTAGATGCCGTAGCTTGCCGTCTCCGAGCATCGCATACTGATTGTCGGTTGTTCGCTCAAGCAAATATCTGTCGTGGCTAACCACGATCAAAGTGCCCGGCCAGCTATCTAGAACATCCTCGATGGCCGCAAGCATGTCCGTGTCCAAATCGTTTGTTGGCTCGTCCAATATCAAAACATTAGGCTCGCTGAAAAGCAGTCTGAGCAATTGCAGCCTTCTTCGCTGCCCGCCCGATAGATCTTTGATTGGTGTTTGCAGCTGCTGCTGGTCGAAGCCCAATTGCTCCAAGAGCTGCCCAGTGCCAACCTCTTTTTTGCCGACCATAAATGTCGTCTTTTCACGACGAATTAGGTCAAAGATTCGCTCTTCCGAGTGCTTATTTAGCTCGTGAACATCCTGCGATAGTTTTGCAAATTTCACAGTCTTGCCAATTTTTATGCGGCCGGCTTCAGGCTTTAACTCGCCCGTAATCAACCTCATAAGGGTCGTTTTACCCGCACCGTTTGCCCCGACCAAGCCAATTCGATCGCCTGGACCAAGCCGAAGCGTCAAGTCATCTACGATTACCAAGCCATCCGGGGTGCTGTAGCTCACGTCCTCCATGTCAAGTACGTCCTTGCCAAGGCGAGTGGTTGCAAGCTTTGCTAACTCAACGCTGTTTCTCGGAGGCGGCTCGTTACCAATAAGCGCAAGTGCCGCATCAATTCTGAACTTTGGTTTGGCCGTTCTGGCAGGGGCGCCACGGCCAAGCCAGGCAAGTTCTTTCCGAAGCAGATTTTGCCTTCTGGACTCAATCGCATCTGCCTGTCTGGATCTTTCAGCTCGCTGCTGGACATAAGCCGCATAGCCGCCTTCGAACGGCTCAATGCGGCCTCCGTAGACCTCCCAGGTCAGGTTGCATACCGCGTCCAAAAACCAACGGTCGTGAGTGATCACGGCTAAGCCACCGACGTTTTTCGGCCAGCGGGTTTGAAGATGATTTGCAAGCCAGGCCACCCCATCAACATCGAGATGGTTTGTTGGCTCGTCAAGAAAAACAACGTCGTACTCGCCTGCCAAAAGAGCAGCCAAAGCGACCCTTCGGCGCTGGCCGCCAGATAGTGTGCCGACCTTTTGGTGCCAATCAAGATCTGCCACTAGACCCGACAGCACGTCCCTAATCTTTGGGTCCGATGCCCATTCAAACTCCGGACGGTCCCCCACTACTGCCTCGGCAATGGAAATCTCGTCATCGATTACATCTACCTGGGTCAAGAACCCAATCCGTAAACCGCCCCGCCAGGTCACCCGCCCAGAATCGGGAGCAAACTGCTTGGTGAGAATTTTTACAAGCGTCGATTTACCGTCGCCGTTTCGACCAACAATGCCAATTCGATCGCCATCGTTTATCCCGACCGTTACACCGGAAAAGACTTCCTTGGTCGGAAATTCATGGGTGATTACTTCCGCGCCCATTAGGTGTGCCATTAGTTCACAAGCTCCGCACTGCCGTTAGATGTTTTACAGACCATCGCACTAAATCCACTGGCAATAAATGCCCGATGCCAAGAAGCAACCTCTTCGGAGTCCTTGGACAGCATAAACAAGGTTGGGCCGGAACCAGACACGAAGGCCTTTTTACCTGGAATCGTCTGGGCCATGCCAAACAAATCTGGTCGAAGCGAATAGGCCGCCACCTCAAGCGAGTTATCTCCAAGAATTTTGCCTACTCCTGACTCATATTGAGACACGACCTGATCGGGTGTCTTGGTTAGATCTCCATCCGGACAAAGTCGATCGAACTCCTTGAAAACATCGGCGGTCGACAGCCCTGGCGTGCTGAAGATCAGAAGCGCAAACTGCAGACCCAAAGGGGGAAGCGGACGCAACTCAATCCCGGTATCTAAACCGAGCGCGGTTCCCCCGAGAAGTGCGAATGGGACATCCGCTCCGATTTTTGCAGCGACCTTAGTGAGCTCTGCGGAACTTAGATCAAGACCCCAGGCCCGGTTTAGCGCAACGAGACTCGCGGCCGCATCCGCCGAACCCCCTGCCATTCCCGCAGCTGGAGGCACGTGCTTTTCAATGACAAACCGCATCGGCTGAGGCTTCTCAATTCCAACATGCTTGGCCAATTCAAGCGCGGCCTTAATGACGAGGTTTGAACTATCTATTGGAACCCGTTCAGCTTCAGCGAGCTCAGCTCCGATGAGCTCCACCCGCCAGTCATCAGCGCTTTCGACGCTGACCTTTTCAAAAAGGTCAAGGGCTTGGTAGATGCTGATTACGCTGTGGTACCCATCCGGACGAGCTGGTCCCGATAGAAAGGCAAGATTTATTTTTGCCGGTGCTACCGCGCTAATCATTTGGCCTCCGCGATAGAAATGAATTGATCTATAAGCAACTGCTCGCCTCTGAACTTAGGGTCTATGCCCGCTCTAATAAGTATCTCTTCGGCGGCAGTTGGTGATCCTGCCCAGCTAGATAGAGACTGCCTCAGGGTTTTTCGTCGTTGGCCAAAAGCAGCATCAATGACCGCAAAGACGGCTTTTCTATCTGCCGTCCTAGTCACAGTATGCTCGAAATACACCAAGGCTGAATCAACATTGGGCGCTGGCCAAAACACATTTCTACCGATATTTCCCGCCAGCCTTGCCGGCCCATACCATGACATCTTGAGGCTTGGGGATCCGTAGTCCTTCGTTCCGGGAGTAGCTGCTAACCGATGAGCAACCTCGGCCTGAACCATCACCAAACCTTTTTCCAGGCTCGGGAACGTGGCCAGAAAATGAAGCAGTACCGGGACGGAAATGTTGTAGGGAAGATTCGCTACTAATGCCGTTGGAGCTTTCGGTAGTTCCGTAGTCTGCAAAGCATCTGCAAGCACTAGTTCCACCGTTTTTCCAGGCGCATGCTGGGCAATTGTCAGAGGTAGTTGCTTGGCAAGCTTCGGGTCGATCTCAACCGCTATGACGCTTTTGGCCTTCTCCAATAAACCCAGCGTGAGAGAGCCCAAACCAGGCCCAATTTCAACCACGATGTCGCTAGGAACCAGACCGGCCGCTGAAACTATCCGGTTGATAGTGTTTGGGTCAATCACGAAGTTTTGTCCAAGTTTTTTTGTGGGTTTTATTTCCAGCGTCCCGGCTAACTGGCGAATCTCCTTAGCCCCGAGCACTAGCTCAGCCCTTCCGACCAAGAACCATAGACATTCTCGGTATTTCTATTCAGCTGAAGAGCAAGGTCGTTGTCACTCCACTGCATAAGTGCGGCGATAAACCTCAGGGTGTGCGGGACTAGATAGGGCGCATTTGGTCTTCCCCGAAGAGGCTCGGGGGTCAAAAATGGCGCATCCGTCTCTATGAGAAGCTGGCTGGGATCAACCGCCAGAAGGGAGTCTCGGAGGTGCTGGTTCTTCTTGAAGGTCACGTTGCCGGCAAAAGATAAGAACCAGCCGTTTTCTTTGCAGATTTGGGCCAGCTCTAAATCCCCGGAGTAGCAGTGAAAAACAGTTCGCTCTGGTGCGCCGACTTTTAGCAGGGTTGCAACGACATCAGCGTGAGCATCGCGGTCATGAATCTGAAGCGCCAAATCGAATTCCTTGGCAATTGCAATGTGCTGCTCAAACGAGTGCTGCTGCATCGATAAGGCTTCGTCGCCCTGAGTTCGGAAATAATCAAGTCCCGTCTCTCCAACAGCCCTGACTCTAGGAAGTTTTGCTAAGTCGGCAATTTCTAAAATTGCATCGTCAAGTTCCTTGAGTGACCCATAAAGCGGTGCCTCATTGGGGTGTATTGCTACCGCTGCAAGTAGCATCGGCTCGCGGGCTGCAATTTCGGCAGAATACTTTGAGCTCTCGAGAGTCACTCCCACTTGGACCGCACCCAACATGTTGACTTGTCGCATCATCTGAATGTGCTGAGCCACAGTCAGCGGCTCATCGCCATCGGCTATTTCTAGGTGAGTGTGGTTATCGTAGGTGCCGACTTCCAGTGGATCAGGTAGCGCTGGGTAAAGACGCTTCGATTTCTCGGCGCCGTCGTAACTATTGCGAGTTCTCGCAAACTCGCTCATGCGCTCTCTTCTACCCTTGGGAAGAGGGCCTCTAGTTCACCCAACTTCACACCGGGCTGCAATAGCCCCCATGTTTCGCAGGACGATAAAGGCTGATGCGCAAGCTCACCAAGTGAGCTACCAATCGAATTCCAGAGCCTGCCGGTGGCTTTCGGCATCACTGGAGCCAGCAAGACCGATAGACAGCGAAGGCCTTCGACGGCCGTGTATAAAACAGTAGCCAGACGCTCTTTCTTTGCCGAATCCTTGGCCAGGACCCAAGGTTCTTGGGTGGTGATGTAGCTATTGAGCTCATCGACAAGTGTCCAGATTTTTGCTATCGCCTCGTGTGGGGCAATCTGTGCAATTGCAAGATCGGCTTCACGGGTGGCGGCTGCTGCAATGTTCGAAACATTCTTGTCAGCATCGGTGAATTCTCCGGGGGCTTGGATAACTCCGTCAAAGTAGCGATTCACCATTGCCACAGTTCTGGAGGCTAAGTTGCCAAAGCCGTTTGCCAATTCAGAGTGATATCTTGCTGAGAGATCCTCCCAGCTAAACGAGCCATCAGAGCCGAAACCAATTGCCTTCATGAAGTAATACCTAAAAGCGTCAGAACCGAAAATATCGGTTATCTGATTCGGCGAGATCCCGGTCAATTTGGACTTGGACATCTTTTCGCCGCCAACTAGCAACCAGCCGTGACCAAAGACTTGACGAGGTGGTTCTAACCCTGCCGCCATTAGCATCGCCGGCCAAATCACGGCATGAAAGCGCAGGATGTCCTTGCCTACAACCTGAACATCGGCAGGCCAAAGCGAATTGAGCTTCTCTTCGTCGCTGCCATAGCCAATTGCGGTGATGTAGTTCAAAAGCGCGTCAAACCAAACATAGGTGATGTGCTCGGAGTCCCAAGGGATGTCAATTCCCCAGTCAAATCGTTCCTTGGACCTAGAAATTGACAGGTCGCTTAGCCCCGATTTCACAAACGAAACAACTTCATTTTTGGCAGATGCCGGTTGAATGAAAGTTGGGTTTTGCTCGTAGTGGTTCAACAGTTTTTCTTGGAACTGGCTCAGCTTGAAAAAGTAATTTGTTTCATTGAGCTGCTCCACCGGCTTCGAATGGATCGCACAAACTCGCTGCCCCGTGAATGCGTCAGTTCCATCAATAAGGTCGCCATCATTTTTGTACTCTTCACAGCCGACGCAGTAATTTCCCTCAAACGAACCCTGGTAGATGTAGTCGTCGTCGTAAAGCTTTTGTAGAAACTGCTGAACCGCGACCTCGTGCCGTGGCTCGGTGGTTCGAATGAAATCCTGATTGTCAATATCGATGGTCTTCAAAAGCGGAAGCCAAGATTCGGTCACCAGCTTGTCGGTCCAGCTCTTCGGGTCGGTGTGGTTTCCAAGGGCCGTTCTCAATACCTTTTCACCGTGCTCATCGGTTCCAGTAAGCAAAAAGGTGTCTTCTCCGCGCTGACGGTGCCACCTGGCAATAACATCACAGGCCACCTCGGTGTAGGCATGGCCGATGTGCGGGGCATCGTTGACGTAGAAGATCGGCGTAGTTACGTAAAATGACTTGGACACTTGAGATATCTTAGGCTTTAGCTTGCAGTGCGTGCTGATAGATGGCAGTCTTCGAGGCGCCAAATTTATCAGCCAGTTCGGTGCTGGCCTGTTTTAGACCCATCCCTGTCTCAGCCAGTAACAACGCTTTCTGGCCCAATTGCTCATAATCAAGCTGTTCTTCACCAGCTCCTGAAACAACCAAAACCATCTCACCTTTTGGAATTTTTTCTGCCCACTCGACAAGCTCCTGAAGCCTTCCGCGCTTTGTTTCCTCAAATTTCTTCGTGAGCTCTCTTGAAACACTGGCTAGGCGATCAGCGCCGAATACTTTGCTCGCATCCTTGAGGCTCTCCAGAATGCGATGAGGTGCCTCAAAAAACACCATGGTTCGCTTCTCCGTTATGAGCGACTCAAACACTCGAACTCTCTCACCGGACTTTCTAGGAAGAAAGCCTTCGAAGCTGAACCGGTCAGTGGGTAAACCTGAAACCGCGAGCGCCGACACCACGGCCGATGGTCCGGGAACAATTTGAATTTCCACGCCTGCATCCGCGCATGCCCTGACCAGCAAGAAACCTGGGTCCGAAATGGTTGGCATGCCAGCGTCGCTTACCAGGACAACTATTTCGTCTTTGGCTAACTCGACGAGCTCATCGATGCGATCGCGTTCATTATGTTCGTGCAGGCTGAAGAGCTTGGCATTTAGGGTAATGCCCAATCCCCGACAAAGTCGCTTTAGCTCTCTGGTGTCCTCAGCTGCAATAAAACTTGCTTCAGCAAGTGTTGTTTCCAAGCGCTTGGATGCATCGGAAAGATTTCCGATTGGAGTGGCCGCGAGTATCAACACGCTAAGCAAACTAGCATCTAAGCGTGATATCAGCAGCAATTCGCCTTTCGACCAAGCTGGCCAGCCATCGCCGGTTTGGGCTTATTTCCACGCTTGTCATAACTCTTGTCGGCCTGATAATTCGGTTCGGAAATCTTGCTAATCCAAGGCTTCTGATTTTCGACGAGACCTACTACGTCAAGGATGCTTATACCCTTGGCCTATTCGGATCTGAGCGTAATTGGCAAGCCGATGCCAATGCCGACTTTGAAATGGGTAACCTCTCCGGGTTTCTGGACACTGCCGCTTATGTAGTCCACCCGCCATTTGGCAAGTGGGTGATATGGCTTGGCATGCAACTATTTGGTGCTGACTCAGCGTTTGGCTGGCGCTTCGCGACAGCCTTACTCGGCACGCTCATGATTCCCTTGGTCATCATTATTGCCAGAAGGTTGATTGGATCAAACTTCTTCGCGGCCGTTGCTGGCCTAATGATGGCCCTAGAGGGCCTATCAATAACTCTTTCGCGCACCGCAATCCTCGATGGGATTCTTGCATTTTTCGCTCTGCTGGCTTTTTACTTTGTGATCCGAGACCAAGAGTCCTGGGAGCAAAGACTTAGGCAAACTCGTTCAAACGGACTAGTGATACGCGGATGGCTCTTATTGGCAGGTATCGCACTTGGGTTAGCCATCGGAGTCAAGTGGTCGGGGTTGTATTTCTTGGCAGCGCTTGGCATTTACACGTTTATTGTGGATCTGAACCTACGAGGTCGGCTAGGCATGCCCCGTGTTCTGGCAATTGGCCAAGGGGCACTAAACGCGATAGTGCTTGTGGTTCCAGCCTTCGGAATTTACCTGCTTGGTTGGCTTGGCTGGATAACCGGGAGCGATGGATGGGGTAGAACCGCTAAGCCAAGTTGGTACGAGTCTCTTTGGGACTATCACCTCAACGCCTACGCCTTCCACACGGGGCTCATAAGCCCCCACCCCTATCAGGCAAACGCTTTCGAGTGGCTTTTGAGCCTCAGACCAACCGCCCTGTTTTTCGAGCGCTACGAGGGCTCCAGTGCCTGCGGGGTGCTGACTGACTGCACGGTTGCACTGACCGCAATACCTAATCTTGTAATTTGGCTGGGCGGATTGTTGGCCATTATTTGGTTAGGCCTTAGAAATATTCGGAAGTTCAATGCTGGTAGCTTCGGGCTGGTCACAGGCTTTTTGGCCGGCTGGCTTCCCTGGGTGTTCTACCTCGAGCGCACTACTTTTCAGTTTTACGCCGTTGCCTATGCCCCCTATTTAGTGCTAGCTCTAGCTTTTGCCATGCACGCTTACTGGCGCAAAGGCGTTGCCCGAGGGCTTAAGGGTAGGCCTGGGGCGCTGGCAGTTCTCATTACATCCGTGGTGTTATTCGCCCTGTACTTCTTGTCAATATGGATGGCACTGCCGGTCCCGGATTTTGTCTGGCGTATGCAAATGATCTTTCCGTTCTGGATCTAGTTGTCCTTTTGACCGACCGCCCGGGTTGCAAGCAGTGACCAGACGGTAGTGACAATCAGCGTTACAAAAATCACGATTAGAGACAATCCAGTTGAGATTTCCGGGATGACCTTGATGGCCTCTCCGCCATTAATGAAAGGAACTTCGTTTTTGTGAAGGGCGTGAATGACCAGCTTGATGCCGATCCAGGCCAAGATCAAACTCAGCCCAAAGCCAAGATATCTGAGTCGCTGCATTAGACCGCTGAGCAAGAAATAGAGCTGCCTGAGGCCCAAAAGTGCAAAGGCGTTTGCAACAAAAACTATGTAGGGCTCATTGGTGAGACCGTAAACCGCCGGAATGCTGTCGAGTGCGAAGAGCAAATCCGTGAATCCAATCGCAACCATGACTAACAGCAGCGGTGTAATTACGCGCTTGCCGTTTTCTATAATCACTAACTTTGTCCCGTGGTACTGGCTTGTTGAAGGAAAGCGCCGTTGAATAAAATTGACAAGTCGTCCGCCCTCGAACTCATCGTTTTCTTCGACTGGATTTAGGTCCTTGGCCGTGTCTTTGATTAGCTTTATGGCGGTAAGAAGCAGGAACGCACCGAAGGCGTAAAAAGCCCAGCTGAAGTTCTCGATGAACGCAGCACCTGCGGCAATAAAAATGCCCCTGAGCACGAGCGCTATCACGATGCCAATTAGGAGAGCCTCGGACCGAAGCTTTCTTGGCACCTTGAACTGGGTGAAGATAACCAAAAAGATAAACAGGTTGTCCACCGACAGGGCATATTCGGTGATAAAGCCGCCCAAGTATTCGCCTGCGTACTGACCTGGCCAGACAGCGCCGATAACAAGAGTGAACAGCAAAGCCAGTGAAATGTAGACAGCGATTTGAATTGCAGATTCTCGGAAGCCGGGCTCATGGGGATTTCGCACCTGGTAAATCAGGTCACCAAGGATCACCACCGAGAAGGCTCCGATGGTAATTAACCACACCCAAATATCTACGTTCATGACCTTCTGTTTTCCAGACCGTTGGAATAAACAGTCTTCGCCAATTGTAGGTAATCTTTCCAGTGGCGAAAGGCTTTGAATGCGCGTATTGATTTCTGGAGCATCGGGACTAGTTGGAACTGAGCTTTCTAGGCAGCTGTTAGCTCTCGGGCACGAGCCGGTTGTGCTGGTTCGACGCGAAGCCAAAGCAAGCAACGAAGTTAGCTGGAAGCCTGGCCTAGAAGCACTTGACCCGAGTTTGATGGAATCCATCGATGCGGTCGTAAACATGGGCGGAGCCACAACTGGACGCATTCCATGGACAAAGAAATACATGAAATTGCTTATCTCATCAAGGCTTGATTCGACTAAGACTTTGGTGGAAGCAATAAACAAGGCAAAGAACCAACCAAAAGTTTTGGTAAGTGGGTCTGCCTCGGGAATCTATGGCGATCGCGGAGATGAGCTGCTAACAGAGGAATCTGGTCGGGGAGAAGGTTTTCTTGCCGACTTGGCGGCCTCTTGGGAGACTGAAGCCCTCAAAGCCAACACCCGCGTCGTAATTGCCAGAACGACCCTGGTCATGAGCAAAAAGCTAGGTGCTCTCGGTCGACTCTTGCCTTTCATTCGCGCCGGTGTTGGCTTCTCGATTGGGCGAGGCAGCCAATGGTGGGCATGGATTAGCCTCGAGGACGAAGCTAGGGCAATTATTCATTTGATAGACAACGAGGAAGCAACAGGGGCATTCAATCTCACCGCCCCAGAACCGGCCACCTGCAAACAGCTGGTTACTGCTCTTGGCAAAGAACTTGGCAGGCCAACTTTTCTGAAGGTTCCAGCCTGGGCAATGAATCTCTTCATAGGCGTGGCTGCAAGAGAATTGCTACTTTGCTCTCAAAAAATGAGTGCTAAAAAACTCAGCGACTCAGGATTCGAGTTCACACACCCGACCTTGAAGCAGTCGGCTGCATACGTAGTTAGCTAACTATTTTTTAGCTGCTGGCTTCTTGGCAGCTGTCGTCTTAGCAACAGGCTTCTTGGC
>CALGUV010000089.1 GCA_937920245.1 uncultured Microbacteriaceae bacterium
CAGGGTTTGGTAGGCGGTGAAGCCCCCTAGCCCAATCAGTAGCTCTACCTCTATGACACTATAAAACAACGCTGCTCCTAAAAGCATTTCGGGGAGTACGAGCTATCTCTCAGTTTGATTGGCCTTTCACCCCTACCCACAGGTCATCCAAAGACTTTTCAACGTCAACTGGTTCGGTCCTCCACTGTGTGTTACCACAGCTTCAACCTGCCCATGGGTAGATCACTCGGTTTCGCGTCTACTACTACTAACTAATGCGCCCTATTCAGACTCGCTTTCGCTACGGCTCCATATCTTAAATACTTAACCTTGCTAGAAACAGTAACTCGTAGGCTCATTATGCAAAAGGCACGCTGTCATCCCGATAAATCAGGACTCCAACCGCTTGTAGGCGTACGGTTTCAGGATCTTTTTCACTCCCTTACTTAGGGTTCTTTTCACCTTTCCCTCACGGTACTAGTTCACTATCGGTCTCTCAGGAGTATTTAGCCTTACCGGATGGTCCCGGTGGATTCATACAGGATTACTCGTGTCCCGCACTACTCAGGATACCACTATCAATTACTTCGATTACTTATACGGGACTATCACCCTCTTTGGTCTGTCTTTCCAAACAGTTCTAATTCTCTTAGCATCAAATGTTGTGGTCCTACAACCCCAAAATTGCCGTAACAACTTTGGTTTGGGCTAATCCGCGTTCGCTCGCCACTACTAACGGAATCACTTTTGTTTTCTCTTCCTCTGGTTACTTAGATGTTTCAGTTCACCAGGTTTGCTCCTATTGCTAGGTGATATGCCTTCAACATATCGGGTTGCCCCATTCGGATATTTACGGATTATAAGGTATGTGCCCCTCCCCGTAACTTTTCGCAGCTTATCACGTCCTTCATCGCCTCTGAGAGCCTAGGCATCCGCCATACGCCCTTACTTAACTTATTGTACTTTTTGCCGTAGTATCTCTACTACAACGAGCTCTTTTATATTTTTATAAAAATTTGTCTAGAATATCACTATTCTAAACTCTCTATCTTTTTGATTCTTACGATATCATTTTACCAATATGTCAATGAACTTTGTGGCGAGTCGCCACTGACAAGTATTTAAACTATCAACAACAAGCTGCCTACAATACTTTGGAAATAATTTAACTTATCTCCAGGCATTGCCTGGTGGAGAATATCGGAGTCGAACCGATGACCTCTTGCGTGCAAGGCAAGCGCTCTAGCCAGCTGAGCTAATCCCCCATTGTTTTAGTGATGAGTTATTAGTTGTTAGTTTCTAGTGGGTGCTTCATTTAATTAAAAACTAAACATTCAACACATAAAACTAAGATCCTCAACTTCTAAAATTTCCTTAAAATATTAAACCTGTAGTCCCGGGCAGACTCGAACTGCCGACCTCTACATTATCAGTGTAGCGCTCTAACCAGCT
>CALGUV010000090.1 GCA_937920245.1 uncultured Microbacteriaceae bacterium
GAATTTCGCTACCTTAGGACCGTTATAGTTACGGCCGCCGTTTACTGGGGCTTCGATTCAATGCTTCGCTTGCGCTAACATCCCCTCTTAACCTTCCAGCACCGGGCAGGTGTCAGGCCTTATACTTAGTCGTTAAACTTTGCAAAGCCATGTGTTTTTGTTAAACAGTCGCCTGGGCCTCTTCACTGCGGCCCCCCTCGCAGGGGGCGCCCCTTCTCCCGAAGTTACAGGGCCATTTTGCCGAGTTCCTTAGCCATGATTCACTCGAGCACCTTAGGATTCTCTCCTCGACCACCTGTGTCGGTTTGCGGTACGGGTATCTATACGCTTAACGCTAGAAGTTTTTCTTGGAAGCCCTTAGGATCACTATCCAATTGTCCGAAGACGCTCGGTACTATCACGTTCGGCTAGCTTGGCGCATTTAACTACCAGGCCAATACCTACTCGCTTTAACCCGGTATTCCGTCACCGGGCGGATCTTTCATCACTCCGTCACTCCATCACCTGTATAAATAGTATGAGAATATTAACTCATTGTCCATCGACTACCCCCTTCGGGTTCGCCTTAGGTCCCGACTAACCCTGATCCGATTAACGTTGATCAGGAAACCTGGGTCTTACGGTGGGCGGGTTTCTCGCCCGCCTTATCGTTACTTATGCCTACATTTGCTTTTCCAAAAACTCCAGCACCCCTTACAGGATACCTTCGCCGTCTTTGGAATGCTCCCCTACCACTGCATTGCTGCAATCCTTCGCTTCGGTATTAGGTTTGATGCCCGATTATTATCGACGCCCTGTCGCTCGACCAGTGAGCTGTTACGCACTCTTTAAAGGAATAGCTGCTTCCAAGCTAACCTCCTGGCTGTCTCTGCAACTGGACCACCTTTGTTCAACTTAACCTAAATTTGGGGACCTTAGCGGAAGGTCTGGGTTCTTTCCCTCTCGGACTGGGACCTTAGCACCCCAGCCCTCACTGCCGGTTCTATATGTTGGCATTCGGAGTTCGTCAGGATTTGGTAGGATTTGACTCCCCCTAGTCCTATCGGTAGCTCTACCTCCAACATACAATTCCCGACGCTGTTCCTAAAAACATTTCGGGGAGTACGAGCTATTTCTCAGTTTGATTAGCCTTTCACCCCTACCCACAGCTCATCCGGAAGCTTTTCAACGCTTATCGGTTCGGTCCTCCAGTTGGTTTTACCCAACCTTCAACCTGGCCATGGGTAGATCACTAAGTTTCGCGTCTACCCCCTCCGACTCAATCGCCCTTTCAGACTCGCTTTCGCTCCGGGTACAGTACTGAATACCTTACCCTTGCCAGAGAGGAGTAACTCGTAGGCTCATTATGCAAAAGGCACGCCGTCACCCCACTAAAGGGCTCCGACCGCTTGTAAGCGCACGGTTTCAGGTTCTATTTCACCCTCCTATTCGGAGTACTTTTCACCTTTCCCTCACGGTACTAGTTCACTATCGGTCTCTCAGGAGTATTTAGCCTTACCAGATGGTGCTGGCAAATTCAATCGGGATTTCTCCGGTCCCGACCTACTCAGGATACCCGCCCAGTCAACAAAAATTCCAATACGGGACTCTCACCCTCTATCGTTGGCCTTCCCATGCCATTCTCGTCTCCTTGTTAACCTTTCCGCAGGTCCTATAACCCCGAACATGCCGTAACATGTGCGGTTTGGGCTAATCCGCTTTCGCTCGCCACTACTCACGGAATCACTATTGTTTTCTCCTCCTATGGGTACTTAGATGTTTCAGTTCCCCACGTTCGCTTATCTTAAAGATATACCCGCCATGCGGGTGGGTTGCCCCATTCGGATATCTACGGATCAAATCGTATTGGCCAATCCCCGTAGCTTTTCGCAGCTTATCACGTCCTTCTTCGCCTCTGAGAGCCTAGGCATCCCCCGTGCGCCCTTAATCACTTACTTCTACTCTTTTACACTATCTCTAGTGCTCTCGTTACAGTTTCTACTTCAATATGTCAATGAACTTCTAGTCGCCTATTGCAACTAATTGTGAAGTGTGTAAGGCCCCTGAGTGAGGCTTCTGTTTCCAGAAAGGAGGTGTTCCAGCCGCACCTTCCGGTACGGCTACCTTGTTACGACTTAGCCCCAGTTACTAGTTTTACCCTAGGCAGCTCCTTGCGGTTACCGACTTCAGGCACCCCCAGCTTCCATGGCTTGACGGGCGGTGTGTACAAGGCCCGGGAACGTATTCACCGCGCCATGGCTGATGCGCGATTACTAGCGATTCCAGCTTCATGAGGTCGAGTTGCAGACCTCAATCCGAACTGAGACGCACTTTTAGAGGTTGGCTGACCGTTACCGGCTCGCGACCCGCTGTATGCGCCATTGTAGCACGTGTGTCGCCCTGGGCGTAAGGGCCATGATGACTTGACGTCGTCCCCTCCTTCCTCTCTGCTTGCGCAGGCAGTCTGTCTAGAGTCCCCAACATTACTTGCTGGCAACTAAACATAGGGGTTGCGCTCGTTGCGGGACTTAACCCAACACCTCACGGCACGAGCTGA
>CALGUV010000091.1 GCA_937920245.1 uncultured Microbacteriaceae bacterium
GCCGCTTTGCCCTCATTGAGCAAGAGAGCGAGCCGTCGCCGGCTGCCGCCGCCCCTCACCCGCTGCTCACCCACCGATCGCAGCCCACCGGTACGGGCTCCCGCCTCCGCCGCGACGCTGCCCGCGCTGCCGCCGGCCTCCACACGCAAGAGCCGCCGCCGAGCACCTATCCAACTGACGCCTTGCCCGGCCAGCACTAGAGCTGCCGTCGATTGTGAACAAGAATTCGAACCTGGACCTGAACCTGAACTTGAACTGCTCAGAGACAGCGACTGAAAAGCCGTTAGGCGATGCGACTGGATAGCCGCAAGCGACTGAGAAGCCGTACGAGAAGCGACTGAGAAGCCGTACAAGACCGCGACTGGATAGCCGCGAGCGACTGCAAAGCCGCCTGACCATGACCTGCATGCACCCGACTCGAGCTGCATTCCCATTAACTTCTTTCTTTCCTAAACGCCCGATGAGATCCCTTATCTTCATATCCGCGATTGAAACCCGAGACACGCGGAGTTCTCGGGGATGATAGGATCTCCTTTATGCATTCATATGATGCCCTTGTCCTGACTACCTCCTAAGTGGTTCGGCTTCCTTACCTTACTCGCCCGGTGTTCTCGCCTAAGTTGGGGGATGTCGTGGTTGAGTGCGACCACGTGCCTAGATGCGAGTTAGACCACTGGTTTGACCGCCGGTTTGATTCTTCCTAGCCCTTCTTCCTACCGCCTTTCCCCTTTCCTTTCCCTTGTTGCTTCTGCCGTTTTAGACTTTGTACTCGCGCGTCGCGTTTTGTGTCCGCTGACCCCTTGAGGTAGGTGTCGTGCCTCCCAGACTCTCTCGTCTGCCCTCCTCCGCCGTCCTCCGACTGACCACCGACCGCCCGAATCGATCACTTGTTATACTTTACGTGCTAGACAGCTGGATGCATGTCAAGTCCACGACAATATGAAGATATCCTTCCCGTCTCGGCCGCCGATTCCGACCTCTCTGACTCCCTGATGCAGAACCGGGACCCGACTCTGGGTACACCAAGGGACGAGCCGCCAGCACTAATGCCGCCGTTCGACGCGCAGCTCGCTATTCTCACCACTATGCTGGCGCATCGCTCGGACGCCGCTGCCTTAATTGCCGCCACCGCCGACCGCCTTGGGGTCTTTCCACTTCCAGAACCGGGCCCCGTCATGCAGTCAGAACCCACCGCGACCTTCCTCATACGGCTCCCTGAGCGTGAGCGCTCCTTACTCTGCGAGGCCTTTGATGATTGGCGGGCAGAGATCGCCGGACGCCGCCACCGCGCCGCCCTCGTTGCCGCCCACCGCGCCAAGTGCACGTTGTCTCCTCGCCAGCCTGGCCCCACAGTGGCCTCCCTCGCTTCTACACCCGAACTGACCAGGGTGGTCAAATGGGCTGAGAGGGACGCAGCCCTCCGCTCCTCTGCTGTCTCCTTGTCAGGCAGCTCCTCTACCGCCAGCCTCTCCTCGCTGAGGCCGCCGCCGGTCCTTGCACTTCCGTTCGCCACCGCTGAAGATCTCCCAGCGGATCTGGACGCTCACAAGGATCGCCCTATCATCGTGAACATGCTCAAATCTCGGCCTGACCTCC
>CALGUV010000093.1 GCA_937920245.1 uncultured Microbacteriaceae bacterium
TCGTCAGCTCGTGTCGTGAGATGTTGGGTTAAGTCCCGCAACGAGCGCAACCCTCACTTTTAGTTGCCATCATTAAGTTGGGCACTCTGAAAGAACTGCCAGTGATAAGCTGGAGGAAGGTGGGGATGACGTCAAGTCCTCATGGCCCTTACGTGTTGGGCTACACACGTGCTACAATGGCATCTACAACAGGAAGCAAAACGGCAACGTTAAGCAAATCCCGAAAAGATGCCTCAGTTCGGATTGCACTCTGCAACTCGAGTGCATGAAGCTGGAATTACTAGTAATCGTGGATCAGCGTGCCACGGTGAATGCGTTCCCGGGTCTTGTACACACCGCCCGTCACACCATGGGAGTTGGTTCTACCTTAAGGCAAGGTTTCAAACCCTTGACCACGGTATAGTCAGCGACTGGGGTGAAGTCGTAACAAGGTAGCCGTAGGGGAACCTGCGGCTGGATTACCTCCTTTCTAAGGATGAGTGAAAGAGAAAAATTTCACTCTAAATAATATACATCGGTAATGTTGACCGTCCTCATTTCTCTTCTTAAAGTAATGTTTCCTTCTTGTAGGGCCGGTAGCTCAGTTGGTTAGAGCACACCCTTGATAAGGGTGGGGTCGAAAGTTCGAGTCTTTCTCGGCCCACCATTATTTTTTAGTTGGGGGATTAGCTCAGCTGGGAGAGCGCCTGATTTGCATTCAGGAGGTCAGCGGTTCGATCCCGCTATCCTCCACCAGGAAACATTTAGTTATTAAAACTGTAAATAAAAATAATTTATATCAATATCTATATCCGAACATTAAAAGTTATTATTTAATGTTCAAAATAAAAATTTGATCACAACATAGATAAATTTTCTGTTAAAAGAATTTTTTTCTGTGCATAAATCAAGCGTTTAAGGGCGTGTAGTGGATGCCTTGGCACTGAAAGCCGATGAAGGACGTGATATACTGCGATAAGTTTCGGGGAGCTGTATGTAAGCTTTGATCCGAAAATTTCCGAATGGGGAAACCCACCACTTTATGTGGTACTTTAAACTGAATACATAGGTTTAAAGAGACAACCTGGAGAACTGAAACATCTAAGTAACCAGAGGAAAAGAAATCAATTGAGATTCCGTTAGTAGTGGCGAGCGAACGCGGAGTAGGCCAGTAGTTTTGTTAGAAAAATTTGAATAGTTTGGAAATGCTAACCATAGAGGGTGATAGTCCCGTATGAGTAATGTCTAACAAAATTCTTGAGTAAAGCGGGACACGAGAAATCCTGCTCGAATATAGGGGGACCACCCTCTAAGCCTAAATACTCTTCAGTGACCGATAGTGAACTAGTACCGTGAGGGAAAGGTGAAAAGAACCCCTATTAGGGGAGTGAAATAGAACCTGAAACTGCATGCCTACAATCAGTCCGAGCCCTTTTTAGGGTGAGGGCGTACCTTTTGTATAATGGGTCAGTGACTTAATTTATTAAGCAAGCTTAAGCCATCTAGGTGTAGGCGCAGCGAAAGCAAGTCTTAATAGGGCGATTAGTTTAATGAATTAGACCCGAAAACGAATGAGCTTACCATGAGCAGGTTGAAAGTTGGGTAACACCAACCGGAGGACCGAACCAGTTGACGTTGAAAAGTCTTTGGATGACTTGTGGTAAGGGGTGAAAGGCCAACCAAATTCGTAGATAGCTGGTTTTCCGCGAAAACTATTTAGGTAGTGCGTCGAATAAATAGATGTTTAGAGGTAGAGCACTAAATGGGCTAGGGGGAAGAGATTCTTACCAAACCTAATAAAACTCCGAATGCTAGACATTGTTCTTCGGCAGACAGACTGTGGGTGCTAAGGTCCATGGTCGAGAGGGAAAGAGCCCAGACCACCAGATAAGGTCCCAAAATCATGATTAAGTGTGAAAGGATGTGGAAATTCCTTAACAGCCGGGAGGTTGGCTTAGAAGCAGCCATCCTTTAAAGATAGCGTAACAGCTCACCGGTCTAATAGAGTTTCTGCGCCGAAGATGTAACGGGGCTAAAATCATGTACCGAATCTGTGGCTTTGCAAAGTTTTCGAACTTTGTAAGGGGTAGCGGAACGTTCTGTAAGCCTGCGAAGGGATACCCGTGAGGGATCCTGGAGGTATCAGAAGTGCGAATGCTGACATAAGTAACGATAAACGAAGTGAAAAACTTCGTCGCCGAAAATCTAAGGGTTTCTATGCAAGGTTAATCCGCGTAGAGTTAGTCGGCACCTAAGGCGAGGGCGAAAGCCGTAGTCGATGGAAACAAGGTTAATATTCCTTGACCTGATGGTAGTGACGGATTTCGTAAGTTGTGAGTTCTTAATGGATTGAACTTGCCGCGAAGAGGTCCCAAGAAATAGCTCCATCATGAAGACCGTACCCGAAACCGACACAGGTAGATTAATAGAGTATATTTAGGCGCTTGAGAGAATGATGTTGAAGGAACTCGGCAAAATGCTTCCGTAACTTCGGGATAAGGAAGACCCTTTTGTAGGCAACTATGGAAGGGTGGCACAAGCCAGGGAGAAGCGACTGTTTATCAAAAACACAGGGCTCTGCTAACACGTAAGTGGATGTATAGGGTCTGACGCCTGCCCGGTGCTGGAAGGTTAATGCGGTTGGTGCAAGCTAACTTCTGAAGCCCCAGTAAACGGCGGCCGTAACTATAACGGTCCTAAGGTAGCGAAATTCCTTGTCGGGTAAGTTCCGACCTGCATGAATGGCGTAACGATTTCTCCGCTGTCTCCAACATCAACTCAGTGAAATTGAATTCTCCGTGAAGATGCGGAGTTCGCGTAGTTAGACGGAAAGACCCCGTGCACCTTTACTGCAACTTTACATTGGTGTTAGGAAAAACATATTTAGCATAGGAGGGAGACTTTGAAGCAAAGGCGTCAGCTTTTGTGGAGTCACCAGTGAAATACCTCTTTTGTTTTTCTTGACATCTAACCGCTAGCCGTCATCCGGCAGCGAGACATTGTATGGTGGGTAGTTTGACTGGGGCGGTCGCCTCCCAAATAGTAACGGAGGCGTGCGAAGGTAGGCTCAGAACGGTCAGAAATCGTTCGTAGAGTGCAATGGCATAAGCCTGCCTGACTGTGAGACTGACAAGTCGAGCAGAGACGAAAGTCGGTCATAGTGATCCGGTGGTTCTGA
>CALGUV010000094.1 GCA_937920245.1 uncultured Microbacteriaceae bacterium
GCTCCCAGTAAACAGTCGGCGTTGTCGGTTAGGCTAAATGGAGAGCGAGAGGGGCCGAAGTGACATTAATCTGGCTGGGAGTTATCGCAGCACTGGTAGTCATAGAGCTAGTTACCTATGGCTTGTATTTTGCGGCTCTTGCTGCAGCGGCGCTAGTTCCGCTGGTGCTTTCTCTTCTTGGTCTTGATATCTGGGTGCAGGCGCTTGGCTTTTTAGCCGCCGCCATTGTTGCACTGGTATTTGTTAGGCCGGTAATCACAAAGCTTCAGGGCGAGAAGCCAGAAACAATGACTAACGCGGCCTCAATGGTTGGTAAAGACGCGTTTGTCACAGAAGAAGTTAGCCAAGTCGCCGGTTACGTGAAGATCCAGGGAGAAACCTGGAGTGCAAGGACTGGTAGGGGCACCAAAGAGGTTGGAACCAAAGTAGTCATCGAAAAAATCGATGGCGTGACGTTGATAGTGAGTTGAAATGCTAGATATTCTAAATTCCTTTGATTTTGGGAGCTTGGTAACCGCAGTTGTGCTGATTGTCATCGCACTGCTATTGATTCGATCGATTCGAATCATTCCTCAGGCAACCGCAGGTGTTGTTGAGCGCTTGGGCCGCTTCCACAAAGTTCTAAATGCCGGTGTGAACCTGGTCTTTCCTTTCATCGACGTTATTAGAAGAACAATTGACTTGCGTGAACAGGTTGTTGATTTTCAGCCGCAGTCGGTTATTACCGAGGACAACCTTGTTGTTTCAATCGACACCGTTATCTACTACCAGGTGACCGATTCAAAGTCCGCCACCTATGAGATCAACAACTTTGTCCTGGGTATCGAACAGCTGACTGTCACAACGCTTCGTAACGTAGTGGGAAGCCTTGATTTAGAAAAGGCCCTAACATCCAGAGACACTATTAATAAAGCGCTAAGAAGCGTTCTGGACGAAGCCACTGGTAAGTGGGGAGTCCGCGTGAACCGCGTTGAAATCAGGGACATCGTTCCACCGGAATCAGTTCGTGAGTCCATGGAGAAGCAGATGAAGGCAGAGCGAGAAAAGCGTGCCTCAATTTTGCTTGCCGAAGGAACTAAGCAAGCTGCAATTTTGACCGCCGAGGGAAATAAGCAAGCGGATATCTTGCGCGCTGAAGGTAGTGCCAAGGCAATGGTTCTAAATGCTCGCGCTGATGCCGAATCGCAGGCACTCGTTGCTGACGGTGAAGCCCAAGCAATTCAAAAGGTCTTTGATGCCCTAGCGGCTGCGTCAGTCACGGACCAGGCACTTGCCTATAAGTACATTGACCAACTCAAGGAGTTGGCACAGGGCGATTCCAACAAGGTCTGGTTTATCCCAACTGAGCTCTCTGCAGCAGCAGCGAGCTTGGCAAGGGCATTCGGGCCAAAGAAGTAATTGC
>CALGUV010000095.1 GCA_937920245.1 uncultured Microbacteriaceae bacterium
GCCTCTATCATCACGCCGGATAGTTGTGGCAATTGCGGCCTGGGTGACAAAAGGCGAACTAGAAAAGAAACAGCATCACTTAGTACTTCGCGATCGGCTTGAAATTTCATGGTGACTTTCTAGTTGATTGGCTTTTATCTTGGCACAAGAGTTCCCAAGAGTCACAACTTGTCATGAGGGGTGGAATTATTATTTATTTAATATCCTTAATAATCCTTAATAACGTGCTGTGTAAAAGTGGATAACTCTCGATCGAGCTTTTATATCTTGAGAACTACATGGTTGTAAGTTGTTCACATGTCTGTGCATAAACCTGGGGATAAGTCATTACCCTGTTGAATTATTTTGTTTTGTGAACAAATAATCTGGATTTTTAGGCCTAAAAAGTCCTCTTATGCGCCTTATTTTGGAAGTTATCCACAGGTTTTCTCTAAAACTATTTGTGGTTATCTTTGATCTTTTGAATTATTTCAGAGACCTGATTGTAAATATATCGTTTTTCCCTCATTTGAGAGCTAATTTTCTTTGTGGCATACATCACTGTTGTGTGGTCTCGGTTCCCAAAGTGAGTTCCAATCTTAGGAAGAGATAAGTCGGTTAGCTCGCGACATATGTGCATTGCGATTTGACGCGCGAGAGCAATCGCGGCCTGCCGCCCAGAACCAGTGAGTTGCTCCTGGGTTATTTTGAAGTAGGTGGCAGTTGCGGCAATGATTTCCAGGGGACTAATTTTTGTGTCCTCAGACACGGAGTAGGTGTCTTTCAATACCGTCTGCACCAAATCCATGTCCAGCTGCTGACGGTTTAGGTTTGCAAAGGCCGTCACTCGAATCAGGGTGCCCTCGAGCTCTCTTATGTTTGAAGAGATTCTTGTCGCCATGTATTCAATTACTTCGTCCGGGACTGGGATTCTCTCGACGGCTGCCTTTTTGCGAAGGATTGCGACACGCGTCTCAAACTCTGGCGCTTGAATGTCTGTGATCAAGCCCCATTCAAAGCGGGAAAGCATTCGTTCTTCAAATCCCTCCAGCTGCTTAGGTCGAAGATCCGAGGTAATTACAACTTGTTTGTTGTGATCGTGCAAGTTATTGAAAGTGTGGAAAAAAGCTTCTTGGGTCTGGTCTTTACCCTGGAGGAACTGAATGTCATCCACCAGCAAAATATCGACGTCTCGATACTGTGCCTGGAACTCAGAAGTCTTGTTGTTTTGAATTGCGTTTATAAAGTCGTTGGTGAATTCTTCGCTGGAGACGTAGCGAACCTTGGTTCTTGGCTTCAGGTGCATGGCGTAGTGACCAATTGCATGGAGTAGATGTGTCTTGCCAAGCCCACTCGACCCGTAAATAAACAACGGGTTATATGCCTCAGCAGGTGCTTCAGCAACCGCAAAGGCGGCTGCGTGGGCGAACCTGTTTGATCCGCCTGTTACAAAGTTATCAAAGCTATATTTTGGGTTTAGTCCCGAAGTCCCAGTTATTGGCACTGGTCCAGTCGCTGGGTCGCGCTCGATTACCGGGGGTTCGGGCTCCACTGCCAGCTCAATTCGAGTTATGGATTGAAGCTCTTCGTTAGTGATTATTAGAAATGATGTCGGGCCTCCAAATTCGGAAACCTCGCCTAGGGCATCTAGAAGCAATTCCTTGAGACGTTGCTGAAGCATCGAGCGAGTTGTCTCGTTTGGCACCTCTAAATAAAGAGTGTCGTCCAAGACCCCCTTTGGAACAGCAAGATCCAGGTGGCCTTTGAGATGGGGGGTAACCCTTGGGTCCGAGGTAATTTTAGATACCAGGTCGCTCCACATTGTGGTGAGGGCGACGTCGGCCATCCGGTGCTCCTTTAGCTTCTAATAAAACTTATGCACAGATTTTTGCACAGATAATGCAACCTGTGCATAAACCCTAAACGCTTGTGGAAAACTTTAGGGAAGGAACCCCTAATTTCACGATTGGAACATTCAAGTGGATAGTGGGCCTAGATATCAAATTAACTCGGCGTGTCGCAACTGATTTTTTTGAATTTGTATGAGAAGCACTCAATTTGGTGCATTTAGTCCTCATTAGCCTTGACTATAAGCTAAATTCGTCGTAGATTATGGAAGTTGTTTTGGGATGTAATTCCCAACAGACCCAGGGAGTTTTAAGTGAGCAAGCGCACATTCCAACCGAACAATCGTCGCCGTGCAAAAAAGCATGGCTTCCGTCTACGTATGCGTACTCGCGCGGGACGTGCCATCATGGCCGCTCGCCGTCGCAAGGGTCGCACAGAACTAAGCGCCTAGAGGGCAGTTGCTAGCGCGCGAGAATCGATTATCTTCTAGCGATGAAATCCGCCAGGTGATACGACTCGGCAAGCGCAGCAGCAATGAATTTGCAACCATCCATTTTTTGCCGGCCGAAACAAGCCGCTTCGCGATCGTAACCTCCCGCGCCGTGGGCAATGCCGTTGTTAGAAACAAAATCCGTCGCAGAACCAAAGCTGTTCTTAGTGAGCAGATTGTTGGAAAGCCACAAATTCACGGCGTCGTGCGATACCGACCCGGCGCCACCAATCTCAGCTTTGATGATCTGAAGGCTTCAATACTGAAACTCATGGAGCGGACTGAGAAGTGAAACTTCTTCGTGTTTTGCTTCTCGTGCCCAGAAACATTTTGATTGCTTTGGTGTTGGTTTACAGAAAAATTATCTCCCCGCTTTATGGAGACGTCTGTCGTTACTACCCGTCATGCTCTACCTACGGTCTTCACTCCCTTCAGCGCCTTGGTGTGCTGCGCGCTATCCCTCTTACTGGTTGGCGAGTTCTACGTTGTAACCCGTGGTCTGCCGGTGGGGTGGATGAGGTAGTAAGTGGGCCCAACTGGATATCCATAAGCCAGCTAGGATTTACTTCACCCGCTAGTTCAGAAATAAAGAGGTAATTGTGGATCTGCTATGGCCAATTAAGTGGCTCATTGAACTAATTCTTGTGAGTTTTCACACGGTCTTCAGTTCCGTTGGCTTTTCGTTCGACTCCGGTGGATCGTGGGTCCTGGCGATCGTCGGTTTAGTTCTGGTGGTACGCGCTGCCTTGATACCTGTCTTTGTTCGTCAGATCAAGAGCCAGCGAAACATGATGCTGGTTCAGCCACAACTCGCCAAGCTTCAGAAGAAGTACAAAGGCAAGACCGATCGAGAGTCTCGAGAACGATTCGCCAAAGAGCAGATGGCCCTCTATAAGGAGACTGGCTCCAACCCCCTGAGCTCCTGTCTTCCGCTTATTTTGCAGATGCCTATCTTTATTAGCCTGTTTTACGTTCTAAACGGTGCCCAGCGAAACGAAGCAGGGGTCGGCGTTCTAAACGCAAGCCTGGCTCAGTCGTTTTCGCAGGCCAAGTTATTTGGGGCGACTTTGTCCGACACCTTCTTCGGGTCTGACGACATAAACGTGAAGGTAATTGCCGCCATCATGATTGTGCTGATGTCTTCCTCGCAGTTCATCACGCAGAAGCAGATCATGGCTAAGAACCAAAACCCAGAGACTCAAAACAGCCAGTTCATGCGGACCCAGAAGATCATGCTTTATACACTTCCAGCGGTCTTCCTGTTTTCCGGACTGACCTTCCCGCTGGGTGTTATGACCTACTGGTTGGTTTCCAACTTCTGGACCATGGGCCAGCAATTCATTGTTATTCGCAACATGCCTACTCCTGGTTCACCGGCGCACAAGGCGCGACAGGAGCGCCTGGAGCGCAGGGGCAAGCTGCCCAAACTAGAGACCACCCCAGCTATCGAGGAGGAGACGCCCGAGCCAGAGGTTCGGCAGCGTAACCAGCCAGTTAGCAAAAACCGATCCAAGAAAAAGAAGAAGAAGTAAATGAGCGAAGAAAAAGAACTAGAACAGCAAGGCGAAATCGCAGCGGACTTCATCGAAGAGTTTTTAGATGTAGCTGACCTAGACGGTGACCTGGAGATTGAGTTTAAGAAGGAACGCGTTTACATAAGTGTTCAGAGTGATGCAAAGTCCAACCTGGGCAAGATCTCTGACCCCGACACTGTTGAAGCAGTTCAAGAGCTTGCGCGTCTGGCAGTTCAGGCCAAGACCGGCGAGATGAGCAGATTGATCCTCGACATTGGTGGATCGCGCCAGGCAAAGACGGACAAGCTCAAGCAGCTTGTGGAGCGAACCATCGAAAAGCTAGAGGATTCTGACAGCGAGCAGCACCTAAAGCCAATGACTTCGTATGATCGCAAGCAAGTGCACGACATGGTGTCGGAAGCAGGATTCGTTTCGGAGTCCGAAGGCCAAGGTCGTGACCGCCACATAGTTGTTCGCAAGCCCTAAATGTTTCACGTGAAACTTGTGGTGACTTGAACGAGTCAAGCCAGGTTGAACTCGAACCGGCCTTCGCCAAGGAACTATTCGGGTCAAACATTTCTCAGGCACGCGCATACACCGCGTTATTGGCCAAAGACTCAGAGACTTTTGGGCTACTCGGTCCACGTGAGCTTCCTCAACTATGGAGCCGTCACGTAATAAGCGGTGGACTGCTAGCGGAGCTAGTTGAACCGGGTCAAAAGGTCGTTGATGTTGGAAGCGGCGCTGGTTTGCCGGGCATCCCTATGGCGATCGCGGCTCCCGATTCTCACTTCACTTTGGTGGAACCTATGGAGCGCAGGGCTAGCTGGTTATCTTCGGCGGTCACTGAGCTCGGATTAGAAAACGTCTCGGTGCTTCGTGCAAGGGCGGAGGACGTCCACCGCACGGATTTTGATATCGCCACCGCTAGGGCTGTCGCGGCACTGGATAAGTTGATTCGTCTACTTAGTCCGCTTATTAGGGGCTCTTCGGGAAAAACAGTCTTAGCACTCAAGGGCTCAAAGGCTCCCGAGGAGATTATTGCTGCAACCGAGCGCCTTGAGCTACTCGGGTTCGATACTCCTGAGATACTTACTCTGGGTTTAAATAAAGCACCGGAAACTGCGACTGTTGTCCGTATTAGGTTAAAGGCTTGAGGAAAATGACTGAACAACCAGCGGAAGAGACTTCGATCACCAAACCGAGTGTTGCACAAGGGTTGGGCTATCCAAATCATCGCAACGAGCAGTCTCCGGAGCCAACTGGCTGGCAGCAATCCCCCGGCAACGAAACTGAGCATGTTTCACGTGAAACATCCACCGGCGGCAAGCATGAGTAATCAGCAAGACTTTAGGGCTCCAATCCTGAGGGAGATCACCCTCAACACTGAGCGTGCTAAGCGGGTTGAAGCTGCCAGGCTTACTGCGCCGGCAAAGACCCGAATCATCACGGTTTCGAACCAAAAGGGCGGTGTTGGCAAAACCACGACCGCGGTTAACATTGCCGCAGCCCTTGCAACCAAAGGCCTCAGGGTGTTGGTGGTTGATCTTGATCCACAGGGCAACGCATCTACTGCACTTGGAGTGGAACACCACAACGGGGTCCCCGGAAGCTACGAAGTTTTGGTGGATGGGTCAGCAGTTGGGCCGTTGGTTCAGCAGAGCCCAGAGCACGAAAACTTATTTTGCCTACCGGCCAGCATTAATCTCGCTGGCGCTGAGATCGACATGGTCAACGCAAGTCAACGCGAGAAGGTTTTAGCCTCGGCTTTGGAAACCTATGTCAACCAGACGTCTCCCCGAATAGATTTCATTTTTATCGACTCGCCACCGAGCCTTGGTTTGCTTACGGTAAACGCCCTGGTCGCTGCGACCGAGGTTTTAGTGCCGATTCAGTGTGAGTATTACGCGCTCGAGGGGGTAACTCAACTCATCGCTAACATCGAGCGAGTCAAGAAAGCCTTGAACCCAAGCCTCGACATTAGTTCAATCCTGCTGACGATGTTCGATAACAGGACCAATCTCAGCACCGACGTAGCCAATGAGGTTCGCAAGTACTTCCCGGAGCAGACACTTGCAGCAACTATTCCGCGCTCTGTGCGGCTTTCTGAAGCTCCGAGCTACGGCCAGACTGCAATTACCTTTGATCCTAAGAATTCGGGCTCCCTGGCCTACCAGGAAGCTGCTATCGAGCTGGCTCAGCGAGGAGATCACGTATGACTACGAGTAAACGCCCCGAACGCCGCGGTGGCCTTGGAAGAGGCATCGGTTCTTTGATTCCTGAGGGCGACCGAAATGCGGTCGATGTTTTCTTCGGTTCTGACAGTAAACAGCCAATAGGGGTTGAAGTCGCGCCAGGTGCCAGATTGGCCCAGCTGAACCTGGATCAAATAACACCAAACCCCCAGCAGCCAAGAACGGTCTTTGAAGCCGATGCCTTCGCAGAGCTAGTTCACTCCATCCGCGAATTCGGTGTCTTGCAGCCTATTGTCGTTCGTCCACTGGGCGCCGGCTATGAACTAATTATGGGCGAGCGAAGGCTTCGAGCATCGAAGGAAGCCGGGCTTGTGTCTATCCCAGCTGTTGTTCGCGAAACGGCTGATGAGAACATGCTTCGTGACGCGTTGCTTGAGAACATTCACCGCGCAAACCTAAACCCCCTGGAAGAAGCCTCTGCCTACAAGCAGATGCTCGAGGACTTTGGGACGACGCAGGATCAGCTGGCTGACAAGCTTGGCCGCTCCAGACCGCAAATCACCAATACTTTGCGACTACTGAAGCTGCCAATGGACGTTCAGGACAAGGTAGCTGCGGGCGTTCTAAGTGCTGGCCATGCCAGGGCGTTGCTTTCAACCAACGACGAGACCACGATGCGTGAGCTAGCCAACCGGGTCATTCGCGAAGGTATTTCGGTTCGAGGGCTGGAAGAAATAGTTTCTGGCGCCAAAGTCAAGCCTGGTAAAGCGACAATCAGGCCGGGTGGCAAGCAGGACATGCTCAAGGAGCTGGCCGAGGAAGTGGGCGACCACCTAAATACAGTTGTCAAGATAAGCATTGGGCGCAAGAAGGGCCAAATGGTCATCGAATTTGGGAACTTGGTGGATTTGAGACGCATAATCCAGGACATCAAGGGTAAAAACTAGCTTTTTTGGGCCAGCTTCACAAGCGCCAGGTAAGTCTCGGGCAAGGTCGCTTCGGTTGCCAGTACTGCCTGTGGGAAAAGCGAAGTCTCTGTCATTCCGGGTGTGACATTCGCCTCTAGAAACCAGATTTCCCCAGACTCATCAACAATCAGGTCCACTCGGCTTAGCTGAGTGAGCCCAAGGCTGTTGTGAGCCGCGACCGCAATGCGGGCAGCTTCCGCCAGAATGTCTCCATCCAGCCGAGCCGGAACGTAATAGTTGGTCTGGCCAGGGGTGTAGCGCTCGTTGTAGCCAAACTCACCGGAGTCAGGCACTATCTCAACTGCCGGAAGGGCTATTGGCCCATCTCCCAGGTCAATAACGCTAACCGCCAGCTCAGTGCCGGCAACAAAACGCTCAATCATTACTTGATCACAGTAGGCAAAAGCATCGATCATGGCTTTCGCAAAGCTCTTCGGGTCGGAAACCTTCGCGCAACCCTGCGCAGACCCACTTTTGGCAGGCTTCACTACTACTGGGAAACCAAGTTCAGTCCCAACCATCGCGAGCACCGACTCAGCATTCAGTTCTCGAAAGCTTGATTTAGGAAGTGCGATGGACTCGGGTGTTTTTATCCCTTGTCTTGCCACTAGCACCTTTGCCACTGGCTTATCCCACGCCAGGCGAGCGCCTGCGGAATCAGACCCGACAAAAGCGATTCCGGCCAGCTGCAATAGATTCTGCAAAGAGCCGTCTTCGCCAACAGCGCCGTGGAGGGTGGACCAAACCACATCTGGCCTAGTTGCCATTAGATGACCCACTAGTTCGCCGTCTGGTTCGCGTATTTCGGTTGAAACCCCGGCATCGGTCAGTGCATCGGCAACTCTTCGGCCTGATTTCAGAGAAACGTCCCGCTCATGAGAGATTCCGCCCGCTAAAACCAGAACTCGAAGGCCGCTCACTAGTCTTTTCTCCCAAAAGTCTCTAGGAGATCAATTTGTTGGTTCAGAACCCTGGAAAGTCTCTCAATACCGACCCGAACGTTGTCGGCTGTCGGGTGAGAGAAGCAAATCCTGATGTTGTCCGCGCCACGGCCATCTCCAAAGAAGGCAGTTCCAGGGGTATACGCCACCAGCTCAGTTACGGCCAATGGCAGCATTTCTTTGCTGTTTAGGCCCTCAGGAAGTGTTAGCCAAAGGAAAAAGCCCCCATCCGGCCTGGTCGTGTGGACCTTCGGCAAAAACTGCTCGACAGCCTCCAGAGCGGCGTCACGCTTGGTTTGATAAAGGTCCCTAAAGGTCGCGATCTGTTTTTGCCAGTCGGCAATACTCAGGTATTCGCTAACGAGCATCTGGGCGAAGCTTGCCGGGGACAATATCGCCGACTCGTTGGCAAGCACCAGCTTTTCCCTGATTGCTGGCGGGGCAAGCACGTAGCCGACCCGCAGGCCCGGGGACAAAATCTTAGAAAAGCTTCCCAGGTAAACCACGTTCTGTTCATCTAGTGACCGCATTGCGTTCGGAGGCTTTTCACCGAAGTAGAGCTGTCCGTAAGGGTTGTCCTCAATAATGAGAATTCCGCGTTGCTTGCAGATTTCTAGAACCTCAAGCCTGCGGTCGGCAGTGAGGGTCACACCACTCGGGTTTGCAAAGTTCGGCACCAAATACAACAGCTTTATGCGCTTGCCTTCGGCGATCAGTCGATCGGCGGTCTCGGCAAGAGCTTGAGGGGAAATGCCATGCTCATCTGTATAAACGTGAGCTATATGGGCTTCTTTGTGACGGAAAATCCCGACGGCACCCACGTAACTTGGGGCTTCAACCAAAACGACATCGCCTTGGTCCAAAAATAAGTCCGAGACTAGTTCTAAGCCGTGCTGGGACCCGGTGGTGATTGTGATGTCTTCAACCGAGCTATGAATACCCTCAAGGGCCATGATCTCTTGGATCTGCTCCCGTAGCCGCAAGTCTCCCTGTCCGCCACCATATTGGAGCGCCAAGTCACCACGGTTGGACATCAGAGATGCAAAAGCTTTTTCAATTAGCTCAGTGTCAAGAGCGGCAACATCCGGCATTCCGCCGGCCAGCGACACTACTTCCGGCCTCGATACCACTGCGAATAGGGCTCTAACCTCTGAAACAGATAGGTTTTCGGCTCGCGCGGCGTAGGCGTGCTTCCAAGCATCAAAGTTGGTTACTCCGTCAGCACGCGTCTTAGTCATTCGAACTCCAAGGGTAGGTTCTAAAAAAGTCTAGTTCCCCGAATGGCTCGTGACTAGCTAACTGGCAGGAAGTAGGTCGCGGATTTCATCCATGATCGCAGTCTTTGGCCTTGCACCAACCAACTGCTTTACCAACTTGCCGCCCTGGAAAATACCAAGGAGCGGAATCGAGGTGACGCTGTAGTCCATGGCAAGCTGCTGCTCCAGGTCAACGTTTACCTTCACGATCTTGATGCTGTCGGCATTCTCGCTTGCTATTTCGTCTAGAACCGGGGCAACCATGCGGCATGGGCCACACCATTCAGCCCAAAAATCAACGATTACTAGTTTGTCGGCGTGCAGAACTTCTTGGTCAAAAGATGCTTTTGTTGCTTCAACTGGTTGCATGTTTATCTCCTTATTTCGAACTTAGGTAGTGCTCGGCGTCGAGGGCTGCAACGCAGCCTGATCCAGCCGCAGTGATTGCTTGACGGTAGGTCGGGTCAATCACGTCGCCAGCGGCAAATACTCCCGGCAGGCTTGTCTTTGATGTTCGGCCATCTACTTTTATAAAACGCTCGTCAGAAATCTCCACTTGATTCTCAACCAACCCAACCCGAGGGTCGCTTCCGATGGCAACGAACAAACCGTCAATCGCTAGGTCCCGCTTTTCACCGGTGACTGTGTCTTCTAGGACGACACCGTCAAGCTTTGGCGAACCCTTCAACTCGGTGACAGCCGAGTTCCAGATGAATTCAATTTTCTCGTTGTCAAAGGATCGTTTCTGCATGATTTCTGAGGCCTTCAGGCTGTCCCTGCGGTGGATGACATAGACCTTGGAAGCAAACTTGGTTAGGAAATTAGCCTCTTCCATGGCAGAGTCGCCGCCGCCGACAACGGCAATTACCTTTTCTCGGAAGAAGAAACCGTCGCAGGTTGCACACCAGGAGACTCCGTGCCCACTCAGCTCTTGCTCGCGAGGAACACCGAGCTCTCGGTAGGCGGCTCCGGTCGACAAAATAACGGTTTTGGCCTCGTAGGTCTCACCGCTTCCAGTTTTGACTATCTTGATGTCGCCGGTGAGATCGACCTCTGTGACATCTTCAAACAAAATTTCGGTGCCGAAGCGCTCCGCCTGCTCTTGGAAGCTAGCCATTAGGTCTGGGCCCATAAGGCCGTTTGGGAAACCCGGGTAGTTCTCTACCTCCGTGGTTTTCATCAGCTCGCCGCCCGGCTCAACGCTCGAGGCGATCATTAGCGGCTTCAGGGCAGCCCTGGCAGCGTAGATGGCTGCTGTGTAACCGGCAGGACCGGAACCGATAATTATTACTTCTCTCATGATGCTCTTTTCTGGTTATTGCGTAAAACATAGATGACCATCTATTTATTCCAACACTAGATTAGCGACCTACTTTGAATTCCTGCCAAATCTAATGGTCAATTGTTTCGAAACTTCTCTGAGTTCCGGAACCTTGAACAACCAGAGCAACCCCAAGTAGGTGAACAGCATGGCGAACCCAACCGCGAATCCGCTCGCTAACGCAGTTACCACCCGGTCCACCGGGTAGCTTCCCTCGCCGATGCCACCCAGCCAATTCAAAACTAAAACCCCGACTATTGCCGAGGGAATCATTGCCAAGAAAAAAGTAATTAGCGATCTGCCAACGCCAAAGCCCTCTAGGCCGCCGATTCGGGACTTAAGGGCCAAGTAAGCGATGATCCCTTGAATTGACACGGAGAAAGCAGTCAACAAAGCAATTGACACCACCAGCCACTGCTTGTCCATTGTTGCGCCAAGAATCAGTGAACCGGTGATGTGGATTGCAATCTGGATGCTGGTAAAGAAAAACGGTGTTTTGGTGTCCTCCAGTGCAAAAAACGCTCTTTGCATCATGTAGACGAAGCTAAATGGAACCAGGCCGATCATGAAAGCCGCAACCACATTTCCAAGCGCAGCAGTTGCCGGGTACTCTCCCGCGAAAACCCGTGCAATTGGATAAGACAGCACTATGAGCATCGCCGTAGATATCATGCTCACCAGTGCGATTACCTTGAGCCCGGTGGTCATATCGATCTTGAATTTAGCCATGTCGTTACTGGCTGCGTGGTGGCTCATTCTCGTGAAGTAGGCGGTGGCTACTGACACCGTGACTACCGAGTGCGGCAGCATAAAAATCAGCCACGCAATCGCGGCCGCAGCCACCGATGCCACCACAATCCCGGTGTCTCGGGCGCTTGCGGCAGTGGAGGCAACCGCAGTCTGAACCAAACCACCGATTTGAGTAACAAGAACCATCGCGAGTGACCAGCTGGCGGTTTTTAGCGCCGGACCCAAGCCAAAGCCTCGCCAGTGGAAATTCAACTTTAATTTCAATCCGATTCTGCGCCAGCTTGCCAACAGAATCATCGACTGCGCAGCCACACCCAAAGTTGCGGTTCCTGCCAATAGTGCTATTTGGTCAGCGCCCCAGTCTGTGACATTCCTTGCCCCGGTGGGGTCTGCTCCAAAAACTGCTATGAAGACTGCTAGGCCGCCCAGGGAAACCAAGTTATTTAGAACCGGCGCCCACATGTATGGACCAAAGGCACTTCGGGAGTTCAGCACCTCGCCAAAAACCGAATAGATCCCGTAGAAAAACAGCTGCGGCAGGCACCAGTATGCAAAAGCGGTCGCCAGAGCCAGCTGCTGTTCGGTCCAACCGGCCGTGTAGAGCCGGACTAGGAATGGAGCCGCGATGGTGAAGATAAGCCCGACAACAAAAAACACCGTGATGGCTAGCGTTACAAAGCGATCGATGTAGCCCTTGCCGCCATCTTTGGCAGCGCGGGCTCGAACCAACTGCGGAACCAGCACGGCGTTCAAAACTCCGCCGACGATTATTGCGTAGACGCTATTTGGAAGCTGATTGGCGACGCCAAAAGCATCAGCCGCGTCGGTCGTGACGCCGATTGTGGCGGCCAGCAAGACAGCGCGCGCAAAACCCAGTAGCCGGGACACAATTGTTCCGCTTGCCATGATCAGCGAACTGCGAGTCACTGACGGATTGATATCACTCACGGGACTGCCTTCGAAGCTTCGAGGTGGTTCGGATCACACCAATAACAATTAGTGCAAACATCGCCACACCAAAGCTAACCAGCAAAAACAGCTCAATGTCGTAATTTACGATCACTTCTACGACCACGGTGTCGCCGATCTGGTTGCCCTCAACACTTAGCCACACCGAAATTTCGAGTGGTCCATTGGCGATTGCCTTGATTGGCAGTTCGGCCACCGCGCTTGATCTTGCAGGCACAATCAGCGTTGCGTTCTCGATTATTTCTAGACGAAAGCTGTTACTTGCCGCCATAACCGTGACTTCAATGTCTTGATCGGTCGGGTTTGTGACTGTTACCGGTATGCGGGCATCTCTGGCAACAACGTTTATGTTGCTGCCCGGGACAATGCTTGGCTCAGCCGCGATGGCGGCGTTAGGGATGAGCAAAAGCGCTAGCACCAGAAGCCAAACCCGCCTCACTGAATCAGCCTCTGAGCCTTCTCCGCGATGCGCTTTTCGGTGGCGTGAGCCAGAACATCTTCGAGCTGGCTTAGATCGAACCATCGAACCTCAACCACTTCGCCGGTTGGATCGTTGTTTGCGGAAAGCTCGCCGCCGGTGTGTCTAAGCAGGTAGTGGTGAACTGTTTTTTTGATTCTTTTTTTGCCAACCGTAAACCCATATTGAATTTCACCAATTTTTGACACCACTTCGCAGGCCAGGCCGGTTTCTTCCTCAACCTCGCGTGTAGCAGTTTGTTCTAGGGCTTCTCCAGACTCGACATGACCCTTCGGGATCACCCAGTCCATGCCACCACCGCGATTTCGATGGCTAATCAGGGCTACTTGATTTGGATTTGCGGCGCTAATAACCAGACCTCCTGCGGAGACCTCCGTGACAGTTCTATTACTGGGCGCGCTCATAACCCAACTCTACTTGTCGACTGTGGCAAGCTATTGCCCATGCAACAAGTGGCGGATGCTCTCAAGAACCTGACGGACAACACGGATAACCCGTTGTTCACCGTCTTAGGAGACGCCTTCGCGGCAGCCGGCGAGGAGCTAGCTTTGGTCGGAGGACCAGTCCGAGACGCCATTATGGGCAGGCGCTCAATTGACTTAGATTTTGCTACAAGTGCAAACCCGGACAAGATCCTCAGCATCGTTGGACCGTTGGCAAGCGCAACCTGGGATATCGGCAGAGCTTTTGGCACAATTGCAGCTCAAATCGGTGACGAAAAAGTCGAGATCACAAGTTATCGTGCCGACAGCTACGAGGTTGATTCCAGGAAGCCGACGATTGAATTTGGCGACAACCTAGAGGACGACCTGAAGCGTAGAGACTTCACAGTGAACTCAATGGCGCTTCGGTTGCCATCCAGAATCTTTGTTGATCCTCATCAGGGCCTTCGTGATTTGCTTCTGGAAACCCTCAGAACACCTTCCGCCCCGGAGGTTTCTTTCTCAGACGACCCGCTTCGAATGATGCGAGGAGCCAGGTTCGCATCGCAGCTGGGGTTTGAGTTGGACCCGGAGGCTTTCGCCGCAATGCGGGGCATGGCCGAACGAATCGACATCATCTCCAAGGAGCGGGTTCGTGACGAACTGAGCAAGCTTTTGCTATCAGATAACCCGATTCCGGGTCTTGAGATCTTGGTCGATAGCGGCATTGCAGAACTTGTCTTGCCGGAGCTGCCAGCTCTAAGGCTAGAAATGGATGAGCACCATCACCACAAAGATGTTTATCAGCACAGCCTCACCGTTGTTTCTCAAGCGATCGAGCTGGAGGCTGAGTACGGGCTTGAGAAAAACCTCGTACTTCGGCTCGCGGCGCTGCTGCACGATATCGGTAAGCCAGCCACCAGGAGACTAGAGACCGGAGGCGCGGTCACTTTCCATCACCACGATGTGGTTGGGGCAAAGCTTTCAAAAAAGCGGCTGAGTGAATTGCGTTTCGATAATGACACCATCAAGGCTGTTTATCGTTTGATAGAGCTTCACCTGAGGTTCTTCGGGTATTCGGAGCAGCAGTGGAGCGACAGCGCGGTCAGGCGTTACGTGAGAGACGCGGAAGCTCAGCTCGCCCAGCTACACGTATTGACGCGTGCCGATGTCACAACCAGAAATAAGCGCAAGGCCGATCGATTGGCTCACGCTTACGATGATTTGGAAAAACGGATCGCTATTTTGGGCGAACAAGAACAGCTCGATGCAATTCGCCCGGAATTAGATGGCGCTCAAATCATGAAAATCCTAGAGATAAAACCCGGTCGCGAGGTTGGGCTTGCCTACGATTACTTGCTGGAGTTGCGCCTAGATCAGGGCGAGGTTGGCCCAGAGCAAGCAAAGAAACTCTTGCTCGAGTGGTGGTCCAACCGCTAAGGTTGAAAGGTTGCCTAGGCAATACCAAAGTTAAAAAAATGCTAATACCCTCCTGTCACGGAAAGACCGTGGCCGCTTTAGACCGAAGGAGGTGGGTTATAGATGCATAACTACGAGCTAATGGTCATTATGGACCCCTCAATAGATGAGCGCACTGTCGCTCCAACACTCGACAAGTTCCTAACGGTAATCACCGCAGCTGGTGGCACCTTGGACAAGATCGACATTTGGGGCCGACGTCGCATGACATATCAGATCCAGAAGCACTCCGAAGGGCTCTACGCAGTGGTTAACATGAACACCACTTCTGAAGCCGTGCAAGAGCTTGACCGTCAGCTAAACCTGAACGAGTCAATTCTTCGCACCAAGGTGCTCCGTCTGGAAGAAGCAATTTTCAGCATCAACCCAATCGAATTCGTTCCCGAAGAGAAGCCTCCTCGCGCAGGCCGTGGTGGCCCTCGTGGCGGCGGCGCTCGCGGCGGCAAGCGTCCAGCAGGCGCTAAGGCCGAATAATGGCTGGCGAAGTAGTCATAACGATTGTCGGCAACCTAGCTGACGATCCGGAACTGCGCTACACGCAGGGTGGAATCGCCGTGGCCTCAGTCCGCGTTGGCTCAACCCCGAGAACCTTTAACCGTCAGACAAACGAGTTTGTTGACGGCGAAACCGTATGGATTCGCTGCACCGCTTGGCGTGAGGTTGGCGAGAATGTTGCTCAGTCACTAACCAAGGGAGCACGAGTTGTAGTTACCGGTCGAATGAAGCCGGCTTCTGCTTACCAAACCGCTCAGGGTGAAGCCAGGGCTTCACTTGAGTTAGAGATTGATGAAATTGGACCATCACTTCGCTATGCAACAGCAACTGTTACAAAGCGTGCCCGTGAAGGCTCTGCACAGGTTGAATCCCCATGGGGTGGAGCTCAGGCAGAAAAGAAGCAGGCCAATTCTGGAGCGGATGCTTGGGCTAACCCAGCAGAAGCCCCATCCGACGAAGCACCTTTTTAGAAAAGACCTAGGAGAAAAACAATGGCAGGAAAGTCAGCTGACCGCCGCAAGCAGATGAACAGTAAGTTCGACAAGCTTGCTCCGGCAAAAACAATCAAGATCGAATTCATCGATTACAAGGACGTCGCAACACTGCGCAAGTTCGTAACCGAACGAGGCAAGATCCGTGCACGTCGCATCACCGGTGCGACTCCGCAGGACCAGCGCAAAATTGCTAAGGCCATCAAGAACGCTCGCGAGATGGCGATAATGCCATACTCCGGTGCTGGACGCTAGAGGAGAATCACATGTCGAAATTAATTTTGACCAACGAGGTCCAAGGTCTCGGCTCAGCCGGTGACATTGTTGAGGTAAAGAACGGTTACGCACGTAACTTCTTGATCCCAACTGGACTTGCAGTTGTCTGGAGCCGCGGTGGCGAGAAGCAGGTCACCCAGATCCGCGATGCACGCGACGCACGCGCCATTGCATCTGAAGAAGAGGCACTAGCGATTAAGAGCAAGCTCGAGGGTGCTCTAATCACCATCAAGTCAAAGGCGGGCACTAACGGCCGCTTGTTCGGCGCAATCAAGACTTCTGACCTGGCTGATGCCATTCAGGCCCTTGGTTTCGGCGAGGTTGACAAGCGTAAGATCCAGTTCGCATCTTCAATCCGCACCACCGGTAACTATGAGGCAAGCGTTCGTTTGAACTCTGACCTTGTGGCACGGGTAAAGCTGCAGGTTGTTTCTGCCAACTAGCACAATTCTCTGAAGGACAACCCACACTTTTTTGTGTGGGTTGTCCTCTTTTAAGGGGAGTGTTTTCCACAACCCTAAGCTTGAGCTTTAGGCTTTTCATAGATTTAATTATTCACAGGCAAAACCCAGTAAAATACTGGGCAAAAGGCAGATACGGGTTTATTTATCCACAGGTTATCCACAGGCGAAGACTCAAATCATCGGCGTGTTTCCACAGGGTTATCCACAGTTATCCACAGACTCATTTGTATGCAAGGTGTCACTGCCCCAAGCTATACATGTCTTATCTAGTTCTGGAGGAATATTATGTCGATGTTGTCAACCGTTACAGCATCTGACCCTCGAGTAGCACCTCACAACCTTGAGGCAGAACAGTCCGCTCTCGGCGGCATGTTGCTGAGCCAAGAGGCAGTCGCTGAAGTTGTTGAAGAAATAGCCGGTGTTGATTTTTACGCTGGCAAACACGAACTTATTTACAACGCAATCTTGAACCTGTTCGGTCGCGGTGAGCCAACCGATGTAATCGCGGTAACCGATGAACTGAATAAGCAGGGGAACTTACTAAAAGCCGGAGGCTCTGACTACCTGCACTCCTTAGCCAGCTACGTGCCAACCGCTGCGAATGCCGGCTACTACGCGAAAATTGTTGGTGACAAGGCTATTTTGCGCAGACTGATTGATGCTGGAACCAGAATTGCTCAATCCGGTTATGACAGCCAGGGTGAGGTCGAGGACCTAGTGAACCAGGCTCAGGCCGAGGTTTACAAAGTCTCTAGCCAATCCTCTAAAGAGGATTACGTGGGTTTGAGCGATTCCCTTGAGGCTGCGATCCACGACATCGAATTGGCCCAAAACCGTGGCGGGGAAATGACTGGAACCCCAACCGGCTTCACTGATCTTGATGCCTACACCCACGGGTTACACGCCGGACAGCTAATCATTGTCGCCGCCCGCCCGGCTGTTGGTAAGTCGACCTTCGCTCTGGACATCGCAAGGAACGCAGCGGTCAGACACAATCAGGCAACGATCTTCTTTTCTTTAGAAATGGGTCGTTCCGAGATCGCAATGCGCATGTTGAGCGCAGAAAGCTCGATCTATCTCCAAAGCATGCGTAAGGGAACAATTTCTGAGGGCGACTGGACCAGGCTTGCAGCCGTCCGCGGTCGAATCAATGATGCCCCGCTCTACATTGATGACAGCCCAAACATGTCCTTGGTTGAAATTAGGGCCAAGTGCAGACGTTTGGCTCAGCAGGTCGATTTGAAGCTTGTGGTTATTGACTATATCCAGCTGATGTCCAGCGGCAAGAAGGTTGAATCTCGCCAGCAAGAGGTTTCCGAGTTCTCAAGGGCGCTCAAGCTCTTGGCTAAGGAGCTAGGCCTTCCAGTTGTTGCGCTATCGCAGCTAAACCGTCAGGCGGAGCAGTCCAAGGATAAGCGTCCTGAACTTTCTCACCTTCGAGAATCTGGATCGCTGGAGCAGGATGCCGATGTTGTGGTGCTGTTGCACCGTGAAGGAATTTACGAGCGGGATCACCCAAGGGCTGGCGAAGCGGACCTGATTCTTGCAAAACAGCGAAACGGACCGACCGGAACCGTCACGGTTGCTTTCCACGGTCAGTACTCGCGCTTTGTAAATATGCCAAGCTAACCCCGTGCAGATACTCTTTGGCCTAAGGGCCGCTTTCGCCTTCGGCCTCGGGGTATTTATTACCTTCAGTCAAGCTCACACTTTCGCAGTTGGCACGGCAGT
>CALGUV010000096.1 GCA_937920245.1 uncultured Microbacteriaceae bacterium
CTAAGTCTTTTAGTCCCGATGAAATGCCGATTGGGATCACGATGGTGAAGCTATCTAAAGACTTATTAGATATTGGAACATCAATGCCATCAATGGTCAGGGAAGTTACTAGGTTCATTCTTAATCCAGAGATTATTACTTCATCTCCAATTGAAGGTGTTTTATCTGAGTAGTTGGTTGGTGTTGGTCCGCTGTATGGGGCTGGGGCTGGAGCAGGAAGAGCAATCCATTGCGCATAGAGAGATACATCGCTTGTGAAGGCGTAGTTAGCCCCATCTGCGTAATCTGTTCCAGAACCGTTGGTCGCAGTGTTCCATCCGGCAAAATCAAAGCCATCGCGAGTCAAGGTATTGGCAGTTAGGGCTGTGCTAGATGACGCCGCCTGGCCAGACATCGTTCCGGAGCCACCGTTCGCGTTGAAGGTGACGTTATATGCAGTTGGGCTGGCGCTCGAGCTTGGGCTGGCGCTCGAGCTTGGGCTGGCGCTCGAGCTTGGGCTGGCGCTCGAGATTGGCTGCAGTCCCGACATCGAATAGATCCTGACATGACCGGAGTCGGTGCCTCCTCCGTCGTTGTCGGGTGCTCCGATAGCAACCCTTGACCCGGTTCCGCTGAGAGATACTGACGAGCCGGAGTAGTCCCTATTGCCTTCGCCGTCAATGTAACTGCCAACCCGAACCCATTCAGGTTCGACCTCGGAGATTGGAAAGTCATAAAACGCCACCGAACCACGGTTGACATTTTGGATCGCGCCAATAGCGACCCTAATAATGGGTGGGCTATTATTGCCATCTAGATAACCGATGTCTACTGACCAGCCAGAGTTGTCACCTGCGAATTTGCCGTCAATGTCACCACCGAAATGAAATACTTGGTCACTCGTGAGGGCATAGGTCCTTACATGACCGGCATCGTTGGCACCGCCGTCATTGTAGGGCGCGCCGATAGCAACAACACATACCCCAAACGGTAGACAAGAAAATGCCACTGACATGCCGGAGTAGTCATTTGCGGCTTCGCCGTCGATGTCGCTACCAAACTGAACCCAAGCGCCGTCGGTCCAGTCGTAGATCCTGACATGACCGGAGCCGTCGCCTCCTCCGTCGTTGGCGTATGCACCAATAGCGACCCTTGTGCCGTCGCTGACGAGGGATACTGACGAGCCAGAGTAGTCATTTGCGGCTTCGCCGTCGATGTCGCTACCAGCCTGAACCCAAGCACCGTCGGTCCAGTCGTAGATCCTGACATGACCAGAGTTCCATCCATTTTCGTCATTGTAGGGCGCACCAATAGCGACCCTTGTGCCGTCGCTGCTGAGGGATACTGATGCGCCAAAGAGGTCACCTGCGGCTTCGCCGTCGATGTCGCTACCAGCCTGAACCCAAGCGCCGTTGGTCCAGTCGTAGACCCTGACATGACCGGCATTGCTGCCGGTGCCGTCGTTGTTGGTTGCACCAATAGCGACCCTTGTGCCGTCGCTGCTGAGGGATACTGATGCGCCAAAGCCGTCATCTGTGGCTTCGCCGTCGATGTCGCTACCAGCCTGAGCCCAAGCTGTGCCGTTCCAGTCATAGATCCTGACATGACCAGAGTTGCTGCCTCCTCCGTCGTGGCCGGGTGCTCCGATAGCAACTCTTGTGCCGTCGCTGCTGAGGGATACTGAACTGCCAGAGTTGTCATCTGTGGCTT
>CALGUV010000097.1 GCA_937920245.1 uncultured Microbacteriaceae bacterium
GCTTCGCCGCACTTCTCCTTGACAAGCGCGGGGAAATCTTTCAGAGGGACCGCCTTCTCCATCGTGAAATTGATGCGGTTATTCGTCCAGGCGCCCTTGATGGGAGCTACAGCGTAGACGGTGATGTCCATCTCGTGCCCTGTAGCAAACGCACATCCGGCGTAGAAGAACTTGATCGCCATGACATCTCCCATAGCGTACCCGATCTCGAGCGTGATCGGCTGATCAAGTCTATTGGTCTTACAGTCCACAAAAGCCTGAAAAGCCGGCGGACTCGGGCTAAAGTTGAACTCGAGAGTGGGAGCCGCGGACGTCTTCTCCAACTGCATCTTGACATTGTAGAAGATGGGTTGGGGACGCATTCCCCCGGACGAAAATTCGGTTAAATCGAGGTCCCCCCAAGTCAATTTAACAAATGGCTGCGTTAACTTTCCTACATCCATATCAGCTCGTCAGTACTTCGGAACGTGACTTACGGTACATCGCATTGATGAGTTGCGAGGCGATCACTTCCGTAAGCTCCTTGGGATCTTTATTATAGCCGTCGATAGAGATCGTGATTGGGCCCGTTGTGATATTGCCGGTTCCTTCAGCTCCAGCCCGCGCTGCGCCCTCAATGACTCCTGCCATCTGTTTGGGCTTCATGAAGATCTCGTCGGAGTTGGCTACGGCGAGCTGTGCGCCGTACGGCATTCCCTTCATCTCGTTTTGCATCGCGCCCATCAGTGGGCCGATAGCGGTTCCAGCGAAGTTAGCACGGATGATGCTAGCGAAGGCGTCGGGAGGAACCGGACCGCCGCCGCCAGGCCGTGCTTCGAAGTGTAGGTGAGGACCCGTAGATCGGCCGGTATTGCCTGACAGCGCGAACGGGTATCCCGGCGGCAGGTTGGCGCCTACCGGAGCATTGATCTTACTTAGGTGAGCGAATCGGTAGACCATTCCGCCCGGCCCGCCGATGTCCATCGCATTGCCGTATCCTCCCCAGTTACCGGCACCAAGCACCTTGCCCGGACCGCCTATACCGAGTTTCGTACCAACCGGCATTCCGTAGTCGTTGCCCGTGTGCATCTTGCCCCAGCGCATCCCGTAACCGGATGTTTTCGGGAAACCACCGATGCCACCTCCGACTGGCCCGACCCCTCCCATGTCAAACTTAACCGTAGGAGTGTTGATAACCTTTACCGGCATTCCAGCAGTGAACTTCGCCGAAAGATTGTTAATGGCAGTGGTGACTCCCTGAATCTTCGCCTGCTGAGCGTTGCTCGACGCACCGATCTGTTTCTTGACACCATCCGCGCTTGTGACCACCTGAGTCTTAAGTTGGGCGAGGAACGCGTTCGCGCCCGCCTGCTTTACATTGAGAGCCTGGATCGCGGGGATCGGATTAACCTGACCGCCCGGGAGTGTTTTGGCGTTGATTTGGGCAAGAAGCGCATTAGTTCCAGCCTGCTTAGTGTTAAGAGCCTGAATTGCTGGAACAGGATTGGCTGCGGGAGGAGGTACAGCGGCTGGGACATTAGCTGCCGTCGGGGTAGTGGCAGGCTTCCCTGTCGCCTTATTATACCAGTTCATGTCGGAGGCAGTGGGTGTTAAGCCAGACGCCTTGCCCTGTGCTATGGCCTCTTTCGCGGAGAGCGGCTTCAGATTTTTTGCGGCTTCTTTTGCGCTACTTGCGACGTTTCGCATAGCAGCCCCGGCCTTATCTGCCTCCGTTACATAGTACTGGCTATGACGAGCGAACGACTTAGCGAACTTGTCTGTTTCTGCGGCTAACTCACCCTCTACGCGGCGAATAGCGTCAATAAGCTTTTGTTTTGCCGCCTCATTTCCGAACGGATTTAATTGAGCTAAGCCTAACCGGGCGTAAAGCACAGCAAGCTCTAAACCTTTAAGCCCAGCTGTTATGAGGTTGATGACTTGTTCTAAAAGCTGAAAAGCGCCGACAACAGGCCATAATATGACTTTAGTAGCGATTATGATCGCCTTCATCGTATCTATCTCCCCAGTGGCAGAACTAATTGCGCCTGCAAATGGGTTGAACATCGAGATCAATGATCCGCCAAGGTCAATGATACTCATTATCGCGGTTCCCAGCCCCTCAAAGATCGGCCCGATAGTTGCCCCTACCGCGCCGAATACCTCTCCGAGACCCTTAAAGACTCCCGTAAAGAAGGTAGTTACAGGCTCCAACCCCCCGATAAAACTACCGATCGCTGCCCCGATTGGCCCACCAAGAGCGAAGCCAATAACCGTTCCTACGACAGGCCCCGCTGCTGCGCCTAGCGCCTCCCAAATATCTTTTCCGCTGAGAAGTGCTCCGAAAACGTCAAAAGCCGCGATAACCGCAGTAATGACACCACCAAACTTCCCTAAACCTCGGGCTCCCTTGATGAACAGTCCGGGAAGATTTTTGATCGCTCCGCCCATAGCCTTAAACGGCGTCAGAAGCCCTCGGAAGACCGCCCCGAAATTGCCCATTTTGAGCAAAGAGAACGCGGCTCGTATCTCCTGTGCGATATACGCGAAAGCAGATTTGATCGGAGCGATTATGTTTGGTGCTTTAAGCTTATCAAGTGCAGGGATAAATCCGCCGCCTTTCGGGCCGAGAGTGCCTGGGGCACGCGGACCTGGCATCTTTGTCGGGAGAGACGGAGCTCTGCTTAAAGCCCGCACGAATCCTCCGCTAAGTGCTTGACTCACCAATCCGGCGATAGCGCCCGGCAGGAAGAATAGAGCTGCCGCCATCGCTGTCTCAAGTGGAGCAGCCTTTACTACCTCAAGAAGCAATTTGCCAAAGAGCTGGAATACGCTTCTGATGATATTAGAGACTCCTTCTGGGCCGCCTGCTGCTCGGAATCCCTCGCCAAATCCCTTAGCGAGACCACCCGCCGTTGCCGTTCCCGTGGCTGCCTTCATAAGCTCGCCAACCTGAGCAATCACAATGCCGACGACTGTCCCTATCTGATACCCGATTTTTTCGGCTGCCTTTGACCCAAGGAACTTGTCAATCATCCCTTTGAGGGTATTCCCTAACTCCTTAACGCCGACATTAGGGTTCTCAAGCTGTTTTGCGATATCAGCAAATTCCTTTAGGTCATAAGCGCCAAGACGCCTTAATGCGTTATTCAACGCGGAGAGTCCAGCCCGGAACGGAATAGTCCCACGGAAAGTTTCACGGGCGAGATCAGACATCCCAACAAAGTTTTTTGCAATATCCTCTAGTCCACCTTTGTATTGATTAAAGGTCTTCAAGAAGAACATCGCCTCAGTACGCATCGTGTCAAGCGCCTCGGCAAGTTTCAAGAAGGGGTCGAAAATCTCGGGAAGCTTGTCAATGATTGGCATCAATGGAATCATGATGCCTGAGAAGATGTCTCGCAGATAGTCGAAGATCGCGATTTGGTCGGTTTCGATCTGACCGGACGCATTCATAAGTTGCTGACCGAACTTATCGAATACCTTCACGGTTCGCATTATCGGCCGGCCAAGACCAAGCAAGCCAACTTCGGGGTTTAAGAACGCGGTTCGAAGCGCTTCAATGGTTCCGCTAACTGACTTTCTCATGCGTTCGACGAGGTCGTCTGTTACGATCTCGCGAAGCGTGTTTTGAAGAGCAAGGAATCGAGCGTTGGTATCTTTCGTCGTAGCGTTGATTTTTCCGAGATTACGCTCCAACGCATTTTTGATCATCGGGTCGCCGAAGATCGCAGCGTAACGTCGGAACATTCCCATGCTGACTTGCTGCTCGGAAAACATTCGCTCGATGAGCATCGGAAGCCCGTGAGCGCCCTGTCCTCCTCGCCCGCCCATGCCAGCAAGCACGGTAAGCTTGGTCATTTCACCGACCATCTCCTTGCCCGCCGCCGCTCTCGCAGAGCCTCCACCCATACCAAACTGCTTCATCTCCGTCGGAGAAGCGCCTCGAGCTCCCGCTAAAATTTGCGCCGTTTTAACCGCGTTCTTCTCGTCATTGGTGACGATCCTAAAAATACCATCTGCGATCTGACGGGCCACATTGATATACTGTTGTGTGTCACCAGGTAAAGAACCCGCAAGCTTCGCGAGATAGCGGTTCTGATCCTTGGTGTACTTTTCGGCATCATAGAACGTTCCAAAGAGACCTCCTTTTCCTTGTTGTTTAGAGACTTCGGAGATTGAGAATAGACCGCCCGCCGTACGAATATCTTGCATCTCATCGCGGAGGCGTTCCCCTAAAGCATTAGCACCAGCCCGAAAGGGCATCATCATAAGTTTCGTGCCCGCTTGGAAACCTGCAACGATAGCATTCGTCATCATATTTCCAAGTTGAGTGCCCAGAGTCACGCCAAATACGCCCGCCCCGATTCCACCGCCGTCGTATCCACCGCCTCCACGGCCGCCTCCTCCTCCACGAGGCGCCCCTCTACCTCCTGCTAGAGGGGGAATAGGGCCACCTCCTCCCCCTCCCCCGCGAGGTGGGCGTGGCATCCCTCCCCTGCCCATTCTGGACTGCGCGTTAGCGGTCCTACTTAACTCCGTTCGATACTGACGGAGCATGCGGATATTCTCCTCGATCGCGCTACGTTGGGTCTTTAAGTTCCCAGAAGTTGCTGCAGCGGCGGTATTAAACTTCGCCATCTCCGCAGCGACAGGCGCTATCTTGCCTTGCAGCTTCTCGAACTGTTTGATGGTTCCGAGGAGTTGACGATTTAGCTTATTAAGCTTGGGAGTGATATCATCCTGAAAACTCCCAATCAGTCTAATTTCGCGATCAGCCATATTACTTTCTCTCTATCAAGGATTAAGGGCTTGACTTGGGGCAGCTGCTGGCGGAGCGCTTGCTTTCGCAGCAGCCGCTGCCGCATCCTGTTTCCCTGCAGCACCAGTCGCAGCAGCGGGCGCCGCGGTAGGCTTTCCGGCCGCGGCACTACTAGCCTTTGCCGCAGCATCCTTATTCTGCGACGTGATCAATGTTTGAACCTGCTTAGATACACCGCCCAGAGTCGCTTTCGAAGCCAGATCCCGTCCACTATTCACCTGATATTCCGGAACCTGCTGTAGATCGATATCGACAAATGCCCGCGTAGCGAAACCGCGAAGGTCACGCATCACCTCTTTCACCTTCACGCCGCTGATAACGAACGTTCCGTAACTCTTCCCGCCGGCATAAACCTTCCAGCAGTACGGTGCGGTGTATCCCTTCTGAATCACCATGTTCATCGCGGTCTCGAGTGCGACGATATTCGCCTCCACGGTTCGCCTATCGGAGAATCCCTCGATCATCGCATTTGAGAGGGTGAGTTTTCGTAGTGACGTGGAACCATAGAGAACGTAGGGTGTGTTCGTACCGTACGTGTCAGCGGTAGCGACCTTTCCCTCCTTACTCCAATTCACGTCCTGTGGAGCTGTGACGAAGTACCAAGATTTCGGAATATCGGCGAGAGTGTCTTTGTTTTGGATAGATGTAGCATCCTCGTTAAGCGGAGCCGCACCGCCAAACGCGCTTAGATCAAGAGCGCCTGCCGCGGTCCAGTCGAATCCATCTGTCTGAACAGCAGTCGCGAGTGACCCGTCATCGTTAATCTCGGGAAAGTTCGCCCCGAACGATGATGCCAATTCGCTTGTCGGAGAACCGTAAACGCTGGGATCGATACTCTCTCCCGCGGAGTAGGACGCCGCGATTGTATTCGAAAAATACGTTGAGGACGGCGCCCAATAATCCGCACTGGGAAGGAATGCGCTGGCACTCACCACATCCGAGCCGGTTTGTACCGCGTTAGACACAGCTGAGGGAGTCCCACCAGCAGCGTTGACTGCAGGCTGCGAGAAAACTCCGGTTCCTGTCGCGGCCCGAAGTCCCGCGGAAACTGCAAGACCGGTGAGTGGACCGACTAGGGAGTTTGTTCCCGCGACTTTCTGCACTCCGGACAAAGCCGCATTGACCGCCACTCCTGTAGCCAACTGTCCGAGTGGACTCTTCAATGCGTTACCGAGAAATCCACCTACGCCACCACCCGACTGTGTCGTAGCAGGAAGTGCGGCGGTGACAGCAGTTGCTCCTAGATCCTGTACGGACGCTGCTGGCGCGGTCTGGTCCGCTCTCAACAGGAAGAATTCAATGTCCTGCGTGAATGAGTATGGTTGATTCCCTGATGCCTGTGATCCAGCCCTTTCGGTGTGAAGCGGTACGGGTTTCGTTCCTTGTAGGCCACCACCGATGCCTCCAAGTGAAAATCCCAGTCCGGTTAGGGACTGGAGCGCGCTTGCGCCGACGTTTTTAAGGGGAGCACCAGATATAAGCGAGAACGCCGCATTGATTCCTACATTGGCGATCTGCTGCGGCTGGATATTAGCCACCTGTGACGCAGCGTATGTCAGACCCGCCGCACTAGGACTAACTCCGGCCGATATGACGTTCTGTGCTAGAATTGAGGCACCAGCTAGAAAATTCGCCATCCAGTCAGTCGCAGTAAGCGGGTGGTTGCAGCCCTATCTTACCACATGCTTGGATAGCTTTCTCGTAATGTTCGATTCGGATATTGGGTGTTGGGTCGTTCAGCGCCTCGACAAATTCCTTGAATTGAGGCAACCTTTCCAATCGATAACGAGGGTGCGGCTCGCATAGGTCAAAATACTCAAGTGGCGAGCCCGGCGGAAGATTGTCACCTAAATCCCCTTGCTCTTGTTTAGCAGCGGCAAGGTCCCGTGGGCGGCTTATGTCGGATTTGAGCTTGATCTCAGTGTGAAGTTTGACCTGATCCTCTCCCGCTAATCGTTCTTGGATTCGTTCTTTCGGACCCGGAAAGCGTGTGTTCGCCCAGTAGATCTTCTGTGATTCATCGACAAGCTGCGACCAGTCCCGGTCGATCGTTGAGAGAAGGATCTGTCTCTCTCGACACACGCCGGGCGTATCCCGTGAGATACGATAGACGGCTCCAGCCCAGTCATCGGCCTCGTATCCTTCCTGCTTGAAACACGGAAAGTACTTCGTGACGTAATCCCACCCGATCTCAACTACCTCGTAGAAATTATCGTCCTTGTCCCGACGATTGCCCTTGTAGCTCGTTGCCGTGGCCTCGTGACTGATGCCTTTCGACTCGCAGTATTCCTCCCAGACTACCTCCATCCTCTCGTCTTTGAGGATCTCGACCCCGCGCCAGTAAGCCCCAACGTCGGTGTACCGCTTATCGGAGACTACCACCACTCGATAGTCGTGACGTGGCAACATGTCTGGGCCGCGGTTGATACGGATGGCCCAGAGTGCTTTAGTGATTTTCTGCAACAGCTCAGGAGAGTAGAGGTGCTGGATCTCTTGTATCTGATTGAAAATTCCCCAGGCGTAGACCATGAAGTCTACCACGACAAGCGGAGCGGGCTCCTGCTCGAGGACGAAGGAATCCTCTCGGAGTGCAGTCATGCTATTGTTATTTACGTAGCTATCTTAGCTTTTTTCGTCCCAGATAGATCTTGCGATGATTGGACAAACTTCGGAGAATACCTCCTTGATGGCCCTCGCCAGTTCCACGTGTTCGTACTGGACCACGCCCTCCTCATCCCGTACGTTGCAGTAGTGAATGAAGGAACGAGGGCTACCGGTGATATACAGACGCGTGAATACTCCTTGCGGCAACACAAACCGGGCGATCTCCTTCGCGATTCCACGGCTGATCAAGTCATCGTAGCACTGTAGAGCCACCGTGTAAGCAGTCGACATCGTATTCCACATCGCGTCAGTAAGACCAGGATCTTTGGTCTCAACGCTATTCTGTCTGTTTTTTGTGTCCTGCTCTCGAGCGATTTCGGGCATGTAGAACATATCGCTGTAAGCTGTCAGTCCCTCCGTCATGTCACCCATGACACGCTGATCCTGATAACGTCCCGAGAATTGCTGAAAACAGAATGAGCGATGGCGAAGCGCCTGGATTGAGATCGCGAGAGGGGTTACGACTTCTACTGTGATCGATCCTTGTTCGAATACGCTCCAATGTCCGTGCTTGGCGCAGTATCCGAGGAGTTTTTCAACGGAGGGATTCTCTTGAGCCTTGCTTGATATACGAGCAATGTAGCCCACAGTCTCATCAAGGTTTGGAGTCGCGTTGACAAGTCGAGCTTTGGAAGACCCATAAGTACACCAGGGGGAGTCGTTAGTGATTGAGTCTGCGGTTACTTTAAGCATAGTTTTTATCGAAGAGTCTGGACTAAAATCAGTTTTCCGTACCTAAAGGTCAGCTCAAATTCGGGCCAGTCGCTGTGGTCCGGCTTCGGATGTTCCCACGTTGAGGCATGAATACGGATGGAGCGCGAGATGTCGATGTGATGAATCCGCCCATGATTGTTGTTAGGAATAGGCGTGAACGGCGGCAACCACCGTTTCGCCTCTCGAGCTTTGGAGAGTTCCTCTTCGGTCGCTTCCTCTAAGTCGTAGGTTCCGGAATTATCCACCCGCCAGAGACAACCGGCTGGATCCACCCAATAATCATCGAGACAACAGTCAAGATCCTTCGTCTGATAGGATGTGTTGGGCCCAACTCGGTCATCGAGCTTCACCCCGCATCTCAGATAATCGAACATGCCCATACGTCAGTCCTCTGAAGATTCCTTTTTGGGATACGCGGGAAACCGCTTCAGGGTCGCCAACCACTCGTAAGTCTCCTCGGCGACCTCATGCAACTCGCTATTGCAACCGTGCAGCACCGCCGACACGATCGCGTCAGGCGGGATAGCTCGAACCGCCTCCATCAAAATCCCGATCGCTCTGTCCCGTTTGTCAGCGTAGCTCATTGAAGTCTTAAGTGGTTGTTACGGATGAAATCATCTGAGATGGACGATGGGTGAAGGGACTCGAAGAACCCGATGCGGAAAAGCTCAACATCTTCTTCCCCGTATCTGTACGAGTGGAAGATAAGAAAGCGCCAGGTTTTAATCGCGAGACGGAAACACGCCCATCCATACAGTATAGTGCCCTCGCGAGCGGCGTAGTACCAACCTGAGAAGTACCTCACTTGCAGTCTACCTTCCTCACCCACCCGCATTTCTTACACCGCAGGTGATAACGGGTGCCGGTCCCGTGCTCGTTAAAGTCATTAGACCATTCAAGCTTACGCGCCGAAATAGTCTCCCACTCGTGAATATGCCCGCGAATGAGAAGTTCTAAAAGTCTAAGCATGGTGATTAGAAATCAAGGTCAAGAGCGTCAGTGGCAGGCTCATCGGAGAAATCTCCTGCCATCTTCTTCAGAAGCAATAGCGTAGACATGCAGTCGACGAGAGAGTCATGAGAGTTCCCGTACGCCAACTTAGGCAACTTCTGCCACTTCCAGTCTTCCTTCTGTACCGACCACTCACCGCACCACGCGGAGTATGCCTCCATGGCGCATGACGTATCAAATTCCGGAATGTCTAGATTATATTTTCCAAGGAGATAGACCAGAGTGTGAATGTCGAATCCGGCGTTGTAAGCCACGACATGCTTCCCGCGCATCAGTGCAGCGACCATCGGACCAACGACCGGGAATTTCGGCAATCCTATCACCATGCGATCGTCAATCCCATGGATCTGCTGGACAACAAGCGGGATCGGTCGGTTGGGATTGACCAACATGCTGATGATTGGGCGCCCAGCGATGTTAATCAGTGAGACTTGAACGATCTCGGTGTCAGGATCCTGTGAGAGGATACCTGTGGTTTCAAGGTCGAGGATTAGAGTGTTTGGGTCCGCAAGGCGTTCCTTCGCCCACGCTGTCATCTCCTCCCTCACTTCCGCCTTTCGTTCGTCTGTCGGCGGTTTTGACTTCAATTTCATCTGTTGTTTGATAACGGGATTCCAGCCCTGGTGTGAAAGTTTCGAGTTCGATCGTTCCCATCGGCAGGATGGAGAAATCGTGAGACCCGCGTAACCCGCGCTCCTTCGACTTTCCGCCCAACCGGAAATAGGCATAAACGGAACCTGTAAAGATTATACGACGATTGCGCAAAGGTTCGACCCCGGCTCGTCTTATATGTTTTGTCAGCACCCAGAGGTGCGTTAGTTTGATGCTTCGTTTTGGTCGTCCGCGCGGAAGGGGAGTTACGACGAGATTGACAAGAAGGAGTGACTGTAGATCACTACGCTCGGGGTGGTCACGAAATTCCTTAACGCGACCCGAGACTTCAACAAGCTGGGCTTCGAGAGGTTCCAGCTCAATCCTGTAGTTCTTGGCGTAAACTCTTCCATCTGGCGGGACAGGTGAGAAGTGACTCACATCCGCATTCGCTTTATAGTATCTACGGTATTATCTTATCAAAGCCAGGTACGGGTAGATTCTACTATATGACACTAAACGAAGTGGCTACAATGAGTGTTGGGAAGGAAGTTTTTGAGCTCGGCAAAGGAGACTTCTCCGAGAAGTTCTCCCGGATCGTCAATGCGCATCGGGCGGGTTCGAAACTTATCGGGCAACCCCGGGATTTTGTCATCACAGCCTGTCGTCTCGCATCAAAATTCTCAAAAATCGCGAATGAGGACGGGGTCGAGGTTCGGCTAGAGAATTATCCTTGCGGCCCGCGAAAAGTGAAGATGGTGATCCTTAAGCGCCTAGACGGATTTAAGCAGCCTGTACCGAAGAATCAGCTTATCGATCAACTCTACCCGCCGCGTGTGACAAAGCGAGCGCCAAACCTTGAGCGTAAGCATGTCTCGAGTGTTCGGGCCGCTATGAGACAACTCGTCGACTCTCAACTACGGGCGTATAGGAAAACACTGCAATACCCATTGGAGTGTCACGTCACTGGAAAGCAACTACGGCCCGGAATGCGCGTCGACATTGATCACCTAGGGCGACCGTTTGTACAGATCGCCGATGAATGGGTTGCTTCGCTGGACTTAACCTATTGTGACTTCGTGCTTGTTGGCCCGCCCAATCTCAAGAAGTTTAAGGATAGGGTGTTCAACGACGCCTGGTCACTCTATCATGAAGACCATGCGCGGCTTATTGCCGTGTGTGCTGCCGCAAATAGATCAAAAGGGAGCGGTGACTACACCACTCCCTCGGAGATCGTCGGGTCTTTTGAAAAGAAGACGGAAGACGAAATTGATTTAGTCTTCTAAACAGAAATCCACACTGACCCGTCCCACACCTTGAGAGTTGGAGGGGCCACAGACTTATCTAGCCAAAGTTCCCCGACGCTATTTCCGGAAAGCCCCACCGCTGCGAAATTTGGCGGGGTGCCGTCAGCAGTAATAGCCACCGGCCCGATCTTTACAACGGTCCCGTCCGTAACCTTAAAGAATAATCCGGGTTCTTGAGCGTTGACGTTAATTGCGGGCTGGCCGTCCAAAAGATTCCCAGGGAATGGCCGCTCTTTTGCCGCGTTGGATCGAAGTAATTGAATGCTAGACGCCATACTCTTCCGGGTTAAACTTCTTGAAGGAGAAACTTGTAGCGCTTGCCGCTTCTGCGGTTGATCAAATATAGCTCATCCTCACCTTCTTGAATGGTGTAAGAGCCCCATGTTCCATCAACGCTATTGCTCCCGCCCTCATTAGACAGGTTAAGATCCGCGCTATAGATATTAGCCCAGCGAAGCGATGGGCTGCCCAGGTCGCGAGTCGCATCGGTGTCTGGAGTGATTCCAGCGAATGTATGAGAGTTGAGGGCAGTAGGGATATCAGCCGCGGCCAAAACACGGAATGTCGGAGCTGCCGCACCCCCACTCACTGGCCCAGCAAAAACTTTGTTCGCAGTTTGGGCGTTGAGCGTAACCGCGAAAGTGCCTGAAGTTGTTACTGGCGAACCAGCCACCGTGAACTGAGCGGGCATCGTTAGTCCGACGCTTGTCACCGTCCCAAGGCCAGACGAAAACACGACCCAATTAACCGGATCTACATTGATGGTACCGCCCGCGGAGGAGTTACAGAGATAGGTGTCGCTCAGGTTGACAGACCCTCCAGCAACGAACACAGTAGCATTTACCAATTCGGCAAAAGTGTTAGCGTCAGACGATCGTGTCCAGGCCCCCAATCCTGCATCATAGATACCATTTTCTTCCGGGAGCAGCTGATTTTTGACTAATACACGCTGCCCTGCCGACAAGGGGACCGTATCGATAGTAAGCAAACCACCAGTGGTTAGATCGATGTTCGCCGTTGAAGCTGCATTGACCTGCGCTTTCGGTTGGATGCCGGCGGCGATCGTATCAACATAGGCTTTTGTAGCAGCATCGGTGCCGCCCGTAGGAGTCGCGAGCGACGTGATTCTCGCGGACGACGCGCTAATCGTGCCGGATCCAGTGGGGGCCAAAATCACACTGCCGTTGGCTCCGCCGGCATTGACGGTGAGATTAGCTGCGCCACCGATCGCGGTCAAACCAAAGAGTGACGTGATAAATGATAGCTGTCCTGCGCCATCCGTGGAGAGAAGCGCTCCGCCAGTACCGTCGGATGGTGGAAGTTTGATCGTGTAAGGAATAGTGACCGCCGGAGCATTCAGCGTGATTGCATCTCCGGCGGGATCAGAGATCTGTATATTTTGGAATGCCGGTGTAGAAACAACACTGATTGTGGCAGACCCAGCCCCGTTAACGACCGAGATGTTTGATCCAGCCGTTAATGTCGTCTTCGTCCAACCTGTACTGTCTCCTATTAGAAATTCGCCGTTAGCCGGAGTCGCAGAATTGCCAGTTCCGCCTAAAGTAAACGGAAGTACGCCGCTTGTGATCTTTGAGATATCGAGATTGGGAATGCGAGCGTCGACAAACGTTCCGCTTTCGATCTTAGATGCGTCAAGATTAGGAATTCGTCCGGAATCCAACACCCCGGACACTAACTTCGATGCAGAAATTCCGGGAATATCGGCGGCAACAAGAAGTCTAAATGTTGGAGTTGCGCCCGTACCGGACGGCGGCCCGGTGAAAACCGTATTTGCGACCTGTTGGGAGAGAGTGGCGGTAAGCGTACCAGCGGTAGTCACTGGCGAGCCGGTGACTGTAAATATGTCTGAAAATAATAGCCCAACAGAGGTTACTACGTTCGCCGGCGTAAATGCGGGAACGAAATCTGATCCATCAAAAAACTTCAAGGCAGGATCGGTCCCTGAAGTATCAACCCACAGCTCTCCTAGACAGTTTCCGACTTGTCCCTGGGGGAAGAAGTTAGGTGCGAAGGCTCCTACGGAGGCAGGTCCAACCTTAAACAATGAGCCGTCTCGGGCTGCAAAGAATAATCCGGGCTCCGACTCATGAAGGTTTACCATCGGAGTGCCATTGGCCAGCACGTTGGGCTCAGGGCGTACTTGAGCAATATCCGACCGCAAAAGCTGGATCGTAGTTGCCACCTTAAAGAGCCTCCATTGTAATCTTAAACTCTTGAAGAGTACGATTGTTGCGGAGTTTGATGAAGTTTGCCTGCTCAATCACCGTCCAGTCACCGTCATTACTCCTAAGGTTTAAGTCACCGGTCGTGATGTTATCGGTGTAAATATGTTTGAATCTGCTTGCGGTAGACCCTAAGTCGAACTGAATATCAGCGGTTGGAAATAGGGAATTATTCAGCGTGATTTTCTGAGCGGTGACAGCCCCATTGGCCAACTTATTCTCCGTGATCGAGCCATCGAGCACGTTCACCAGCGACCACCCGCCTTGAGTGTACACTCGCATCGACGGGGAGATTGGGTCTGTGGTGTCAAGCCACATCTCCCCGATGGACCGTTCAGTATAGTTGATTTGAGACGGAGCGTCTGTCCCAACGTGCACGGGTCCAACCTTCACCAACTCCCCGTTGTCAGTGCGGAAGAAGAGACCAGTGGAATCGGTGTTGTAATTTACCGCGAGTTGGCCTGGAGCTAAGTCTAGGGGCTGCGGTCTCCGGGCAAACTCACCGGACCGAATATGCTGTACGAGGAAGGACATGGGCTATCTTGGGTCTTTACCTGCAAGGCGTCTTCTTTGTGAGTTTTACCCCCGGGACCGCTAGGCGGGCCCCAAAAAAAAGCCCCGTGTTAACGGACGGGGCAGACAGTCATTAGTTTGGAAAAAACTACGCCTTTAGTGCTGTTACTTCGGCTTCAAGCAACTCAATACGTTCGATGGCTTCTTGTAGGGCAGCTGTGAGTAATGGCACAATTTTGGATTGGTCAATCCCCTGGTAGACGGGCCGCTCGCCAGTCTGCTCCCAGGTGCGAGTGCGAGTGACGGTTTCGTAAACCGCGTCCGCAGCGGGGGTGAGTTCGTTGCCCTCCTCGTCGTAAGTGGCTTCGACAGCGGGAGTGACTTCGACCTGATCCTCCCAAGCGAGGTCTTCGGGCTCAAGAACGTCGGTGCCAATCACCTTACCGTTCCACTCGGTAAGAGTACCAATCGCCTCCATCTCATCCTTGGTGCCAGTGATGCATTCGGGTACTACTGCCGCTGTTTCGTGAGCGATGAAGCCATCCACCACGGTGTCAGGATCGGCAATGAAGTTGAAGCGGCTTGGCTTGAGCTGCAGCAAACGAGTGATGCCGCCATCAAGAGGGACGACGTTTTCCTTGAGGCGGTAGTCGGAGGATGTGACGAAAGAAGTGGCTGAGCCGTTTGTGGTAATAGCTCCAACTATCCCGTTTCCATTGCCGTAAACAGCGTGGTATCTAGTACTAGTGTCGACTGCTTGTGATTCAAAAGCAACTGGACCACCTGTCGAGCCGCTGTTACTATGCAGAAAGATTGATTTTGCTTCACTTAGTGCTGTGATTGCATTTGTACCTGGAAACGCTACTCTTCCAGCGAATAATGTCACCCCATCACTGCTAATCCTCATCCGCTCCGTCGGAGAACTCGCCCCGTCCGCAGTAGTGGAAAACACTAGGCGGCCTGGCATGTCGTTAGTGCCAGGGGTGCCGTCTACTTCGGCGGTAATTTGTGCGGCGGGTCTAAAGTTTGTGCCATCGAAACCGTTGAAATTAACCTGTCCAACAGCGTGGTTAATCGCAACCGGAGTGCCAGTAACGCCTCGCTGCAAGATAATGTTTGCTGCTGCGCCTGTTTGGCGAGTAATAGACAATGCACAAGCAGATCCAGAGTTGCCCTCAATCTGAGCGACAGGCGCAATTGCGGTTCCACTAACGTAGGTATTGGTGAGCGCAATAGACGTACCAACTAAGAGCCTGCCGCTGGAGTCGATGCGGAGGCGCTCGGTCGGACTTGCGCTGCCATCAGCCGTAGTACGGAACACTAATCTCCCTGGCATGTCGTCAGTGCCAGGTGTGCCGTCTACTTCTGCAGTGATCTCGGCTGCTGTTAAAAAAGTTGTCCCGTCACTTCCTGTAAAAACTATGTGCCCCAGTTTTCCGTCATTATTAACAACTCCTTGAGTGGCAAGCGTCCCTCCTGTTGATGATCCGAGCGCCAAAATTGCTGGATTGCCGCCAGAATTGTAGTTAACGCTGGAAATAGTAGACCCTGACTGATTAGTGCTAGCATTTTGCAGTTGTGGTGTAACTGTGCCATTAGCGATATTTTGGCTAACGCTTGTAGATATACCAACTAAGAGCCTGCCGCTGGAGTCGATGCTGACTCGCTGAGCGCCATTAGTTGCTACCGCTAGTTGGTTTGCACCCGGGGAAAATATACCGGTATCAGTGTCAGAAGAAAAAGTGATGCTGGGGGAGGCTGCTGAGCCTAATCCTGTAAAAACTGCCATGAGTAATGTGCGATGGTGACAAGTTTACCGCTTATTGCGGTTTAATGATCTAAAATGAAAATAGGTGAGAAAAAGAAGCGTTAGATTCCCTCAGGAATCTACCTCCTCCATGAGAAGACGGAAAGTTTTCCCAGTCTTGTTGTTTTTGAGGCTAAGGTAATCACTTTCCTCAACCACAGTCCAATCGCCGCGGTCGTTGGCGAGGTGAAGGTCACCGGTATAGATATTTCCCCAGCGAAAACTCGGCGAGCCGAGATCACGGGTACTGTCCGCATCGGGAAGCAGATCGCCGTCGAAATCAAATTGACCCGCGACTCCGAGATCGATACTTGTGTTGGTGCCCTGAATGACGTCAGCGCGAATAGTTCCGAATGCCATTTTACTAAAGAGAGAAAGAGAGAATTACTTCGAGTTTTGATTAGCCTTATACAACCGCCCAACGAGAGCCCAAGGGAACGGTAACTGTCACCCCGGGATTCACCGTGACCACCCCCACCGAAAGCGCATTGAAGCCAACAGTCACAGTGTAGTTACTTGTGACGGTCTGTCCAAATTCTGAGATAGCACCTTGGGACGTTGCCCAGGTTAGTGACCCACTACCGTTAGTCTGTAGGAATGAACCGGCAACACCATCAGCATTCGGTAGAGTCCAAGTGACGTTGGCAGCGATAGAGGAGGGAGCCCTTAGTGCAACATAGTTAGATCCCGCGACAGTGCCGGCGTGAAAACGCGCGGTCGTCTGGTTGATGTGACGAGTCGGCGACGCGAATGTCGTTGAGGAGTTAACGGTGAGGGTATTCGATGAGGATGTTCCTATCCCCACGTTTCCTAATAGACTCGCCGCTGCGTTTATCGTCAAGGTGTCGATCGTGGAATCGTTACCAAGAACGACGTTTCCGTCGACAGTTAGAGTTCCGTTGATCTGACCGTTGCCCGTGACACTGAGGTTTCCCTGAATGTTGCCGCCGGAGATATCCGCCCAGGTCGTCCCGTCATAACCGCGGAAGGAATTGGTTGTAGTGTTAAAGTAAAGAGCGCCGGCGGAAGTCGGAAGAGCTGGCTCAGTAGCGTTAGGAGCGTTAGGGAGGCGAATATACGCACTCGAGCCTGTCCCGTTCGCGATCAGAGTGGTTACTGTGAGAAGCTTTGAGAGCTGAAAGTTTCCTGTTGAGTTATCAACCTGGAAACCATTGGCGCTCACCCACTGAGTGCCATTGTAAACTTTCAATACCGCGTTGGCAAACGACGACCTACCGTCTAACCATGTTTCACCCGCCACATTACCGCTGGGGCCGGCTGCTGCAGCGTTCGGGGCGTTACCACTTGAAGTGATAGCAACCGGTCCTACTTTGAAAAGTGATCCGTCAGTGGCCTTAAAGAAAAGGCCGGGTTCGCTGACGTTGATGTTGATAGCGGGTTGACCCTCGAGAAGCGATGAGGGCTGCGGTCTCTTTTGAGAGACGCTGCTCCGTAAAAGTTGAATGTTCGTTGTCATTAACGAGTCCTTAACCTAGGATGAGGAATGATCTTCCACAAGGAAGCTCTATGAGATGAGATGTGATCTCTTCGGTGCTTTTACCCTTAGGAGAGCGTTGTGCTCTGATTAGCGAAATTCTCTAAGCCGGCCTCGTCAACATGGTCTAAGGTCGTACCGGTGCTGCCAGCCACGGTTTTTCCAGTGATTGAGAATTCGCCTCGTTCTGTGGTTCCTGTGGATGTCACGACTCCGCCCCACATCTCGGTAAGCATAGCGTCGAATCGTTCACGAAGTGACAGTTGCGAGTCCTGATAGCGCTGAAGTCCCTTAGAGTAGTTGATGTATCCGCTCCACTCCCAGGTGTGATTGCCGCCGCGAATGGTTGATGGGCGGTTAAACTCGAGTGGCCACTGTCCAGTCGTCTGGGCATAGCCACCAGTGGTGACGTCCGGCATCAGCCCTACGGCCAGATTTCGGGACGTCCAGAACTGGGGCTGAAGCATATCGTCAATATTGCTATAGGCAAACCCGAGTAAAGCGAGGAAGCGCGTCATCGTCGCCTTTGTCGGGTGCCACCATGGGTCGTAAAGTTCGGGTTTAGCCAGATCCACATTCCCAGTCGTATTAAGAATCCCGAGGGTATTCGTTCCGTCGTCTTCGTCGATGACAAGATTAAACACGGGAGTGGCTCGGTCGTACTGAATACCCCGAGGATACGCTGCGCCGTTCGGATACGAATCGTAGAAAGGATCCTCCACGGAGACACTTGGGGATGACTCCCACGCTTCGGCTATAGGTTGGCAATACTCAAAGTTCTTCGCCCTAAGCCACACGGAATTACCGGATGTCGGAAGCGGTTTAAGATCCTCTGGAGCCTGATCGTTCCTCGTAGCATAGTACGCCCGGTCGGAGTACGTCGCGTAAAATCCTTGGGGATAATTGGTATCGATCGGGTTAGTGCTAAATCCGTTCGTTCCTTCGGTGATCCAGGGTCTAAATTGATCAACACCTAAAACAGTCACGTAGTAGTTACTAGCTGACAGCGCCGGGACGATAAGCGGGTCGGAACCATTCGGGTTGTCACCCTCAGCCTTCGTACGCGAGTCCGAGATCTGGAATAGGTGGCCCCAACCGCCATTGAACCCGGGATCGAGTTGCGCACCGATTTTCAACAGATTCGTTGAGCCGGACGGAGGCTTCTCCGCAAATCGCGTGATCGCACCGAGTTCCGGGGGACGATGAGCGGAATTGGTGTTACTTAACCAGAGAGAATATGTTCTGTCTGTGAAAGGCCGCGGATCCACAAATCGGCGTAGGTACGGCAGCGACAGACTGTCAGGGCTCAGACCGCCAAAAAGCGCGGTGTGGATGTCATTAGTACCATTCACGATATTGATTGTTAAGCCACCATTCGACAGCACCGACCCAGTTGTGGCTAACTGAGCCTTATACACGACCCCGTTCGTATAATTCTCAACCCAGATATAAGTTCCTGGGCGCAATGTGAAAGGAAGTATCGCGCCCGTATTGAACTGCGTGTCCAGGGTCAGAGTTGTCGTGGTAGATCCCGAGATTCGGCAATTAACGAAAATACGCTTGATGTTATTCTGATCCTCCACCATCTGACGGGTGATGACAGATGGCCGTCTCAACCCTTCAACAATGAATCCGGTGTCAGCCGCTTCCGCCCCGCCTGCTGTACCGATGCCCGAAAATCCTTCGGCCCTGAGAGCTATACCACCGAAATTCGAGTTGGCGTTGGTGACTGACATCTGGCCCCCGCTCTTAGCCCAGTAGTTGATTGCGACTCCGATAGCGAAAGATGATACGATCTGGGAGAAACCATTGTTCTGGCAGAGAACGCTATAATTTCGAGTATCGGAGATAGAGCTGATAAGTCCGGAGCTCTTGCTGTCCTGCCCGGGAATGTCATTCGCTGGGCGGCAGAAGAAGCGAATATCCTCAACTTTGATCGCCGGTGAGATCATATACTCGATAGCCTCGATATTGGTCACCTCATCGATTGGAGTTCCGGTAGCATTAGCATATTTCTGTTTAAGACTGATCCAGTCACTTGAGACGGAATCATAAATCTCATAGACTTCCGAGTCATTCTGTAAAGAGACCGAAGTGAAATTGCAGAACAGCGCTGACTTAAATCCGTTGACTTTTGACCCGTCCACGTCGGCTGAATTCATGCCCCAGTCGGATAGGACCGAACAATTTAATGCGTAAGGAGACGAATTGTCCACACTGTCGACGTAGAAGTCAGGTACAGACGGAGTATTCGCAACGATGGTCGTCTCTCCTGGAGCGACATTAGCATTGTTAACAGTGCCCGCAAAAGTAAGAAGCGAGAACGCGCGTTGAACTTTTGAATAGTAAACGTTAAGTTCGGACTGCGTGGCAAATTCGAGTGCCGTCAACCTATGGTGCGATGTATTAGGATACGTGATTATAGCGAATTCCGGAGGATTAGAGCCCGGCACTCCGAATTCTGGCAGTTCATTCCGTGTGAGGATCGACGCGTCGGTGACTTTACGTAGTCTAAACTCGTAAGCGTTGATCGGATCCGCGTAGTACTCCCCAGCTGAAACCACTGGAAGGCCCTCATACAGCTGGGAAACGCCCGCTGGGTACGTAAGCGTCACCCTGTCGGAAGCGATAACCTCGTTCGATGAACTTGTGCTTGTCACCAGCGCACGGAATCCATGAGGGCGGATCGCTCTTAAAACCGCTATGTCTGTCGCGTCACCACTTATCTGGGTTACCGACACCTCATCAATTTTGTCTTTGATAACAAATGACGTGAAATAACAGTTGCCGGTCCACTTAAGGATCGACGACCGGTTTTCGATAAGAGCCGGATCGACTTCAAAAAGTGTGCGGGACCAGAAGGGATAGTATGTCGGACGTAACTCGGTCTTACGTAAGTCTAGCGCGATGATCGATGTTCCACGCGGAACTAACAGGCCACCGTCGGGACCATTGAAAAGACGCAGGATCGATTGTGTGATCGTCTGATCTTCCGTAAATCCTGAGACCTGCTGTTCAAATTCTCCCAGAGTCACGCCGGGCTCGTTATACACGACATTGCGCCCGGGCAACAGGAAGACCGTGAATCTTCCATTGTATAGTTCGTCAGCGCGTCCGGCTAGGATAGACCGCCGGGCGACCTCGGCCATAGCCCGGTTAACCGTAGCGAACGGCCTGGCGATGCCATCATTGGAAAGATCATCGGTAGCTTCTGAAAACTCGGATCCTACAAAAAAGACGGTAGTCGAGCCGCCGAATAGAGGTGACTGTACGGGCACCCACTTATTAAGTGCCGGAACCCAGATATTGAAAGTGCCATTGCCGTCATCAAGCCACGCCTCGCCGTTGCCGTACCCGACATCAGACGATGGGGGCCGAGTACCGATATGCGTCGGACCAACCTTAGCGATATCACCCGAGTTTGTCTCAAAGAAGAGCCCCGGATCGTCCTGATTCGTGTTAAGCGCTAATTCGCCGGGCTCGAGGTACTGACCTGACGGTCTCTTGCCCAGGACCGATGAGCGCTTTAACTGGATTCTCGAGGCCATTTTCTTCGGGTGTTGATGAACTTGTCTCCGGCGTCGGACCGGACTCTAAACTATCTGAATACTCCCAACCGATATCTTCTCCGATCTTATAGCGATCGTCTTTACGCCACTCGTCAAAAGCATCATAGAATGATTTCGACATGGCGAACTTCCGGCAGGTTGTTGCTCTACTTCTTACCCGCCTTCTTCCAAAGGTCAGCGTCAGCCTTACGCGCACCGCCACTACCGGTGATAAAGGAGTTCACACGGGCGTATGACCACTGCTGGGGCGTCATTCCGGGGCGGTGGCCTGTCTGCCACGCCGCCATTCCGCGCTTAAAGACCTGACGCAGGATCGACACGGGGATTCCTGACTTCTCAGACTTCTTCTTCAGGTTTGCACTTACGCCGGCTTCCGCCATGTCCTCAGAGTCGTTACCATACATCCGCTCGTAAGCCAACGTGGACTCCGACTTAGGCGTCTTGCCTTTATTACGCTTTAGGAACGCTTTGTCGGTGTCCCAGGGCTCGTACACTGACTTAGCACTCGCGCCCTCTTTCCCCTTCTTAACTGTTGCTTCCGCCTGCTTTTTCACCTTGCCCTGTTCGGCCTTTGTGAGACCTTTGGCATAGGTTGACTTCAGCGCGGTTTCAACAAAACCAAACAGCTTAAGTTTGGTCATTCGATCATTATCGTCACTATATTCCTCATCCTCCCCCTCTTCGATCTCTAGTCCGGGGCCGTACATCGCGTAGTCATGTACAGCGGCCAGGTAGTCGGCGGCAAGAGTGATCTTCGCCTCCATCCACGACTCGATCTCAGGCGTATTACCCCGCATCATCTCCGATTCCATCATCATGATGAGATGAGATGTGTCGGCTCGCAACTTACGGAGTTGTGCGAGAGCCATCTTCGTGTCTTCCTCCGAGAAAGTCGGAGTCGGGTATCCTATAGCCATTGGTACTCGTTTCTTACAGCTTTTGCACCCGCAGTTACAATCGGCGTACTCGGGATTTCCTTTCTTATGCTTGCACCCACACGACTCCCCGAATCTTGCGGTAACAATCGCGGTCTCCCCAGGCATAAAGGGCGTATCGATCATACGGCCCCGGGGTCGCTCATCGAATGTCTTATTCTTGGACTTACCGCACATTGACAGCGCGATGGCTACCGCCTGTTCCTGATCTTTAACGACTTCGCCCCCCTTGCCGGAGTGGAGAGTTCCACTCTTCCACTCGCGCATCACGTCAGCGACACAACCCCTACCTTTCTTTACAGGCATGATTTTAGATTTTGGGTTGAACGGAAATTAGCAGGTTTTTGATAGTATCCACCTGTTCAACGAGGTAGTCCATCTTCTTGGTCCCGTCATTCATACGGTTCATGAACTCCTCCCGCATCACAAACTCCTTCGGAAGCTTTATCTGTAGGTCGAGAATATCTCGCTCGAGGCGCTCGATCTTAAGGTCGTTGTTTTCAATCTGTTTCGAAAGGTCACCAAATTTATCATCCATATGTTTGGATGAGAATTTATGAAACCAACCGATCGCGCCACCGGCGGCGATAATCGAAGGGAGTATGATTGACCCGACGATCTGAAGGAGCAAAGCCTCCATCTCAGTATTCTCCCATTTTCAAGAGAGACCAAGAAAGCTATGAACAGGCGCAAGAGGGATAGAGGCTTTAGCCAGGTCGATCAGCTTGTTCCTGTCGACACCATCCTCCATTTTGAGGACCATCTCCGCGATCTCGAGGGACTTACGGCCTTCGGGAGTGTTGGGATCAAGTCGCTTTGACTTAGCGACGTCTGGAAGAAACTTTTCCTTCGCCATTTGTACGGCTCTTTGGGCTTCCTCGGTGCTTAGATGACCGTCTCCCACTGAGTAGAAGGCCAACTCGAGTACTGTGTCAATGGTGCTGCCGCTCCATCCTGTGTAATACTGATCGAGAAGAGGATCAACAACGTCGTACACCTTGCCGAGCATCGGAGCGTACTTACGGGCATTGATCTTCTCAAATACTTTTTTGGCGCCCATTGTGGCAACGCCGATAAGAATGCCGGCGAAAGCCGGGTAGAATGGCTCTAGGAATGTTGGCATGATGGCCTCTAGGATTACTCTGGAAGTCCGGATTTGCCGGCTTTTAGACGGTCACGTACCGTCTTGGGAAGTGCTTTCTCCCACCCATTCGCTTTGGCGAGCGAAATGATCTTTTTCATCGTTGGTTCTGGATCTTTAGCCCGACCCACCGATGCCCAGGCCGCGGCAACGTCCGCGGGTGAAGCGATGGGGAATGACATGTCAGGACCAGCGAAACCACCCTTCATCTTCCCTTCCTGCAGAGCCTTACGCATATCACCAGACCACTCGCGGTGGTTGATGCCGTAGGCTTCCTCTTGGAAGTTCATACGAGTCTGTTTCGCCATGTCCATCCGTTGGCGACGACGACCCATGATCTCTTTCATGATGTCATCACCGACGATGTAGTTGTCGCGGTCTTTAGGAATAAGCGCCTCCACTTTCTCGCGGCGTTGCTTATTCTTCTCAAGCAGGTCCCCTACGGGAATCACTTGTCCCACAAGGGTATCAGTCAGATTCATCATTAGAGGGGTCCTCCTCGTCGTTGTCTTCAGGTTGGTCGGATTCGGTTTCCTCCTCTTCGCCCTCTGTTTCCTCGGGCTCTTCAATGTCCTCCTCTTCTTCGTCTTCGTCCTCTTGACCCTCAGTGAGAGCCTGCAGTTCAGCTTTTAGTTCCTGAATACGGGCCGAGATATCTTCCGCTGAGGGTTCCTCAATCGCCGTTTCATCGGTATCTTCTTCATCTTCCTCTTCGATCTCGGTTAGGATCTGGTCGATAAGTTGATCAAACTCATCGTCGGTAAGATTGTCGAACTCATCATCATCAGTCTCGTCCTCGTCGATCTCCTCAAGAACCTTATCGACTAGCGCATCGAGCTCCTCTTCGTCATCAATTCCGGACGGGATGACAACTTCACCGTCATCATTGCGAAGGACGGCGAGAAGATCCTGTTGTTTTTGCTCTACGTCCTGATATTCACCCTTCCCGTCTGGATATTTCCAGAGGCCGGTCTTGTCGAGCCACATGCTATTGATAGCGGCGGTCTCGACGCCCATACTATCTTTTCCGATAGTGACCCCGGCGTTTTCCTGGTCATCCGCCCTGAGAAGTTCGGAGGCATAAGCCGCCCGAAGTTGCTCATACGCCTCTTGCGAGAAGCTACCGATTCCGGACATGTTGTTTATGATCTGTAGTAGTACCTGAGGTTTTTACCCTCAGAGAGTACCACCGAGCTCGAGGATCTGCTCCATGATCGCATCGCGGCCCGCGTCAGTAGCCTGCCGTTCAAGCGCGGTTCTCAACCCCTGGATCCGTCCTTGAACGGCGGGATCGGTGGATTCGCCACGACGTCTTCTCCCGCCGCTTCTTCGGGGTCTGGCGGACTGCTTCGGCCCGACTTTCTTGATACCTGCGACCGATCCCCAGGGAACCATTATCCACTTACCTGCTTTCTGCGCCCAACCATACTCATTCCCATCAATCACCACCTTTCGATTATTCGCTGGATCAGA
>CALGUV010000098.1 GCA_937920245.1 uncultured Microbacteriaceae bacterium
TCAATTTCCGATGCAAAGTCGACTCGGTAGGCTGCTTTTGCTCCAGCCTCAAGAGCAACTTCAACTAGCCTGACGGTGTTTGAGGAGTTTGCTGATCCGACAACAATCACCAGATCAGAATCGGCGCCGATTTTCTTAATTGCTACCTGACGGTTTTGGGTTGCGTAACAAATGTCATCACTTGGTGGATTTTCCAGGAGTGGGAATCGCTCGCGAATCTTCAGGACAGTTTCCATTGTTTCATCGACCGACAAAGTAGTCTGAGAGAGCCAGATGACCTTGCTCGGATCCTTCACTTTGGCCTTTGCTATGTCTTCATTGCCGTCAATTAGCTGGACTATGCCTGGAGCCTGACCGGCAGTTCCCTCGACCTCTTCGTGGCCTTCGTGGCCAACTAGGAGAATGTCGTAACCCTCTTTTTCAAAACGCTGAACCTCACGGTGGACCTTGGTCACCAAGGGACAGGTAGCGTCGATGGTCTGTTGATTCCTAGCTTCGGCCATCGCAACTACTGCCGGAGATACCCCATGGGCGCTAAAGATCATGACGCAACCCTCGGGGGCCTCGTCGACTTCCTCCACAAAGATCGCTCCACGACGCTCTAGTGAGCGCACAACATGTTTGTTGTGAACGATTTGCTTGCGCACGTAGACCGGGGCACCGTAGTGGTCAAGAGCCTTTTCAACCGCGATCACTGCTCGGTCGACTCCTGCGCAGTAGCCTCTCGGGGCTGCTAGGAGGACTTTCTTGTTCGAGCCAGTGTCTTTTAGGTCGGTATTGTTGATAACAGTCACCATTCAATTCTACAAACCCCAGCAAGGAGGTCAGTTTGGAGCAAGCAGTCGGTAATGAGTTGCAATCCAAAGTTAGCACTGAGCATTCCCCTTGGCAGGTTTCCACGCTATCTAAATCGCTAAAGGACTGGATAGAGAAGCTCGGAAGAGTTTGGATTGAAGGAGAACTTCAGTCGTTCTCCGAGCGCGGCACCAACATGTTTGGGTCCATCCGCGATTTAGACGTTGAGAATTCAATTGAAATACACGCCTTTGCCAACTCCGGCGCCGAGATCGCCCCCGGACTCAGTCAGGGTGACCGAGTAGTAGCACTTGTGCAACCAGTTTTTTGGCCGAAAAACGGCAAGCTCACGATGCGCGTGATACAGATGCACAAGGTTGGACTCGGAGAGCTTCTTGAACGAATCGAGAAACTGAAGCTTCAGCTAATTTCCGAGGGCCTGACTGACGCGAGCCTAAAAAAGCCCCTTCCTTTTTTGCCAAACAAGATTGGCCTCATTACCGGAGCAAAATCCGACGCAGAGAAAGATGTTCTTCAAAACTCCAAGCTGCGTTGGCCAGAGGTCGAATTCGAAGTCATAAACACACTGGTTCAGGGAGATCGAGCTGTGGCAGAGATAATTTTGGCCCTTGAGCAACTGGACCTGATGAGTGATGTTGACGTGATAATAATTGCCCGTGGTGGTGGAAGTTTCCAGGATCTATTGCCCTTCAGTGACGAGCGCCTCGTGCGGGCCGCTGCTGCTGCCAAAACGCCGATAGTCAGCGCCATCGGCCACGAGAATGACCAGCCACTTTTGGATTTAGTTGCAGACCTCCGAGCATCAACGCCCACCGATGCCGCTAAAAGAGTGGTCCCAGATATCGCAGAAGAATTTTCTAAGCTCTCCAATGCAGCAGAACGAATTTGGTTTCGAATGTCGTCATTAGTTGAAAACCAGCAGCAGAGCATCGCATCGCTGAGGTCACGGCCAGTTCTGGCATCCCCCTTCGGTTTCGTTGACAACCAACAAGAGATTTTGACCCAAGCAACCAGAAGGCTTGGCGAGATCTTGGGTTTCCGAATTGAACGAAGCACTTCCGAGGTTGAGCAGCTGCACGCGCGCGCAAGATCCCTTTCGCCACAATTGACTTTGGAGCGCGGCTACGCGGTAATAACTTCGGTCGATGGCAAAGTACTCAACAAAACTAAAAAGGGCGAAGAATTTAGTGTGATTTCAGCCAGCCAGGAAATTTCAGCAACGGTAAATCAGGTTAGGGAGAGAGATGTCAAAAGAAATTAGTTCACTGAGCTATGAGCAGGCCAGAGACGAGCTTCAGGAAGTCGTTCAGCAACTAGAGCAGCAGAATGTGAGCCTAGAGTCCTCAATGGCCCTCTGGGAGCGCGGTGAGGCTCTTGCTAAGCACTGCGAAGAGTGGCTAAGTGGCGCTCGCAAGAAACTAGACAAGGCTTCCAAGGAGCGTCAGACCAAGTGAGCCTTACCCCAGCGCAGCGCAGAGCAAAGCAAACCATAAGAAACTTGGTCCTTTCGCTAATAGTCACCATGGGTCTTGTGGCAGCAATCTATCTGGGTGTTCCAAGAGACGACAGCAATCGAATCGCCGCCGTGGATTATCAGACGATTTCGATTGACGCATCGGAGTCACTCGGGCAGCAAGCTCTGAGTCCGGAGGTCCCCGAGGACTGGTGGGCTAACGCCGCACGTTTGGAGACGACTCTCGGAGTTGTGAGTTGGTACGTCGGATTCGTAACCGAGGACAACCAGTACATTGGTCTGTCCCAAGCCTTTGATTCAAATCCCTCCTGGGAGAGCTCGTTACTAAGCAGTAATTTCCAAGACGGACAAATTGAACTATCGGGATTGACTTGGGAAATTTGGCCAACAATAAACCCGTCTTCTCCTCCCGGGACCACTGAATATGCGCTTTTGCACCGACTAGAGAAGTCTGTGGTTGTAATCTATGGAACAGCCGTTACTGCCGATTTTGAAAAGTTGGCGAAGGCTATTTCATCTGAAATCAACTAGGAGACACATGGCTGAAGTTGTAACCTCAGAGCAGGCGTGGAGCAAGCTTGTGCGAGGCAATAAGAACTTCGTTTCTGGCGTCCCCGAGCACAAGCATCAAGACGCTGAGAAACGGCGTGAACTAGCGGTGGAGCAGACCCCATTTGCAGCAGTATTTGGTTGTTCAGACTCGAGGCTTGCAGCAGAGCTGATCTTTGATGTCGGGCTTGGAGATCTATTTGTTATTCGAAATGCCGGTCAAGTGTTGGCAGAGACAATTCTGGGTTCTCTGGAGTTCGCAGTTGAAGTGATTGGCGTTCCTTTGATTCTCATACTCGGCCACGATCAATGTGGCGCCATCAAGGCTGGCATTGCCGCGAAAGAGGGGACACTTGCTGCAAAAGGCGAGTTCATTCACAATATTGTGAATCGAATAACTCCGACCATTGAGCGTGGCCTTGCACTTGGAGAGACTTCTATAGACGAATTTACGAACCGTCACATCAAAGACACCGTTCAAGAAATGACCGAAAAATCCTTGGTAATTCGCGAGGCAATTCAGGCAGGTCGAGTTGCTATCGTCGGAGCACAGTACAAACTAGAGCTTGGTGAAGTCCACGTAGTCGAGCATCGTGGAAAAATCTAATAGACAGGTAGCGAGAGATTGATGGAATACCGCATAGAGCAAGACACGATGGGCGAAGTAAAAGTTCCTAAACACGCTCTCTACCGCGCTCAGACTCAACGTGCGGTTGAGAACTTTCCAATCTCCGGGACCAGACTAGAAAAAGAACAGATAATCGCCCTGGCCAGAATCAAGAAAGCGGCGGCTCTAGCAAATGCCCAGCTGGGCATTCTTGAAGAGGCCATCTCCGCATCAATTCAGTTCGCTGCGGACCAGATTATTGCCGGCGAGCATCATGAGCACTTCCCCGTAGATGTATTTCAAACCGGCAGCGGTACCAGCTCCAACATGAACATGAACGAAGTCTTGGCGACTTTAGCAACTTCTCACCTGGGTTCCGAGGTCCACCCGAACGATCACGTAAACATGTCGCAATCCTCAAATGATGTATTTCCAACCTCGGTTCACGTTGCAATCACCAGCGCGCTAATCAAAGACCTATTGCCATCACTGGATTACCTAGCCGGGCATCTCGAGAAGAAGGCAGTGGCTTGGACTGATCTTGTGAAGCCTGGCCGCACCCACCTGATGGACGCCACTCCGGTTACTTTTGGACAAGAGTTTGCTGGCTACGCTGCGCAAATCCGATACGCAATCGAGCGCGTCGAAGCCACCCTGCCAAGGGTTAGTGAGGTCCCCCAGGGAGGAACCGCCACCGGCACCGGAATAAACACACCAAAGGGCTTCCCCCAGGCCATAATTAGCCACCTAGCCAAGGAAACCGGACTCCCAATCACTGAGGCTCGGGACCACTTTGAGGCGCAGGGTGCAAGAGACGCCTTAGTGGAGGCATCTGGTGCGCTGAAGGTTTTAGCGGTGAGCCTAACTAAGATCAATAACGATATTCGCTGGATGGGATCTGGCCCAAACACTGGCCTCGGCGAACTGCAGATTCCGGATCTTCAGCCCGGTAGCTCTATCATGCCCGGAAAAGTGAATCCGGTTGTCCCGGAGGCAGTGCTGATGGTCTGCGCGAAAGTTATTGGAAACGATGCGACCGTGACTTGGGCTGGTGCAAGTGGAAACTTTGAGTTGAACGTTGCTATCCCAGTAATGGGAAACGCTCTTCTCGAATCAATCAGACTGCTTTCCAACTCAATGCGGGTTCTTGCCGACAAAGCAATTGATGGACTACTTGTAAATCAGGACAGAGCCAAGTCACTCGCGGAATCATCGCCCGCGATAGTCACACCCTTGAATAAGGTCATTGGCTATGAAGCGGCGGCAAAAATTGCTAAGCACGCGGTGGCGAACAGTGTCACGGTGAAGCAAGCTGCGCTTGATCTGGGCTATGTCGACGGCGATACTCTGAGCCTCGAGCAACTCGACCAGCTGTTGGCGGTACTCCCTATGACAAGGCCTCCCCAGTAATAACCGCCGACACCGGCGAATAGGAAACAACCAAAAACCCAATCAGCAGATATGGGCCTAACGGTATAAGAGTGCGGGGATTTAGTTTTCCAATTACTAAACCAATAAGACCGATTGCGCTTGCCAACGCCAAGCCAAGACTTAGCGAAAACAAAACCAAAACCGGCGAATGCCAGCCCAGGCAGATATGCATCGCAATCAAAAGTTTTACGTCACCCATTCCAATGGCGCCGAATCTAGCAAGCAAGTATCCGACAAAAGCAGTAACAATTCCCATGGCGATTCCGGACGCAAAGGCCAGCCAAAAAGCCCCAAGGAGGGTGGCAAGCAGCGTTCCAGCAATGGCAGTGGCGATCAGGAAATAGGTGTACCTATTCGGAATTCGATGTTCTCTAATGTCAGTAACCGACAGCGGAATGGCAAGGGCAGCAATTAGTGCCATCGGGACCAGAGATAAGTAGCCTGCGGACATGATCACAAGCTAGAACGAAACCGATGAAGCTGCTCTGGGTTATCCCCAGTTATTAGTCAAGTAGCTCGGTTACCAGCGCTGCAATTTCGCTTCGCTCGGATCTAGTCAGAGTGATGTGACTGAAGATTGACTGGCCCTTGAGTTTTTCGACCACGGATGCAACCCCGTCGTGCCTTCCAACCCTTAGGTTGTCGCGCTGTGCCACGTCGTGAGTCAAAATAACGCGGGATTTCTGGCCTACCCGAGACAGCATCGTGAGCAGAACATTTCGTTCAAGCGACTGTGCTTCATCGACAATTACAAACGTGTCGTGGAGAGATCGACCGCGAATATGAGTGAGCGGCAACACTTCTAAGATGCCACGGTTCATGACTTCTTCAATTACCTCTTTAGAGACAAGTGCGCCGAGGGTGTCAAAAACCGCCTGCGCCCAGGGGTTCATTTTCTCAGCTTCGGTGCCAGGCAGGTAGCCCAGCTCCTGGCCGCCAACAGCGTATAGCGGACGGAAGACCATGATCTTTTTGTGTTGGCGTCTTTCCAGAACTGCTTCGAGGCCCGCGCAGAGTGCTAGCGCACTCTTTCCAGTTCCCGCCCGTCCCCCGAGTGAAACTATGCCCATTGCCGGGTCCAGCAATGAATCGATGGCGAGTCTTTGCTCTGCCGAACGGCCATGAAGACCAAAAAGCTCTCGGTCGCCCTTGACTAGGCGGATAGTGCGGTTCTCGCTAACTCGACCGAGCGCGCTACCGCGCTCGGAAACTAGAACCAGGCCAGTGTTCATCGGCAGCTCCTTGGCCGACTCATGAACTAATTCCTCGTTGTCATAAAGGTTTGCCATGTCATCGCCAGAAAGCGACACCTCAGCAATACCACTCCACTCATCGGTTGCCAGTTCGTGGAGGTACTCTTCGGCGTTTAGTCCGATGGATGACGCCTTTACTCTCATCGGAAGATCCTTGGACACCAGCGTCACCTGGAAGCCTTCGTTTTGAAGGTTCGCCGCTACCGCCAAAATACGAGAATCGTTATCTCCCAGCTGAAAACCCGTTGGCAAAATGCTTTGCTCAATGTGGTTTAGCTCTACCCTCAGAGTTCCGCCATCGCCAACTTCAACCGGGAAATCAAGTCGCTCGTGCTTTTTTCGGAGATCATCTAGGAGGCGCAGTGCCTTTCTTGCGAAGAATCCGATCTCCAAATCGTTTCGCTTTTTCTCAAGCTCATTGATAACCACGATTGGCAAAACAACTTCGTGTTCTGCAAACCTAAACATTGCTTTGGGGTCGGATAACAGCACGGAGGTATCAAGGACGAAGGTCCGTAACGCAGTTGGTGTCTGTTGCTTTGCTTTTTTGGCTTTTGGGCTCACCGCCTCAGGCTCAATTCCGTCTTTGTTTTTCGAATTGGTCCTGGGGCTTGAGGTATTTGCCAATTTGGCTCCTGTCGGTGTGAACCTTTTTCTAAATCTAGACCTGCGTTTTTCGCAAGGAGTAAAAAGACACGCCGGATATCAAATCGTTCACCAAACTATTTGCTAACTTCCGTATCGGCGGTGCCTGCCTTGAAAGTCTCGAAGCGCCCGCAAAAAATCAACTCTGCGGAAATCTGGCCAAAGGGCCTCCGCAAAGTAAAACTCGCTATTGGCGCTTTGCCAAAGCAAGAAACCGCTCAGGCGCTGCTCACCGCTGGTTCTAATAAGTAAATCGGGGTCTGGTTGGCCACCGGTGTATAAATGTTCCGCAATCAGTTCCGGGGTCATTACCTCGGCAAGTTGGTCAACGGTGCTCCCGTCTTTTGAGTGCTTCCGTAATATGTCCCGCATTGCATCGGCTATTTCCTTGCGCCCCCCGTATGCAATTGCAAGATTCACATGGGTTCCCGAATTTTTGCTTGTCGCTTTTTCGACCAATGCCATACGACCAAGGGCTGCGGCAGGAAGGGCCTCTTTATCCCCCACCATTTGCAATTTCCAACGCCCAATATCCGCCAACTCTTCGCTCATTGACACGATGATGTCCACAAGTTCGGTGAGCTCTTGACTAGTTCTTCCTTTGAGGTTGTCGGTGGAAAGCAGGTAGAGGGTCACGTGCTTTACGCCCAGATCAGAGCACCACGATAAAAATTCGATTATCTTTTTTGCCCCGGCCGCGTGACCTTGGCCGGCGGCCTCGAAGCCTTGCACTTTTGCCCAGCGTCGATTTCCATCCACCATCACACCAATGTGTTTGGGCATGTCCTCTTTGCTAAGGTTCCGCTCAAGAACTTTGGAATATAGGCCGTATAGCAAATTCTGCACCTCTGAATGCTACCTGAAACAAATCAATGCCCTAGCCTTGGAAGCATGGCAAAGTCAGATTCCCCGGATCCGCTTCACATACCACTCAACGAGCTCAAGGGCTCCGTCACGCAGGATGACTTTCGGCCAAGTTGGAGAGGTTGGATTCATACTGGAGTCTTGCCATTCGTAATCGCTGCCGGTGTTTTACTAATCGTTTTCTCTGATGGCTGGCAGGCCAAAACTGCTGCAGCGATCTATTTCGCAAGCTCTATTTTGCTTTTTGGAAATTCTGCGCTGTATCACCGCTTTAACTGGGGGCCAGTTACAAAAGTCATACTGAAGCGCATTGATCACTCAAACATTTTTTTGCTGATTGCTGGAACTTATACTCCGATGGCCGTCACCGCTTTGGTTGCTGATAAAGGCATTTTGCTGTTGACAGCAGTCTGGGCAATAGCGCTTCTGGGAATTGGCTTTAGGATTTTTTGGATCAATGCACCCCGGTGGTTATACGTTCCGATTTATCTTGGAATGGGTTGGATAGCGGTGCTATTCGTCCCGGATTTCCTTGAAACAAACTGGGTCATGATGACACTGGTAATTGTCGGTGGGCTGTTTTATTCATTGGGAGCCGTGTTCTACGGCCTAAAGCGTCCGAACCCTTCTCCGAAGCACTTTGGCTTTCACGAGATTTTCCATGCGCTGACGGTTGCGGCATTCTTCTGCCACTGGACCGCCTGTCTACTTATTGGGCTGGATCCTCTTCTGGGTTCGATCGCTTCGGCTTCATAGGAGGCTCAGGCCGATCCGGCTTGGTGATTTCGATGTTTCCCAGCTCTTCTGCTGCGAGCCTTGCCCTTATTTCAGTGCGATAGCGGGTGGCCCTCACTCTGCGGTTCATGTCGAAAATTAGTGCTACGGCAATGCCAGCCACCGAGAAAGTTACTATGAAGCCAATGAGGCCGGGTGAGTTATAAGTGTCGTCCGGCACCGGGATTGGCGTGGCAGTAACTTCAATCAATATCGCTAGCAAGAAATCCATTACTCAAGTATTCCACCTGTGCCTTAAACTTTTCTCACGATGAGTGCAAATGAAGATCTGCTAGCTGAGCGTTACGGAGCTAAGAGGCCCAGTAACCCGGCTAGAAATCGAGTGCTTTCGATACTTGGTGTTACCGGACTTGTCGCAATGGCTGGATATTTCGCGTGGGCTAACTACTCCCCGGTCGTAAGCACTGACGTTGGCTTCCGAGTTATTTCAGAATGGCGCACCGAAGTTGACTTTGAGTTGAGCAAACCTGTTGATGCTGCTGTTGTCTGCTCTTTCGAAGCATTGGATAACAGCTTCGGTGTTGTTGGCTGGGCGGAGTATGAATTTGGACCTTCCGACACCGAAACCAACCGGTACACCATAAACCTCAACACATATTCGATGGCCGTAACCGGCTTGGTCGACGAGTGCAGGCTGCGTTAGAGTATTTATGGCTCGCTAGGCGAGCTGTTTTAATACCCGAAAGAGATTTGTATGAGCGACGACCTACTGCTGACCCAAGCGGCCTTTGACAGGCTCATGGCTGAACTCACTCAACTTATGACAGTTGAGCGAGGACTTATTAGCCGCAAAATCCAAGAGGCCCGCGAAGAAGGCGACCTGAAAGAAAACGGCGGCTACCATGCCGCTAAAGAAGAGCAAGGTAAATTGGAATCAAGAATCAACCGACTACAAAACATGCTCGGTAACGCTCAGATCGGCGAAGCGGATGCCTCTGATGGAGTCGTCAAACAGGGTCTTGTTGTTAGCTGCAAACTCAATGGTTCTCCAATGGAGTTTTACCTGGGTAGCAATGAAGTCTTCGACGGCACTGAATTTCAGGCAAAAATCGACGAGGGAGACTTGGACGTTTACAGCCCGGATTCACCGATTGGTAAAGCGGTAATGGGACAGAAAGTTGGGAGCTCCGTTAGTTTCAGCGCTCCAAACGGCAAGGAAATTGCAGTTGAAATTTCTGGCCTAAAAAACTTTAACTTTTAGTCTTCGGTCATTCTCGGGCTGAGCCCCGCCGCCTTCAGGGACTCGAAGACTTCGTCTCGATGTGTCTTCCCGCGAGTTTCAATACTCAGATCCAATTCAACTTCGCTTATTTGAAGCCCGTTACCGTGCCTAGTGTGAAGAACCTCTACGACGTTCGCACCAGCGGCTGCCACGGCCTGTGCGGTCAGCACAAGCTGTCCAGGACGGTCTGGGAGCATCACAGCGATGTTTGTGTAGCGGTCGGATGCGGCCAGCCCGTGACGAATCACCCGTTGTAACAGCAATGGGTCGATGTTTCCACCGGAAAGTATGACGGCAGTTGTTCCGGAAAGTTTTACCTTGTTCGCCAAAATTGCCGCAACTCCAACTGCTCCACCGGCTTCGACAACAAGTTTTGATTTTTCCATGACAATGACCATCGCCTTAGCCATCTCGTCTTCGGTGACCGTAACTATTTCGTCGACATACTGGCTTATGAGATCGAACGGGATTTGACCAGGTTTAGCCACTGCGATTCCGTCTGCGATTGTCGGTGACATTTTTATCGCAACCGGCTTCCCAGCTGCAATGGACCCTGGATATGCCGCTGCCGCCTCGGCCTGTATTGCAATGACATTTATCTTTTTGCCCCGCTTTGCAGCAGCCAGTTTCGCGACCGTTGCAACACCTGCGGCTAACCCGCCGCCGCCCAAACAAACCAAGATGTTATCGACATCGGGTAAGTCTTCAAGAATTTCAAGGCCCACGGTGCCTTGTCCAATAACTACGTCGCGATCGTCAAAAGGTGGAATCAAAACCGCGCCTGATTTCTCGGTGTATTCCCGAGCAGCCTTCATCGTCTCGTCGACAATCCCACCAGCCAGTATTACCTCGGCTCCAAAGTCTAAGGTTGCCTGATATTTTGGAAGCGATGCTCCTATCGGCATGAAAATAGTTGCATTAATTCCAAGTTCTTTGGCCGCGTAAGCGACTCCCTGCGCGTGATTTCCTGCCGATGCAGCAACTACTCCACGCGATCGTTGCTCAGGTGAAAGTTTAGAGATGATGTTGTAGGCGCCGCGGAGCTTGAAGGAGCCGGTTCGCTGAAGATTTTCACACTTGAAAAACACCGGGCTGCCGGTGTACTCGCTTAGCCAATCACTTTGAATTAGCGGCGTTCTTACCGCAACATCAATGATTGTCTGCTGAGCCTCTTCGAATTGCTCTAGCCCGATTGGATCAACTGCTGCCATTAGAAAACCTCTAAATCTAAGAATGGATAAAAGTCTAGTGATTTAGAAGCTCTTACCAATCTGCTTAAGTCTTTCGACTCGCTTGGGAATCGGAGGGTGGGTTGAAAATGCTCTCTCGACTAGTCCAGGTTTCAGCGGGTCATTTATGTACATGTGAGCCATCGCAGAGTTTGCACGCTTCATAGGCTTTCCAAATTCTCCGAGCTTAACAAGTGCCGACGCCAGTCCATCTGGGTAGCGAGTCATCTCCACGCCAGATGCATCGGCCAGATACTCGCGCTGTCTTGAAACGGCAGCTGAAACCAACGGTCCGATTAACCAAGCGATGATCATTCCGACAACCCCTGCTAAGACAAGAATCAGACCGAGCTGACCGCTATTGCGATTGTTTCCCATTCTGGAATAAAAGGACATGCGAATTGCTATATCCGCCAAAATGCCGACCGCCGAAATCAGTCCAAAGACAATCATGGAGACTCGGATGTCATAGTTCTTGACGTGCGACATCTCATGGGCCATGACGCCTTCAAGCTCGTTGTCGTCCATGATCTCTAGCAAACCGGTTGTGACTCCAACGACTGCATTTTCAGGATTTCTGCCGGTAGCAAAGGCGTTTGGTGCTACCTCTTCAATTAGGTAAACCTTGGGCATCGGCATGCCCTGTGAAATGCTCAGGTTCTCTACTATGTTCCACAGTCTTGGATTATCTTTTTTCTCAATTTGCTTAGCCCCACTTACGGCAATGGCTATTCGCGAGCCTGCGTAGTACTGGATCAACGCGTAAACAATGGCAAATGCGACGATAAATATCGCACTGGACCCATTGCCGCTGTAGACACCCCAAAGCCATGCAATACCACCGAGAAGCACAATGAAACCAGTGATTATAAATACGGTATTTCTTTTATTTCTGGCAATCGCCGAGTACATTTAGGGCGCTTAGAACTTGACGGTAGGCGGCTCTGCAATAGCATCTGGGTCTTCAACCTCGAAGAACTCGCGCTCAGAGAAACCTAGGTTTGAGGCAAAAACATTATTTGGGAACTGCAGGATTTTGGTATTCAATTCGCGAACTCCGCCGTTGAAAAAGCGTCTGGCCGCCATTACTTTGTCCTCGGTGTCTGTGAGCTCGCGCTGCAGCTCTAGAAAGTTAGTTGATGCCACCAATACCGGGTAGGCCTCAGATACCGCAAAAAGGCTCTTCAGGGCCCCCTGAAGGGCTCCCTCGGCCTTTCCAGCTTGCGCTGGGTGCTCGAGCGCCTCAGGCGAAATTGTGGCAGCACGTGCCTTGGTTACGTTTTCAAAAACTTCTTTTTCGTGGGAGGCATAGCCTCTAACGGTTTCAATGAGGTTGGGGATCAAATCCGCTCTGCGCTTTAGCTGAACGGTGATGTCGCTCCAGGCCTCATCCACCCGAACCTTGAGTGCTACAAGCGCGTTGTAAGTAACCCACAGGTAAAGCCCTAGGAGCACGACTAATCCGATTACGACCCAAATTGCAATATCCACATTATTCCTTAGCGTCTAGAACCAAAGACTATGCCCTTTTGCTGTGATGTGTCTGACAGATCTGGTGCCCCGAGTGGGACTCGAACCCACACTGTGACGATTTTAAGTCGTCTGCCTCTGCCATTGGGCTATCGGGGCAAAGGACAAAATCCCAAGGAATTCTCCGAGGTTTTTCGTCCTAGAACTTATTTTCCAGTTTTGGCAGCCCAGGTTTCAAAGAATAATCGAGGGTTACGCATTGCCTCGACACTCGAAAGGTCGCGGCCCAGGAAGATGTTCCAGAACCAGCCAGACACAACGCGGATTTTGCGTTCCCAGGTTGGCATTGCAAGCCCATGATAGCCACGGTGAGCTATCCATGCGACAAAACCGGTTAGTCCAATTTTCCCGGATTGGAAAACGCCGACTCCAATACCAAGTCCAGCAACTGCGCCGAGGTTCTTGTGGTGATACTCGTGAGGAGCTTCTCCTCGAATGTCTCCGACGATGTTCTTGGCCAAAAGCTTCGCCTGACGAACTGCATGCTGAGCGTTTGGAACGCAGTAGCCTCCGACACCGCCACCCGAGGTATCTGGAACTGCTGCTACGTCACCTGCGGTCCAGGCACCCTTGATAACTTTTTTGCCGTCGACAATTTGCAATTTGGTGTTAGCCGAAATGCGGAACCTGTCATCCAGCGGGAAGTCGCAGTTCTTCACAACCGGTGCAGCGGCAACGCCCGCAGTCCAAATAATCAGACCTGACTCCATCGACTGTCCGGTTGACAAGGTGACCAGACCCTTGTCGGCTGAAGCTAGCTGAGTATTTAGGTGCACTCTCGCATTACGTTTCTCAAGGTTAGCTATCACCCAGAGCGAAGTTTTCAGGGAAACCTCAGGCATAATTCGCCCGGCTGCCTCAACCAGGTGAAATTCAATTTCCTCGAAATCAATCTGAGGGTAGTAGCGAACCAAGGCGGTCGCTGCACTTAGAAGTTCAGCAAAAGCCTCCACTCCAGCAAAACCACCACCGACAACCACGGTGGTCAACAATCGTCTTCGTGTCTTGCTGTTTTTGGGAAGTGCCGCCGCTCGTTCAAAGTTGCCGACCATGCGGTTGCGGATCTCAACTGCCTCTTCGACCGTCTTGATTCCAATTGCCTCTTCGGCAACTCCCTTGATAGGGAAGGTTCTGGTTACAGCTCCGGCCGTCATGATTATTTGGTCATATTCCAAAACTCTGTTTTTGCCACCGGGAACCTTAACCGTTGCCTTTTTTAGCTTGTGGTTCACCTTGGTCATACTTCCGGCAATAAGCGTGGTCTTCCTCAAATGCTGACGGTGAGAGACGATAACGTGGCGGGGCTCGATTGAGCCGGCTGCAACTTCAGGCAAAAATGGCTGGTAAGTCATGTAGGGAAGCGGATCAACGAGCGTTATTTCAGCTTCGTTCTTGCCCAAGACCTTCTCGAGCTTCCAGGCAGTGTAGAAGCCGGCATAGCCTCCGCCAATGATGAGTATCTGCTGCTTAGGCTTTGGATCAAATATTTTCTCAGCCACAGCTTTAGGGGTCTTGGAGTTCAGTTTCGCAATAGTCATGATGTTTGCGCTGGTTACTTTCGTATTTTTCTACCCTGGCCCTCATTGCGCCTTTTGCGCAGTGCCAACCAGAGCAACGGTGCCGCGGGCGTTATCAGTAAATAGAGTAGCGGGTTTAAGTACCAAGGCGCTTGGGTAGCTTGCGATTTAGGAGAGTTTTGCGCGTCCGGTGCACCCAAAAAACTTTCGGGTGCAATTGGGGTAACAAGATTTGAGCCTTCGGGCTCAGCTGTTTCGGATGCTCGATAAAGATCCACCCAGTAACTAAGTGAGCCAAGCGGGTTTGTCCTTGCTCTCAATGCTGATGCGATGGCAGAAGTTGGATCAACCATGCCAAACCCATAAACCTCGTCGAACCCCGGCTCTCCCAGATCCCTGGTGGTATTAATCAGTCGGAACACTATGTCGTTCGCACTGGCTTCAGGGTCCTGAGCTCTCATAAGGGCAACAACGCCACTAACTATCGGAGTCGCAGCCGAAGACCCTGACCAACCGGCAATTTGATCCCCGGGGTAGCTTCCAAACACTCCAGCTCCGGGGGCACTTAAGGTCACATCGATACCGGTGGTCCCCGATAGCCGCACCGCTTCAAGATTCCGATTCAGTCCAGTTACTGAGATCACTCCCGGGATGGTTGCTGGAGAAGCTGGCCGGTAGTTTCCATCAGAGTCATTACCGCTTGCGGCAACGATTACAACATCGTTTTCAAAGGCGTATAAAAACGCTTTGTCCCAGCTGATTGGCCAAGAGCTGGAGTTGCGACTAAGCGACAGGTTTATCACATCTGCACCGGCGTCTACCGACCAGATAATTGCGGCCGCTATTTGAGCATCAGTGTCGCTCGATTCAACGCCCAAGCCGACTGAAACGGATAATAATTTCGCACCCGGCGCTATTCCGATGATTCCTCCGCTTTCAAGTCCCTGGCCGGCAATTAGTGAAGCGACCATCGTGCCGTGATAACCGCTTGAGCCAACCGGTGTTGTTCCTTCCGGCGTCCCTACCTTGGAAAAGTCCGCTCCTCCAATGACCGTGGATGACAGATCGGGGTGAGTGACATCGATGCCAGTATCAATTACCGCTACCACCACTCCTTCACCACCCAGAGGCTGGCCCACCTTCTCCCCTAGCTCCACAAGCCACCAGTGGTCAGAGGGCGCGAGGGTTGCACCAAGTATCGCTATGGCAGCTAGACCGGCAGTTAACTGCACTTGCAAACCTTAGGGGACCAATCAAGGGCCTCCAGGGCAGCGTCTCCCATCGGGTTCACACCCGGGCCTTTTGCCAGCGAGTGCGCAACCAGAGCGTGAAGGCACTTAACTCGCTCTGGCATGCCGCCAGCTGAAAAATTATCGAGTTCTTCGACTACTTCCAGCTGATCACGTTCGGCTAAATAAGATTTGTGTGCTGCAAGATAGGCAGCTTGCAGCTCCTGACTATTCGCCATTTCTAATTGCAATTCAGCCATGAACCCCGACGCTTCGAGGGTCGAAATTGCGGCAGTGGCCGCGGGTTGCGTCAAATAGTAGAGAGTTGGAAACGGTGTGCCGTCATCGAGTCTGGGTGAAGTCTTGACAACGAGCGGCCGCTGACAAACGCAGCGGCAAGCTATATCAACTATTCCCCTTGCCGGCCTACCTAGCTGCCTAGAAACCTCATCAACGTCTTTTGCGAGCACCAAACTTATTACTCCCCGACCGGAGTTTCCATTGCCGAGCGAAGCAAGGACTCCATAAGTGAATCCACCCAGTTAGCCTTCGCCGCTGAAACCTCGAGGCTTATTTCATCGGCGTTCCGCTGCTGAGCAAGCAAGGCCCCCACGGTGTTGGAAGTATCGGAAAAATCCAGACCCTCCGAGTCCATCACTAGGTAAGAGACTTCGCCTGGAAGCACGTAATAGAGCCTATCTCTGGCTTGAGAGCGAATATAAACCGGATCTTGCCAGCGATCTCGTTCTGCTTGCATGTCCACCACGGCGTCCTTAGCCAGCTGGATACTCTGCTCCATCTCCACGATTTCTCGGCGCTGGTTTAGATAACTCTGCACATCTGGGGAAATCAAGTAGGTGCCAAGAACAATTACGAGAATCACGCTCACCGAGACGCTATTCAGCCTCAGCATTCGCTGAAGAATCCTCCCCTGGCTCAATGCCACCGGGACCTTTGACTCGCGCGAATTTGTCGGCATAACTATTTGATATTACGAGCTATAGCCCCAGAAGCCACTTTTCCCCGAGGCTAGTCGCGGTATCTAGGAAAAGCTGAGCGTCCGGCATATTTGGCTGACTCGGCTAATTCTTCTTCGATCCTTAGAAGCTGGTTGTACTTAGCCACTCTTTCGGACCTTGCCGGCGCACCAGTCTTGATCTGTCCTGCGTTGGTCGCGACGGCAAGATCTGCGATGTAGGTGTCCTCGGTCTCTCCGGAACGGTGAGAAATAATTGCATTCATTCCGTGAGTCTGGGCTAGCCAAACAGCATCCATTGTCTCGGTAAGGGTTCCGATCTGGTTGACCTTCACCAAGATCGCATTGCCAGCAGCCATGTCAATTCCCTTTTGCAAGCGCACTGGATTCGTCACATACAAATCGTCTCCCACCAGCTGAACTTTTTCACCGAGTTCCTTGGTGATGCTCGCCCAGCCAGCCCAATCATCCTCGGCAAGCGGGTCTTCGATGGACACCAAAGGGTAGTTCTCCAAAAGCTCCGCATAGTAAGCAACCATTTCGCTGGCTGTCTTCTTAGCTCCCTCGAAGTTGTAGCTGGAGGTTGCTTCATCGTAAAACTCTGTAGATGCCACATCAAGAGCAAGTGCTATCTCCGTGCCGAGCTTGTAGCCGGCCAACTTGATCGCTTCTGAGATTAGATCCAGAGCCGCCCTATTGGTCGGAAGATCAGGAGCAAAACCGCCCTCATCGCCCAAACCGGTTGCCAAGCCTTTCTCGGTCAGCAACTTCTTGAGGGTGTGATAAACCTCAGCGCCCCATCGCAGTGCCTCGGAAAATGACTCAGCGCCCAGAGGCACGATCATGAATTCTTGGATGTCAACACCGTTGTCAGCGTGCGCACCACCGTTGATTATGTTCATCAGTGGAACTGGCAAGACGTGGGCGTTTGAGCCTCCCAAGTAACGATAGAGCGGCATGTCAACTGACTCAGCTGCGGCTCGTGAAGTCGCCAGCGAAACTCCCAAAATAGCGTTTGCGCCCAGCTTGGCTTTGTTTGAGGTGCCGTCAATACGCATCAACTCCATGTCAACTGCGCGCTGATCGGTCGCGTCGAAATCTAAAAGTGCCTCATCGAGCGTCTCAACAACCGCCCTAACGGCATTCTGGACACCTTTACCCAGGTAGCGATTCTTATCGCCGTCACGAGATTCGTGGGCCTCAAAGGCTCCGGTGGATGCTCCAGAGGGAACCGCAGCCCTGCCGAATGAATTGTCCGAAAGAAGTACTTCAACCTCAACCGTTGGGTTGCCTCGAGAGTCTAGGATTTCGCGGGCGCCGATCGCAGTGATGATTGACAAGTTGTCTCCTTAGCTATGTACGAATAGAAAAATGTTCAAGTTACGAAAACGGCACTGGTTTCAGAAAAGAGTTTAGTCAGTTAGTCAATCATTCGAATATCAAGGTCACTTGCTCGAACAGTGCCGGAGTCGAGTTGAGCAAACTTTTCAAAGCCCTGCTTAGTCAGCGAAGCCATTTGAACCTTGAAGTTTTTTTGACGAAGCTCGATGCGACACCTAAAACCTTGAGCGATCAGTTCACTCTGGATGATCAACGCCTGCCCGGTTAGATCCTCAGAGTCGATCATCAACGCCAAACTAGAGGCTTGCTGTTTTGGCAAACTCGCAAGTTCGATAATTCGCTCGATTCCCAGTGAAATGCCAACTGCTGGAGCATCGGTGCCCGACCATTTTCCGACCATGGAGTCATACCTGCCGCCTCCGCCGATCGACGATGATGCAAGCGGGTGCTCTATTTCAAAAATTGCTCCCGTGTAGTAACCCATACCCCGCACCAGGCTCGCGTCGTATCGAATCTTTGAGGCCAAGGGCCCCATGGCATCAATCAGTGGCTGCAGGATTGCAGGGAACCTGCTCTGATCTAGGTTTGATAGCCACTCAAAACTAGCGTCAGCAACCGACTGCCCGAATTTTTCGCCTAGCTCGGCGGTCACGCCGTTCATGCCTAATTTGTCCAACTTATCTATGGTGACCATGGCAGACAGCTGCTCGGGTTCGGGAACGCCTATCTTTGAAATGCTCTGAATTAGAACTTCACGGTGGTTGATTCTGATTACCGCATCGTCCAGACCAAGGTTTGTGAGCGCCGCTAGGGAAGCCGATAGAAGTTCAGCTTCGGCCAAAATGCTTCCATCGCCAATAATGTCAATATCGCACTGAAGGAACTGTCGGTATCGGCCCTTTTGAGGTCTCTCCGCACGCCAGACCGGTCCAATTTGTATTGCCTTAAAAACTCTTGGCAAGACGGCCTGATTTGTTGCAAAATACCTCGTCAACGGGACCGTGAGGTCAAACCGCAAGCCCAAATCAGCTAGGGCGGAGCCCGATTTGATTGCGGCATCCAGCTCGTCTCCCCGCTTCAGAACCTGGAAAACGAGCTTTTCATTGTCCCCGCCCTGGCCCGAAGTGAGCCTTGACAGATCCTCTAGGGCAGGCGTCTCAACCTCTTGAAAGCCTCGTGCCAAGTATCCCTGACGGACGCTTGCAATAAGCCGTTCCCGCAAGACCTTGTCTTCCGGAAGTATGTCGCGCATTCCGCGCGGAGGATTCACTTGATTAGCCACGTTCAAAGTCTGGCACAGACTGGTAATTATCTACTTACCCAAGCCGCGGCTATCTTGAAAACGTCTCTGGTTCCAGGCGTTGTCTTGATAATCTTGGGGCAATGCCAGAAGAAACAAAAAAACTAGGACGAGGCCGTCCGGTCACTACCGACCCTAAAGCAGTGGGGATCACAGCCCTTAGGCTGTTCAGCGAGCACGGCATCGACCAGATCACAATGGATCAGGTTGCCGAAGCCGCGGGGATATCCCGTTCAAATCTTTTTAGGGTTTTTCCGTCTAAAGCCGCAGTGGTTTGGGGTGGGATGCATCTATTTCGGACTGAGCTAGAGAAAAACCTATTGAATGACTCATCTTCCAGCGTGGTGCAACTCCTGCATGGCTCGTGGGTTGAGACGATGCACATGGCCGACAACTCACTTGAAACCGTTCGGCTCAGACTAAAACTCATTGGTTCCTCCCCCGAGGTCTACGGCTGGGGACAAGGACAACTAGAAATGGCAAGGCAGGTTTTAGAGGATGCCGTTTCCAGATTAGGTGGAGGGAAGCTTCAGGCGAAGGCTGTTTCCGCCGCGATGCTATCGGCATCAATGGCGATCCTAATTTGGTGGGCTGAGACTGACGACCCGAGAACTCCCTCCCAAGTTCTTGATGCTGGCTTTAGCGACTTCGAAGAACTTTTTAGCTAGTCGGAAGCCCAACAACGCCTGCGTCAAAGTCTCCCTGTAATTCCGATGCTCGAATTTCGGCTTGCAGCTCGCGATTCGCTTCTCGGAGTGCTCGCTCAGGGTCGAGCCCAGCTGATCTTGCACTAGCGACTATTGCGAGCAAGAGCTTGCCCAGCTGCTCCTCTGTTTCCATCGGGATTGTCGGTACTTCACTTGTTTCTAAAATTCCGGCCTTTTCAGCCTTGCCCATAACTTTGCTGGCCAGAGCTAAGGCGGGCATGGCCTGAGGGACACCATCCAAAATGCTAGTTCGACCTGGCTTCTCGAGTTTTTTGTGGGATTCCCAGTTCTTGACCACATCCTCGCCGGTCTCGGCGAGAAACTTTTCCTTATCCTCAGCCGTGCCAAAAACGTGAGGGTGACGCGAAATCATTTTGTTTTCCATTTTTTGAGCCACGTCCTCTAGGTCAAAAGGCTCCCCGAGGCTCCCCTGACTTGCAAGGTCGGCGTGGAATAGGACCTGGTAGAGCACGTCTCCTAACTCCTCAAGGACCTCATCTCTATTGCCAGACTCGATCGCCTCGATAAGTTCGTGGGTTTCCTCCAGCAGGTATTGCACAAGCGAACCGTGGGTTTGCTCGGCATCCCAAGGGCAACCACCTGGAGCACGAAGCTGATGGGCGGTCTTAATTAGGCTCTGTAGCTTTTCCAAGGGACTCCTCAAACACAATCGCGAATAATTGCCACAACCAGTCAATCACTTCTGAGCTCCTAATTGGTTCCATACCTTGAGAAATCGGCATTGGGACGCTCAGGAGCTTAGAACTTTGGAGATAACGAAGCTGAGGCAACTTGTGGCTCAGTGCCACCATCTTGGAATCGGAAAGGTCGACAGGAGAAAGTTTCGCCTGGACGCCAAGCAGGTTTACGTCTTTCAAGCCCAGCCGGTTTGCCTGTTGCCTCAGCTCGGTCACTTGCAATAGCTGGAGAACGGGTTCCGGCGCCTTGCCGAATCGATCTTCGAGCTCAGCCAAAATTGCGTCAAGATCCTTGCGGCTGCTTTTACTGGAGCTTGCCGCCGAGAGCTTATGATAAGCCTCGAGTCGCAATCGCTCACTATCCAAATACTCTGGCGGAATGCGAGCGTCAACTGGAATCTCTAGCTTCAGTTCTGCGGGAGAGCTGACTGGCTCACCCCGGAATTCACTTACGGCTTCCGAAATCATTCGAAGATAAAGATCGAATCCCACTCCTGCGATGTGGCCGGACTGCTCCCCGCCGAGCATGTTTCCCGCCCCACGAATCTCTAGATCTTTCATGGCAATCTGCATCCCACTGCCAAGCTCGTTATTGGTAGCGATAGTTGCGAGTCGATCGTGCGCAGTTTCACTCAAGGTTTTAGAGGGGTCGTAGAAAAAATACGCGTAGGCACGCTCCTTGGAGCGACCAACTCGACCTCTAATTTGATGCAGCTGACTCAAGCCAAAATTCTCCGCTCGATCAACAATCAATGTGTTGGCATTTGGGATGTCAATCCCGGTTTCAATAATTGTTGTTGAAACCAACACATCGTATTTGCCCTCCCAGAAATCAATAACCACTTGCTCGAGTGCCGCTTCAGGCATTTTGCCGTGCGCCATTGCGACCCTGGCCTCTGGGACTAGTTTGCGGATGTCTGCTGCGACCTTTTCAATGGTTGCGACGCGATTGTGGACGAAGAACACCTGACCCTCACGGATCATCTCTCTTCTGATCGCGGCTGCCACTTGTTGCTCCGAATATCCGCCAACGAAAGTGAGAATGGGGTGCCTCTCCTCTGGAGCGGTAGCCAGAGTGGACATCTCTCGGATGCCCGTGACGGCCATCTCGAGGGTTCTTGGAATAGGAGTCGCGCTCATTGCCAGGACATCGACATTGTGCTTGAGTTCCTTGAGCTTTTCCTTGTGCTCGACTCCGAAGCGTTGCTCCTCATCGATGATTATTAGCCCTAGGTTTCGGAACTCGACCCCGCTAGACAAGAGCCGGTGGGTTCCAATAATGAGGTCTGCTGCGCCGGACGCTGTCTCAGCGAGAGTGGCCTTTATCTCCTTGGCACTTTGGAACCTAGAAAGAGCTCGGATATTTACCGGAAACCCGCCATAGCGTTCATTGAAAGTTTGCATGTGTTGACGCACCAACAGCGTGGTGGGCACGAGCATGGCGACCTGCTTGCCGTCTTGAATCGCCTTGAAGGCGGCTCGAATCGCCACTTCAGTTTTTCCGTAACCGACATCACCGGCCAAAAGACGATCCATTGGGATGTCTTTCTCCATGTCCCTTTTGACCTCGTCGATTGTGGTGAGCTGGTCAGGAGTTTCTTGAAACGGAAATGCTTCTTCTAGTTCCCGTTGCCACTCGGTATCCGGACCAAACGCATATCCCTTCGATTTCATACGCACCGAATAGAGCTTCACCAGGTCTATAGCTATCTTTCGAACAGCCTTTCTGGCATTGCCCTTCGCTCTGGCCCAATCGGTGCCCCCCATCTTCGATAACACCGGCGCTTCGCCGCCAGCATATCGAGATAGAAAATCCAACTGGTCGGTTGGCACGAACAAAGTGTCTTGCGGGTAGCCGCGTTTAGGAGATGCGTATTCAATGACTAGGTATTCCCGGACCTGAGAGCGATTATCACGCTGAACCAGCTCCTTGAATCTACCAATGCCGTGTATTTCGTGAACTACGTAATCACCCTGCTTCAAGGTCAACGGGTCAACCTGAGGGCCGCGACGCTTGGCAAGCTTGCGTGAATTAGGAGACTGGTAACTCGATGCGACACCGAAAAACTCTGCCTCGGTAATGACGATGAGGTTCTGATCGGCAACGAAAAATCCGTGCGGTAGATCTGCCACGACGACCATCACCGAACCACTGGCAGGCTCTCTTACGATTTCGCTTAGCGACACCGGAATAGAAAGAGCTGAAAGAACCTCCACTATCCGCTCGGCCGTGCCATGTCCTTTGGCAGTAATCACAAGCTTCTGAGACTGAGCTAACTGGTCAATAATCCAATCGGTAGCCGCGCCTCCGGCTTGAAAAGTTGGGATTTCCCGTAGGCCAAGATCTATGAAGTGATCTTGCGGCAGCGAGTTAATTTCAACCAGCCGGTTAGTTTCACGAATGGAATCTAACAACTCTGTTAGCTCAAGGAAGCCACCTGTCGATAAGTCAATTGGGGCACTGCCGCCGGCAATTGCCGTGTCCCAAGCAGCGTGTAAAAACTCCTCGTTGGTGTCTGCCAAGGCTTTGGCTCTCGAGCTAATCAACTCCGGGTCAAGCAATACGAATGTCGCAGTTGGTAAGTATTGCGTCAGCGGTCCGAGCTTTTTTGCCAGCACTGGAGCCAGAGACTCCATCCCCGCAGCCGGAATACCCTCAGATATTTTCGTAAGCATCTCGCTGAGCCCTGGAAATTCTGAGGCCATTTCCCTGGCCCTAGAGGCAACCGCTGGAGTAATCAACATCTCTCTAGCCGGATACAGCTCGATAGTTGACAAAGAAGTTGCTATCGACCGCTGGTCAGCAACCTGGAACTCACGTATGTCTTCAAGTTCGTCTCCAAAAAATTCGAGGCGAACAGCGTGCTCCGCGGTGGTTGGAAAAACATCCAAAATTCCACCCCTGATTGCAAACTCACCGCGTCTTGTCACCATGTCTACGCGCTCGTAGGCAATCCCAATAAGCTTCAGGGCCAATTCTGGAAGCAGGTAGTCCTTGCCTCGTGTCATCTCAAATGGTGGGTGGTCTTCTAAACCACCGATGACCGGCTGCAGGGCAGCCCGAATAGAGACCATGACAACGATCTTGTGCTTCGGGTTGTCGCTAGAAAACTGATTCATTCGATGCAGAGCTTGGAGCCTCTTGCCGACGGTCTCGGCGGAAGGAGATAGCCGCTCATGAGGCAAAGTCTCCCAGGATGGAAAGTCAATAATTTCAATTTGATCCACCAGCTGTGCAAGTGCGCCGGCTATCTCTTGAGACTGCCTGGAGCTTGAAGTAATGATTGCAATCGGCTTACTCGAAGACCGCACTAAAGCCGCCAACGCCAAGAAATTGGACTTAGACGGTGAGTAAAAATGGTTGGTTTCTGACTTGGAAATCTGAGCCAGAGAGCGCGACAAAGCCGCGGCTTGCAGTAAAGGGCCCAGGGTCACGGGCATAAGTCTATTTGGAATCTGGTTGCAGAATCTCGAAAACCCGATCTGCTGCCAGCTCGAGCAACACAGGAAGCTCTTTTTTCTGGGTGGTTGAGAAATCCTGCAATACGAAACTAGCTACTGGCATAGATCCTGGTGGTCGTCCGATGCCGAATCGAACCCTGTGATAGCCAGAACCACACTTGGCGCTGATATCCCTCAAGCCATTGTGGCCAGCATGACCGCCGTCAAATTTCTTACGGATGTCACCGAACTCAATGTCCAGTTCATCGTGAATGACAATTATTTTGTCGGTTGGTACCGAATAAAATTTTGCAACGGCGGCAACTGGGCCGCCGGACAGGTTCATGAATCCGGTGCTTTTTACAAGCAGCAGGCTACCGCCAGTAGTGGTTTTGGCTTGGGCAACCGAAGCTACGGACTTGTGGGTCTTGAATACAGTTCCGAGCCTGGATGCCATGACATCGAGAGTCTGCTGACCAACGTTATGACGGTTTGCTTTGTAGTCGGACCCGGGGTTACCGAGTCCGACTATCAACCAAGAATTACTCTGCTGCGTCGTCGGCTGCGTCGTCGGCTGCGGCCTCAGTGGCCTCGCCTTCAGCTGTAGCTTCTGTATCAGATTCTTCATCAGCCGCTCCGGCTCTAGTCTCGATTACGGATGCCACTAGCTCATCGCTTTCAAGCTCCATGATCACACCATCCGGCACGATTAGGTCGCTTACTAAGTAGTGGTGACCTGTGAGGTTGTCTTTGGAAATAGGAAGTTCGATGAAAGAAGGGATGTGAGTTGCCTCAGCCTCCACCTTGACAGTCTTGTGCTCGAGCTCTAGAACAGTGCCGCTCATTGGCTCACCAACAATGTGCACTGGAATCTCAACGTGAACCTTCTCGCCCTTTTTGACCTCTACTAGGTCGACGTGCTCGATGACTTGAGTGAAAGGATCCTTCGAAGCGCTCTTCACCAAAACCAGCTCAGACTTGCCCGCAATGGTCAGCTCCAACAGCGCGTTCTTAATACGCAGGGCAAGAGCCACCTCGTGGGCAGGGAGGTGAATGTGGCGGGTGTCATGGCCGTGACCATAAATAACAGCTGGGGTGCGGCCAGCAGCACGAAGCTTGCGTGCTGCGCCCTTACCGAATGATTCGCGGGTTTCCGCAACTAGTTTTACTTCAGACATCGTTTCCTCTTCAAATTACAGGCGAGGAAAGGGACCCCGTCGATTACGGGTACTTTGTTGTACCCCTCGCCGCTGAACTTCTGGAAAGCTTAGCCGAGTTAGCGAAGCTTTACCAAGCCCCACCTCAGAAATAGCAACATGGTCAAAACAGTCATGCCCACTAAGAGCCCTTGAGACGGCACGCTAAAGGCCAGAAGTAAGCAGCTAGCAAGCCCGATAACGTTTAGCCACTTCGGTCTGCGACTTTCATGCTTAGGCTGTCTGAAAGCCGCCAAATTCGCTATCGAGTAATAGCTGAGAACGGCAAAAGACGACAGCCCGATAGTAAAAACAGCACTTCCGGAAAGCACCATGATGCCGACCAGCAACGAGATCAGAACCTCGGCCACAATCGGAACTCCGTTTTTTAGCCGGATGCGAAAAACCCTGGATAGTTCGCCATCATCGGCCATTACAGCTGCCGTTCCTGTCATGCCCGCCAACAAAGCAAGCAATGACCCGAGTCCAGCCAATGCGGCGAAGGTAGCAACAAAACTAGAGTTCAGATTCGGAAGACTCACAGCTGCTAGATCCGCTATGGGAGTCAGTGACCCCTCCAAATTACTGCCGAGCTTTCTCGGTAACAAAAATCCGAGAGCGAGATACACAACCCCAACTATTCCAAGTGACCAAGCTATGGCCCTAGGAACCGACTTAGTGGAGTCGGCAACTTCGTGGGCCAATGTCGCGACCCTGGCATATCCGGCAAAGGCAAAAAAGACTATGGCTGCTGCACTCGGGATATTTAGAAGCGAACCCGTCGGCAACGCCTGACTTGCTGCGGGTGCAAATGACGCCACTGTTATCAGGACAGCGAAAAATAGCAAGGTAATGCCCGCTAGAACTTTTGATCCAAGAGCAGTGCGGTTGATTCCGGCAATGTTTACAAGCGTCATGACCAATACGGCACCAAGAGCAATAGGAATTGGGGTTTCAGCCGACACATATTGAGCAACAACGAGAGCTATGGCGGCGCTGGAGGCAATTTTGCCCACCAGGAAACTAGCGCCAGCAAGGAATCCCCAGGTTGGGTTCAGGTAGTGGCGGGCGTAGGCATAAGCTCCACCGCCCTTCGGAACTTTCGCTGCAAGTTGCGAGATTGACCCGGCGTTGAGGTAGGCGACAAAACCCGCCAACAAAATAGCCAAGGGCATCAGGCTTCCGGTCAAGTCGGCAACGGGCCCAAAAACAACGAAAACACCGGCGCCGAGCATGGAGGCAACCCCAATGCTGACCGCATCAAAAGTCGTTAGGCGAGATGTCACAAACTAATTTTAGGAGTGGCCAGGAAACAGTGAGTTAACGGAATCATCATAGAAAACTGCAGCTA
>CALGUV010000099.1 GCA_937920245.1 uncultured Microbacteriaceae bacterium
GAATCTACCGGCACCATCCGGTAAGGCTAAATACTCCTGAGAGACCGATAGTGAACAAGTACCGTGAGGGAAAGGTGAAAAGTACCCTGAATAAGGGGGTGAAATAGAACCTGAAACCGTGCGCCTACAAGCGGTCGGAGCAGTTTTGTACTGTAACGGCGTGCCTTTTGCATAATGAGCCTACGAGTTACTCCTCACTAGCAAGGTTAAGACACTAAGTGTTGTAGCCGGAGCGAAAGCGAGTCTGAATAGGGCGTATAGTTAGTGGGGGTAGACGCGAAACCCGGTGATCTACCCATGACCAGGTTGAAGTTGCAGTAACATGCAATGGAGGACCGAACCAGTTGACGTTGAAAAGTCTTTGGATGAGTTGTGGGTAGGGGTGAAAGGCCAATCAAACCGGGAAATAGCTCGTACTCCCCGAAATGCTTTTAGGAGCAGCGTGGAGGTTTATACTTACGGAGGTAGAGCTACCAATAGGACTAGGGGGAGTCAAATCCTACCAAATCCTGATGAACTCCGAATGCCGTAAGTTTTACTCTGCAGTGAGGGCATGGGTGCTAAGGTCCATGTCCGAGAGGGAAAGAACCCAGATCTGCAGCTAAGGTCCCAAAGTATATGCTAAGTTGAACTAAGGCGGTTCAGTTGCTGAGACAGCAAGGAGGTTAGCTTGGAAGCAGCTATTCCTTTAAAGAGTGCGTAACAGCTCACTTGTCGAGCGACCGAGCATCGATAATAATCGGGCATCAAGCATATCACCGAAGCTCAGAAATTGCAATTTATTGTAATTGGTAGGGGAGCATTCTAATCTGCGATGAAGCAGTGGCGTGAGCCATTGTGAAGCGTTTAGAAAAGCAAATGTAGGCATAAGTAACGATAATGCGGGCGAGAAACCCGCACACCGATAGACTAAGGTTTCCACGGCAATGCTAATCAGCCGTGGGTTAGTCGGGACCTAAGGCGAACCCGAAGGGGGTAGTCGATGGACAATGGTTTAATATTACCATACTACCTATATCAGTGATGGGGTGACGGAGCAGTGAAAGTCCTGCGTACTGACGGAATAGTACGTTGAAGGGTGTAGTTATATTTTTGGTAGGTAAATCCGCCAGAGATGATGAACCTGATAGTACCGCAATCCTTCGGGAGCGTGGATATGGACCTAATCAGACTTCCAAGAAAAACCTCTAAACTTATGATATAGGTACCCGTACCGCAAACCGACACAGGTAGTCAAGGAGAGAATCCTGAGGTGCTCGAGTGATTC
>CALGUV010000100.1 GCA_937920245.1 uncultured Microbacteriaceae bacterium
GTCAAAATTATCCGCCGCTAGCCAGGACTCCATTGAGGACCTAACTTGGGGCCATTCGCTATCCAAAATTGAAAACCATGCCGTGTCACGGCTGTGACCTTTCACAATCGTGGCTTGCCTGAACACGCCCTCAAATGACATGCCTAATCTTGCGGCAGCTCTAATCGATGGCGCATTTAGCGCGTTGCATTTCCACTCGAGGCGCCTGTAGCCGAGATCAAAAGCATTTTTCATCATCAAGTACATCGCCTCGGTGGCAATGGGCTTTTTCTGCATCAACGGCGAGAAAGTTAACCAGCCAATCTCGATTGAGGACGCCCTTGGGTCAATCCGAAGGTATGCAGAAACACCGACTGCCTTGTTGGTCTGCTCGTCGATGACTGCGTAAAAAGCTGGGTCTTGCTGTCCTTGCACTTGCTTCACCCAGGATGAAAATTCATCCACGGCACGGAAAGGACCCTGAGGCAAGTAGGTCCAGAGTGAGTCGGATGCATCGAGGCTAAACGCCCCAAAGAGATCTTGAGCGTGAGACTCAGCACTTAGTGCTTCGAGTCTGCAGAGGTATCCGGAAAGCGCCAGACCTGTGTCTGGCAGCGCGGGCTTAGCCGCTTGACCCATCTGGATGCCAATCGGGTCGCCGTTGGCATTCGGCATTGAATTTAGAAGCACTAGCTAAGACTACGGACCTCAACCTCTTGAATGCAGCCTGAATTCGCTAATACCTAAAGACATACTGTTGAGTCATGAGCTAATTTTTGTTAGGGAACCCCATGAAAAAGAGGCGGTTGCACCATGGCGCAGTACCGTGCTTAGAGAGTCCCGGACAATCTGTCTATCGCGCCCACAAAAAAGGACTGTCTCAAAAATAACCGAGCACTCGCCATGAGAGCAATGGATCCGAACTTAGTTAGCTTCAATCAGGAGTAGAGCTACTCTGAACCAACTCGCGTCGGCTTCTCAGTGCTGCCAAACCCATTAGCAGCAGGAAGGCAGCCAGGCCCATGCTCATGGTGGTCAAGATGCCCGCGATTGGATTCCTGAGCACTATCACCGTCAGCAGTAACGGACTAAAAGCAACCACAATTTTTGAAAACATCATTATGTATCCCTGACGTTCACCAAACTGCTCGGGCCCAAAAAACAAAAGCGGCAGTGTTCCGCGAATAAATGGATCAAGCCCAACGGCAATGCCCTGCAAAATAACGAATGGAATCAGCGCATCCACGCCAAAGACCAAAACCAATACAACACCGAGCGGGTGAGCAAGCATTGCCAGCCCCGCAACGCGCATCGGGGTCATCATTTTTCCCAGGGCAACTAGCAGCACTCTGGCCAACACTTGAGATGGTCCAAGGATTGCAGCTGCGAACAGTGCCGCCCCGATAGAAGCGCCGAGTTCAGTTAACAAAAAGGGCAAGATCGTGTTAACCGAGGCAACCATGAAACCTTCTAGGGCGAACATCACCGCAAAGACTACGATCAGCAGGTCGATACGAATACGCCTTTTGTTACCGGCCGGAGTTTCGGGCGCAGGCTCTGCAGCAGGTCTCGGCTCTAGTCGAGGAATTGTTAGGTTTAGTGGCAGCGAAATTAGTAAGTGTGCAAAGGCCCAAACCATCACTGCCCACTGCCAACTAAAATTTTCTGTCACCCAAGCATTTAGGGGCCAGGAAATTGTCGAGGAGAGGCCAACGAATACCGTGATTCCGGCAATGATCTTGTTCGACTCGTCACCAAAAAAAGTAACTACGGTTGCAAATGCAGCGTCATAGTTGCCCATTGCAGCTCCGATTCCAATTAGCACCCACGCGGCAAAAAGCATCTGCACCGAGGTGCTTGCCGCCAAGGTGCTAAGACCCAGAATAAAAGCGATACTTCCAAAAGGAAGAACACGCCTTCCCCCTAGCCGATCGATCGCCTTGCCAACGCGGGGACCCAGAAAGGCCGCTACCAAAAGCGCAACAGTGAAGGCCCAGAAGAAGGTTTCAGTGGCTATTCCAAGGGACTCTGATATCGGCACGGCCAAGATTGCCGGGAGATAGAAACCCGAACTCCAACCTATGAATTGAGAAACTCCAAGTCGAGCAGTCAAGCGTGAGCTGGGTTTCAATTAGATTCCAATTCTTGTGCGTTGGCAACTAGACGTGGTTGGTTTGGTTGCCCGAGAGTTTTGCTATTGGTTGCTGTTCACTAAATCATAGGACAGAATGAAAAAAATCACTTGGAATTCAAGGCCTTCTTCATTTCGCAGTAGTTGGTGAGCAATCTTGATTAGGCGGTTGGTTGGGTAAGCATTCCTTGCCCAACCGGCTGCCTCAGCCACCTAACACAGGCCCCTATGGTGGCTAGCGCTAGCACAGGCAGAAGAATCTGAACCGCAAGGATTATATTCGGGTATTGCTGATCCCATTCTGTTTCAGACATGTGGCGAGAGTAAATTCCCCAGAAAGCCCAGACCAACACCAGGGAGTAGCCTGGCGAGGAATTCACCAGTGCCGTGGCGGAGCCAATAAGCACTGCAACAACCAATATCACCACTGTCCAAGCTTGCGCTGATAGGCCCAAGCCTTCCTCAAAACCCAACTGGACTAACAGCGAAGAGATATTGGCGATGGTTGCAACAGTCACCCAACCGAAATAGATGGCGAACGGGAGCCTAACTGAGAGAGTGCTGGCAAAGTCAGTGCGCTTTGCCGTGGTTATCTGGTTGATTTTGAAAAGCGTAAATAACAACACCGCAAGAATTAAAGCCGAGAGCCAAAGCAGCTCTAAGCGCCAGGCGATGATCCAAGAGCCATTTAGTATGTTGGCGAAAATAAACCAGGGTGTGATACCTCTGATGACTGAAGTATTGGCTGCCAGCTGAGTGAAGCTATAGACCGCTAGCCCGAGGTAGATCAGACCCCAGATTCCGAAGGTGAAATCTATTGGAGCAAACAAGGTGTCGTATCTTCTAGATACCTCACCAACTGAAAGCCCCCCGAGTGGAAGGGCTGTGGCAACCCCATTCATGACCAGCACGAACCCAAAGCTCACTAGAGAAAGAATGCGTTGCGGAAGATACGAGGCCATGCTCTTGAGTAAACCACAGCTGGGCTTGGTAATCCATTGCCTGATCAGCCCGCTGCGCGTCCAATTCAGATATTTCGGTTGAGAGCTATCTTCCATGTCTGAATGTGCCGGAAAGCAAAAAACCCCTGTTATTCAGGGGTTTGTCCGATTTTTTTCTGGTGCGCCCCCCCGGACTTGAACCGGGAACCCACTGATTAAGAGTCAGTTGCTCTGCCAATTGAGCTAGAGGCGCATCAGCGCAAAAGCATACCACCAAGCGACCGAAGTTATCCAAGACATTGATGGATACTAGCCATCTGATTTTGTTGTGCCAAGATAACCGAGTGCCCATTGAACTTATTTTGGCGGTAGCTACCTTTGGCTTTGTGACCTCGGTGACACCGGGGCCCAACAACACCATTTTGTTCGCCACGGGAGTCAATTACGGCGTGAAGAAAGCCTTGCCGTTTTTGTTCGGAATCATGCTGGGCCTGACCGTAATTCTTAGAGCAATTGGATTGGGCCTTGGAGTTGTTTTTGTCACGCTCCCAAGTGTTTATGAAATCCTTAAATATCTGGGCTTTGCCTACATTCTTTTCTTGGGCTATTCGATTATTCGATCTGGCTACAAACCCATCGATGAAAACAGCAAGCTGTTTGGTCTGTTTGAAGCAACCTTTTTCCAATTTGTAAATCCAAAGGTTTGGGTTGTGATGCCAAGCTTCATGGCCTCGTTTATCCCAATTGGCTCATCTGTCGAGGAAACAATTGGCCTGGTTGCCGTCTTTCTCGCACTCACCTTTCCCGGGGCGCTGGCATGGGCGGTGTTTGGGGGTCTCCTAAAGAATTTCATGGCCGATCCTAAAAAACGCCTCATTTTCAACTGGGTGGCTGGGCTGTTGCTAGTGGCCAGCATGGTTCCAGTTTTGTTTATGAGCTAGCTCCGGCTTGCCCAAAAACGCTATTGGCGAACTAGCAAGTGAGTGCATCGCAAATTCCGCTAGCCTGTGAACCATTAGGAGAGTTTTATGGCTATCAAAGTTTCTCGCTTGGAACCAGGAGACAAATCACCAACATTCTCACTAGCCAACCAGGACAACAATTCTGTCACCTCCAAAGAGCTGCTGACCACTCCAACAATTTTCTTCTTTTTTCCGGCCGCAGGAAGTCCCGGTTGCACTAAAGAAGCTGTCGATTTCCAAGATTACTTAGAGGACTTCGCGGCCCAAGGATATCAAGTAGTGGGCATTTCCCCGGACAGCGTCAGTCGCCTAAAGGAGTTTTCGCTGTCTCACGACTTAAGCTTCCAGTTGCTCTCTGATCCAGATTTAGCGGCCCACCGATCCTTCGGGGCTTTCGGGGAAAAGAACCTTTATGGACGGGTCTATACCGGTGTTCTGCGATCGACAATTGTCACGGACAAAAAGGGCAAAATCAATCAAGCGCTCTATAACGTCAAAGCCACCGGCCACACCAACATGTTGAAAAAACGCCTGGGTATCTAGTCTTTTCTAAAAAGCGCCCGAACTGGCTTTGAGAACATTGCGAAGAAAACCAACGCTGCTGGCAACAGCAGACCGAAGCCGAGAAACGCAAGGCCGTACTCGCCCCCGAAGCTTGCAACTCCAATTGAAACAATCAAAAGCTGCATTACAAACGAGGGAGTGTAGGCCCAGCGCTGGAGTCTAAACATTCCGATCGCGACGTTTGAAAGAAACAATGCGGCGCCTAAAACGATGCCGGTTAGAAATAGTGCGCTCACCAGTGACAGCACGTCTCCCTGCAAAATTGACCACGCTGACCAGAGGGCAATTAGCCATAGCACAACCGACTGGATAGCGGTAATTAATACTGCTAATAGCAAAATTTTGGGCTTTTTAGACAATTGGGTCTTGATTTCTCGAGTCGGCTGTGAAACTATTTTGGGAGTTGCAAGAAGGACTCTACCTTCAAATCGGCCCAAAATTCGACCTTAGGAATAACAGAACAATATGGATATGGTTTGGTTAAATAAGGCCCGTTGTCTCAATGCAGACCCAGAGCTATTCTTCCCAGTTGGGAACACAGGACCTGCTCTAGAGCAGATAGAGCAGGCAAAAACCATCTGCCGCCAGTGCGACGTTTCGGCTCAGTGCCTTGAGTATGCAATCAAAGAAAACCAGGACACTGGTGTGTGGGGTGGCCTCTCCGAGGATGAGCGCAGGTCTTTGAAGCGTCGTTACGCAAGGGCCCGCCGCGCCGGCTAAACGGGTATTTCTAACACCACTCTGGTTCCGCCTCTTATAGGCGAAGTCCAATTGATTTTTCCACGAAGCTCAGATTCCACAAGCGTCTTGACGATTTGAGTACCAAGTCCGGAGCCTAGTTTTCCCTCTGGGAGACCGACGCCATTGTCCTCGACCGTGATTCTTAGAATCTTCTTCTCACGCTCGGCAGTGACTTGAATCACCCCGGGGTTATCCTCGAGGCCGTGCTCCACGGCGTTTGAAACTATCTCGGTTAGAACCAGAGCCAGCGATGTGCTGCGCTCGGCTGGTAGCTCTCCGAAGCTTCCTTCAAACTCTGTTGTGACTTGCGTGTTGTTTGTAACAGCAGTTTCAGGAACCAGAGTCAAAATCCTCTTGAAAACTTGGTCGAAGCTCACGTCCTGGTCCACGCCCTCAGTCAAAACGTCGTGAACCACGGCAATAGCACTGACTCGTCGCATGGCTTGAGCAAGCGACTCTTTTACCTCTTCGGATTTGGTCTGTCTGGACTGAATTCTAAGAAGGCTGGCCACTGTCTGCAGGTTGTTTTTGACTCGGTGGTGGATCTCCCTGATAGTTGCGTCTTTGCTTATCAGTTCTCGGTCTCGAACTCGCAACTGAGTCACGTCGCGACAAAGCACAATCGCGCCGTTTCTTTTCCCCTTACTCATCAGAGGAACCGAGCGAAGCGACACGGTCTGACCCTCAAAATCAACGTCACTTCGCCAAGCGCCCTTGCCGGTCAGGATCAACGGCAGACCCTCATCAACTTGGTTGAAGCCGGTCGGCAGCGCGTTTACTGTCTCCGCCAACAACCTGCCTTCAAGCTCACCATCGACTCCCGCGGCATTGAACACCGATAGCGCACTGGGGCTTGCAAACAAAACCCGACCGGCGGCATCGAGGCGAATTAGACCGTCGTTAGCCCTGGGGGCTCCTCGCTTGGGAGCGCTGCCGGCTTCAGCAGTTGGGTAGCAGCCCTCAGAAATCATCTTCAAGAGCTCTTCGCCAACCGCAACGAAATTTAACTTTAATTTATTTGGCATTCGCGATTCGCCGAGGTTGGTGTGGCGAGTGATAATCGCAATCGGTACAGAATCTTTTGACTTATCTGGAGTAAAAACTGGGTAAGCCGAGACCCTGCTGGCATTTCCCTCAAATCGCTCCAGCTCTGAACCCAGCGCTGGCACCTTCGTGGTCCATGCCTGGTTTATCTGCTTCGCCCAGTCGCTCCTGGGTGAATTACCAATAATGTCCCGATAGAACAAAGTTGGCGCGGCAGCTGGACGGGCGTGAGCGGAGGCCTCAAAGCTGTTCCGATTGGGAACCCACAGCACCAAGTCAGAGAATGCGGCATCCGCAACAAGTTGCCAATCAGCCAGCACAGCACTGAGCCAGGATTCACCTTGAAAGTCTTTGACAGCCACAGCCGCCAAGTTTACCCGCCCTAAGTAGCATCTAACAGATCGAGGCTCAGCAGTCTTATTGATTCACGGGTTTTTGAGTTCTTGGCACACAGGCAAAGCGGCTGTGCTTTAAGTAAGGACAGATCCGCGGCGTGAGCATCTTCGGCAATAACGGCCCTAAGCTCGAGTCTCGCTAAGCGATGCATAGTGTCTCTTAGCTGCCTGTCTGGGTTTTTTCCGATAGTAGATGCCCGAACACGATTCGCAACCGGCCAAAACTCAAAGTCCGCGTTTCGACAGTCCCATAAAAACCTGTTCAATCCGACCGGGTCTGCAGCGAATAGACCTAGAGCAAAGTCCGCCTGGTCAATAATTACTCGCGTTGAAGAGTTCCTAGAGATTTCGCTTCCCGAACTAACTAGACCTTGCTCGAGCTCCGCAGAAACATCGATGACCACGACATCGAAATGCTCTTTTGAGAACTGGATAAGTGTTGCAATCGAGTCGGAATCTAGCTCGGGCCAGCGACTCGGTGCGTTTAGCCCGGTTAGCACGCGAAGGCTCTTCTTTCCAAACTGAATTTCCTCGGTTAGCCGGTGCAATTCATCAACGCTTAGCCTTGAGGTTCGAGCAAGCCGCAGCATGGCAGTTATGCCAGGTCCGGGCTCAGTTAGGCCAAGGCATGCGGCAACAGATGGTCGATAGCTGTCCGCATCAATAATCAAAACCCTAAGATCCATTGAAGACAGTTCAAAACCGATGTTTACAGCAAGAGTGGTTTTGCCGCTACCGGCACTCCCCCAAACTGCTATTACCTTTGCTGGTTGAATTACCGGAGCGGACAGCGACACTTTTTCGGCCTCTTCTTCATGGTCCTTTGGTGGCTGAGGTCTCAGGATGTCAGCCAGGGTCATGGCAGTGGTAAAACATAGATTGGATACCCAGCGGCTACTGCCGCCAGCACCAAAGTGGACTGGTCCAGGTTAAGCAAGAGCTCAACATCGGGAGCATCCTCCGCGAACAAGCCATCGCCAAACTCAATTGCCAAAACCTCAGATACCGAAACGATCCTCTGGGGGACAAACCCGTCTTCGGTCTCGGTTACCTGCCAAACCGACACCACGCTTCCAGCCACAATTGATTCAGCTGGCTTTAGGTTTGGGACGAATCTAATGGCCGTCTGGTCCGGTCTGAGCCCCTTGCCAATTAGTCGCAACGGAATCAACTCCCCTTTGCCAATTACCGCCGTCACGCTGAGACCCTCGATAGGCGTGCTGGCAGTGACGTACGCGTCGCTCAGAGTTCCTAGATCTATTTCGGCGGTAACCATTTCGGCATCAGATACGAGAGTCCCGGTGGGAATTGTCGACGATGCCACCAAATAACTTGGTAGCGGTTTGATGGCGCTTGCAACCACGAGCCCGCCAAGTACCAATGACGAACTGATTAGCAACAACACCCAATTCGCCGGTCTTGCTCTTAGCCTTTTTGGCATGGGGCCTCCTTTGCAAAGAAGGGTGGCAAAGTTTGCCTTCGGCCGTTAAGTGTTTTCCACAGCCGACAACTCGATCAGCGTCACAACTCCAATGGGGCACCAAACAACTTTTCGGTCTGCCGCAATTCGCAGCCATGGCCCATGCTCACTAAGAAGCCACCCTTTTCTAACCTGGCTACGAAGGCTGAAATGCACCCGCACTGGGTTCCGCTGAGCGGCCAACAGATCACCTATGGATTTTTGCTGCAGTTCTGGCATCGCATTTGCAGTGATCATGGCAACTGCATTGGTTGGAAATACCAACAGCCCTTGATCGCCTGTTCCGGCTACAAAGTCGATACCTACCACTAGGTTGACTAGAAAAGAAACCCCGCCCAAATGTTCTACTCGAACCACCTCAGCACGCGTGCTATCGTTTCGCCCAGCTCTTAGGGCTTCAAATTCTGACTCGAGTTCACTGATGATATCCATGAAGGGTTATCTTGCATTAGGACTTTGGGTTATCAAATAGTTATCCACAAATAAGGATATTTGTCTTCCATTTTTTTCAGCTGGGGACAAGAATTCAGAAAAATATTTGATCGGGGGGTTACATGATCGAGAACACATTGAGCAAAACGCAGCCCAGTCCTGCGAAGCTTTTTGCCGAAATTTCGACAGCCTACATCGAGATTCTCGCCGGAGTCAGGCGCCCAGAACAACTTTCTAGATGGCTAAGCGACAAGGCCTACTACGACATCTCACAGCGATCAATTCGACGTGCTAGACAGCAGGCACTGGTTGGGCCTAGCACTCGGCCGACAATAATTCTCAGGCAAAGCAAAATCTTTCCAACCGACAAAGGCGCTTATCAAGGCGTAGTGCTGCTAGAAATATCTTCCGTTCTTCAAGCCGTTTCCGTCAGGGCTGAAATGGTGCACGGTCGCTTCCGGATTACCGAGATCGTGCTTATCAGCTCTAGTTCTTGAAGAAGGAGCTGCCCTGACCGCCCTGTGGGGGCTTCGGGGGCGCCTGAGGTGGCCGCTGAGGGCCTTTGGACGCTCCATCGGCTTTCGGGTTAGCTTCCCTGCGAACATCAACCTTGCCCTGTTCTGTGGGAGCTGAATAGGTTAGCTGTGCTGGCTGCGGGGCCTGAACCTCTGGCAACGATTGCTTTATCTCAACGTTGAACAGGAACTGAACAGCTTCTTCCCTGATACCAGCCATCATCTCCAAGAACATGGCATAACCCTCGCGCTGGTATTCGATCAAGGGATCGCGCTGAGCCATCGCGCGCAGCCCGATTCCCTCTTTCAAATAATCCATCTCATAGAGGTGGTCGCGCCACTTTCGATCGATTACGGAAAGCATTACGCGACGCTCTAGCTCGCGCATGATTTCGACCCCAATCTCATCGGTCCTATTTTGATAGGCAATACGGGCATCGCTTAGTACTTCTTCGGTCAGCCATCCGGCTGTGATTTTACTTCGGGACCCGGATTCTTGGAAGACTTCATCGACCTCAAGTGCTATGGGGTAAGTGACCTTGAGCTCGGCCCAAAGCGTCTCGAGATCCCAGTCAGCGGAGTTGGACTCCAGACCTGCAGACTGAACGATTTGGGTTATTACTAAGTCGAGGAACTCCTGGAAGGTCCCAGAAATGTCCTCGCCTTGCAAAATCTGACGGCGATCGGTATAGATCGCTTCACGCTGGCGGTTCATGACATCGTCATACTTCAAGATGTTCTTGCGGATTTCAGCGTTTCGACCCTCGACCTGGGACTGAGCCGACATAATCGCCCTGGAAACCACTCCGGATTCGATAGCCGAATCGTCAGGCACTGAGGAACGGTTCATAAGTGCCGCTGCCGCACCGGAGTTGAATAGCCTCATCAGATCATCTGTCAACGAAAGATAGAAACGCGATTCTCCCGGGTCACCCTGGCGTCCAGAGCGGCCTCGAAGCTGATTATCGATTCTCCTTGATTCGTGGCGCTCGGTGCCAAGCACATAGAGCCCACCAACTTCCAAAACTTTTGCCGCTTCGGTGGCAACCTCTTTTTTGAGGCCGTCAAAAACTTCGTCCCACTTTGCTTCGTACTCTTCTGGCTGCTCATCCAATGTCAACCCGATTTTGGCCATTTGCTGCACTGCCAAAAACTCGGCGTTACCGCCGAGCATGATGTCTGTTCCTCGCCCAGCCATGTTGGTGGCAACCGTGACAGCGCCGAAACGACCGGCCTGGGCGACAATTATTGCTTCGCGCGCATTGTTCTTTGCGTTCAGCACTTCGTGCTTAACGCCTCTTTTGGCCAAAAGCTTTGAAAGATACTCGCTCTTTTCGACGCTGGTGGTTCCAACAAGTACCGGCTGGCCCTTTTCGTGGCGTTCGGCGATGTCCTCAACGACCATTCGGAACTTAACTTCTTCGTTCTTGTAGATCAGGTCGGATTGGTCTTTTCTAACCATCTTGCGGTTGGTTGGAATTGAAACGACACCTAGTTTGTAGGTGGACATGAATTCGGCTGCCTCAGTCTCAGCAGTTCCGGTCATGCCCGAGATCTTGCTGTAGAGACGGAAGTAGTTCTGTAGTGTCACGGTGGCAAGAGTTTGATTCTCTGGCTTGATTGTCACGCCTTCTCTTGCCTCAATTGCCTGGTGCATACCTTCGCTGTATCGACGCCCTGGCAGAATTCGGCCCGTGTGCTCATCAACAATTTGAACTTCGCCGTTCACAACCACGTAGTCCTTGTCGAGCTTGAAAAGTTCCTTGGCCCGAATGGAGTTGTTTAGAAAAGAGATAAGCGGGGTATTCGCCGTTTCATAGAGGTTGGTGATTCCTAGGTAATCTTCGACCTTGTCGATTCCGGATTCAAGAACACCAATGGTTCTTTTCTTCTCGTCTACTTCGTAGTCCTCTTCGGCAATGAGGTCATTGGCGAGCTTTGCAAAAATGCCAAACCAGCGGTTGACATCGGCGGCTGCGGGTCCGGAAATAATCAATGGCGTCCGGGCCTCGTCGATCAGGATTGAGTCGACCTCGTCAACCACAGCAAAGAAGTGTCCTCGCTGAACAAGCTCCTGCTTGGAGTTAGCCATGTTGTCTCTTAGGTAATCAAAACCAAACTCGTTGTTTGTCCCATAGGTAATGTCACATTCGTACTGAGCCCTGCGCTCTTCGGGGTCCTGCCCGCTAATAATGCAGCCGGTGGTCATGCCGAGCGCTCGGAAGATTCTTCCCATTAGTTCCGATTGATACTTGGCCAAGAAATCATTCACGGTAACGACGTGGACTCCACGGCCAGGGATGGCATTCAGATAAGAGGCCAAGGTCGCAACAAGCGTCTTACCTTCTCCGGTCTTCATCTCAGCAATGTTTCCGAGGTGAAGCGCTGCTCCACCCATGACCTGAACATCAAAGTGCCGCATTCCAAGAGTTCGCACCGAAGCCTCGCGCACGGCCGAGAAAGCCTCGGGCAGCAAGTCATCCAAAGATTCGCCAGCTGCGTATCGCTCCCGAAGAGTATTGGTCTCTGCCTTTAGCTCTTCGTCACCGAGCTCTTTGTAGTTGACCTCTAAAGCATTGACTTCACTTGCAATGCCCTCAAGCTTTCGTACAAGCCTGCCTTCGCCAGCACGCAGCAGTTTGTCTACAAATAGTGCCAAGAGTTACTCCTTGATGGTCGGATAAAATTCTAGTTGCTGTTGACTGCGCCTAGCTGAGTGAAATAACACCGTAGCTGTAGGCCTTTCGCCTATAAACTACCGCAGCTTTATCATGTTCAAGGTCGTGATAGAGGTAGAAGTCGTGCCCCACCAGCTCCATATGACCAACCGCTTCCTCTTTTGTCATCGCATTCTTTTCAAACTCTTTCGAGCGAATCACAAGCTGACCCTCTGCTTCTTCGGGCTGGTCCTGCTTCACAACTGGAATTTCGCCGGTTAGCAGCTGAGAGTCTGCAGGAACAATCGCTAGGTCTCTGAAGTCAGACGCGGCTAGCTCGCTCGCCCCGAGACCTTGGTGTTTTTTTTGCTTGTCTGAATACCGCCTAAGTCGCTCGAGCAGTTTTGCGAAGGCCATGTCAAAAGCAGCAAACTTATCCGAAGCCCTGGCCTCGGCCCTAACCACGTGTCCTGGTTCATAAACGGTCAGTTCGACCTGGTCTTCTTGACCGGCACCTTTTGAGTGTTCGTAACGAGTTATTTTTATGTTCAGTTCCTGCGGGCGATGAGCAAATTGCTCAACCTTGCCGGCCTTCTCGGTTACATAGTCTCTGAAACGATCAGAGACCGTGAGGTTTTTCGCTGAAATTCGAAGTTCCATTTTTACCTCCTAGTCGGCTGTTTCGCCGTAATACCAAACTACGCCTTTTTCTATGGCCTCGCTCCAGCTTTAGAGGTTTCTCTTGGCTAATACACAGATTCCGGCAACTTCGTAACCGGCAGCACTCAGAGCGCGGGTACATTCCTTGAGTGTTGAGCCAGTTGTCATGACATCGTCGACCAACAACACTCTTTTGGATCCTGGTATGGCTGTCATGGAGCCCAGGATGTTGGATTCGCGACCTGGCTTATTGAGCCTGCGCTGGTCTCGAACTTGACGGTGAAACCTGAGAGTATTGCTCGGTAACTGCCCAAGCACTGGCTTGTCGCTGCCGGTGATCAGACGCGATACCGGGTCGAAACCGCGTTTTTTGAAGTTCACCCGATTCCTTGGTGGGAGACAAATCCAGCATTCTCCAAGAACCAGCGCTCCTTTGGCCACAGCCAGCTTGAGGCCGGGAGCCAAGTAAGTGACAAGCGCTGTTCTGTTTTGATCTTTATACGCTCTAAAGATTCTAGAAATTGGCTCGCTATATTCTGTGGCATACCAAACCGGCGTGGTCCCTAACCAGGATTGCGCGACATCAAACGCGGGAGCGCAACCTTCACAAAGCGGACTGGGAGGAACGTCACAAACGGCGCATGCGGTCGGGAAGACAAAATCTAGCAGGGCCTTGAACATCCAAATAGCTTCAGCCTCATTGCAATTCAGGGCAGTGAACTAGACCTTGTTGTTGAAAAACAGTCAAGAAAATTGCCTGTTAGCGAAGTGGGCTGATGCTGGAAACCCCGGTTGCGATTCGGCGCCAGCTGTTAGCCGAGAAGAGCCAGACCTCGCCTACCTCCGAGAGCAGGTAGCTGCTTGCCGATGAAGCAGCAGCATGCAACTCGATGCCCATTGTCGGAGGCATAGGTAGCTGCGTTCTTGGACCCGAGATGGAGTACTCGCTGAAAGCCGTCAGGCCACTCGCAGTCCTCTCAAGAACACGCATAGATGCCGGCTCCTGCCACGCAACTGCGATGGGCGTTCCTAGAACTGGTTCGATTCTCAAGCCTTTATTCAGAGCTAATGGGATTGAATTGGCGTCTCTGAGCACGACCCCAACGTCCAGGAATGACTCCGCGTCCTCAGTCTGTATTGACTGAATGACGCGAGTACCCTCGGGCGCAATAGCTGCTGCCAGCCGGAGCCCCAGGAATGGACTGGCTAAAGTTCGAACCACAGTGGTCTGGTCGTAAACCTCCACGGGCAAACTGGCATCGGCCGGAAAAGCCCAAAGCGATCCAGTCGTGTCATATTCAAGTGCTACGACGTCAATCAAAGAGCTCAGCTTGGTGATCTCAACCCGCAGTGACTGATTGGTTAGTTCAAAAACGCCCTCAGCGCTCGTGAAGGCGACTTGATCACCGTTGTCGGTGATCGCTATTAGTTTTGGGCTGTAGTTCGCAACCATGGCCTGCGTGCCAGAAAGAGGCATCGAACCGATGCTGGTTAGCGGCTCAACTCCTGTCGGCTTTAGGACGTAGCTGATACTCATTTCATCGTTGGGCTCTGCACCTCCGGGCGCAATGTCCTGAAACGCACCATTCACGGAGAGCGAAATATCGTCAACGCCAGGCAGTTGCGTCAAGGTTGATCTCAACTGTCCGAGCATGTTCCTTCTATCCTGCTGTCCGGCAGCAAGTGCGTCAGAATCTAGATCAACTTGAGCGACGCGATTCAGGATTCGTACCGCGCTAATTGTCAACTGAGTGCCCTCAGGGATTGCCGACCTGACACCCGAGGACAGCCAAGCACTTGGTCCTGCGAGCAAGGCGTTTACCAACCTGGTCGGAGTAGAGGTTTTGGTTGGGAACCAACGCAAATCAGGCACCAAGCTCTCCATGCTCGAGTCCAAAAAATAGACGGGGAAAGCGTTAAACACCACGCTGAAAACCGGAGGTGTAACAACCGTCAAATTGGGGGCGCTTGAGATTCGCCATTGCCCGTCTTGCAACGCGACCCCGAATCTAAGGTTGGTTGTAGATAGCTCAACCGAGTCCTCGTAGCGGCCCTGATCGTCAATTCTCGCTCCAGCACTTAGCTCAACGACGACCAAGGACTCCCCTGCCTGCCGAAAAACCGGAGCACCGGCTCTAATTACTGTCTGGTTCTCGGGGTTCCAACGCTGAGCGAAATCGTCACTCAGAAACTCTCTCGCCACAGCGTAGTCATTTAGGGGGCTGGTTCCCGCGGCTAAGAACCCGGACACTATTTCCTGCGAAGTGGCATTCAGGGACGGTCCTGACGGCGTGTAGTAAGCAAATTCCTGCTGAGCCTCAGGAGCAATATCAGGACCGCTTTGAATATCCAGCTGAGTTGGTATCGAGGCGCACCCAGCCAAAACCAAAGTCGCAATAAGAACAAAGGCCTTTTTGATCATGTCTGCACCGATCTAGGTGGAAGCGGTATTGGCGAGTTTCCAATCACGGAGTCTGCGCGTCTAGGAAGCGTCAACCGGAAGCTCGTGCCTTTATTCGGCTTGGACCAAACCTGCAGCCATCCCCGGTGCAGGGTTGCGTCCTCTTTGGAAATTGCAAGCCCTAAGCCAGTCCCGCCCACGGATCTTTGCCTAGCCGGGTCCGCTCGCCAGAACCGGTCAAAAACTCTGTCGAGTTGTAGTCGTGACATTCCAACTCCCGAATCGGTAACACAAACCGCGACCGAGCTGGCATTTTGACCAACTTGAACAATTATGGCTCGGCCCTCTCCGTGCTCGACTGCGTTAGAAAGTAAATTGCGCAGCAGTCTCTCGATTCGCTTGGCATCAAACTCGGCCTCTACCGGTCCCTTCGGTAAGTCAATTCGAATCTCGGTATTCTTTGCGTGTGCAAGTGGCTCAATGCTGGCAATCGAAGCCCCAACTACCGCGTTTAGATCTTGAGTTTCAAGATCAGCGACCACGGCTCTGGCGTCATATCGCGATATCTCTAAGAGGTCAGCTAGCAGCGACTCAAAACGCTCTATCTGGTTTTGCATCAGCTCCGCTGATCGTGAAAGAGCCGGGTCTAGCTTCTCCCTATTTCCGAAAATGACTTCGCCGGCGAGCTTTATGGTTGTCAACGGCGTTCTCAGTTCATGAGAAACATCGGCAACAAAACGTTGCTGCATTTTCGAGAGTGAGTCCAGCTGTTGAATCTGTTGCTGCAAGCTCGCGGCCATCTTGTTGAAAGATCTAGCAAGCTGAGCTAACACGTCATCACCACGCTCAACCAACCGTTCATCAAGTTTTCCGGCCGACAGCGTCTGAGCGGCAAGAGCCGCCTGCTCCACAGGCCGAACCACAGAGCGGGTGACCAAATAGCTAACCAGGGCGATTAGGGCCAGAAGAATTATTCCGGCGACCGTAATCGCATTTTGAACAAGTGCCAAAGATTGCTGCTCCGCACTTAGATCGAAAACCAGGAAAAGCTCGAAGTTTCCAGCTAGTGGAATCACCACTGGAGCTCCAACCGTAATTCCGGCGACCAGGACGCCATCCTTAAAAAAGCTCACTGGTGTGTAGGTGAGGATTCCAGCAGACTCCCGAACCTGGACTCGCAGCTCATCTGGAATGGTCTTAAGGTCTAAATCCTGAGAAATCGGAGACTCAAAAAGCTGAAGCTGGGCTTGCCCTGGGCTCCTGAGAAGCGCCACCTGTCTAGATCCAGAACCACCAACTATTTCCAGGGATGGAACGACGGCATTTATTAGTGTTTGCAGGGCGGTTTCGTCGTTTACCGAGGCAGCCGACACTGTTCCCTGGACGCTGCTTACCGCGCGTTCTGTTTCGCTAAGGACTTGATCAAGTCGATTTTGATAAAAGCCGTTTGCCAACGAGTAGGACAAAAATCCGCCGAGGGTGACCAGTGCCAAAGCACTGAGCAGAACGGTTGCGACCACAGTTCTGGCAGTTAGCGATCGCCTAAACAGCGAAATCACAGTGTCTCTGAGCCAGCCCGATATCCGTGACCACGGACTGTCATGACAATCTTCGGGTTCTCAGGATCTTTTTCGACCTTGGACCGCAATCGCTGAACGTGGACGTTAACCAGTCGGGTATCTGCCTTGTACTGGTAACCCCAAACCTGCTCGAGGAGCATTTCTCTGCTAAAAACCTGTTGAGGCTTCGAGGCCAAGGTGTGAAGCAACTTGAACTCCAAAGGCGTTAGCGATAGATTCGCGCCCTCTCGTTGAACTTCGAAAGTTTTCGGGTCCAGCGTAAGACCTCCGACTTGAAGAACTAAAGAATCGTCTGGCAACGGTCGAAGTCTGGCCTTGACCCTTGCAATCAACTCTTCGCCCTTATGAGGCTTCACAACGTAGTCATCGGCTCCAGCTTCAAGACCCAAGACAACATCGTTGGTGTCCCCCCTGGCTGTCAACATGACAATTGGCACTCCGGATACGGCGCGTATCTGCTTGCAGACCTCAATCCCCGATTGACCGGGGAGCATTATGTCTAGAAGAACTAAATCTGGGTTTCTATCTTTAAAGATCTCAACGGCCGAGATACCGTCTGCGGCAAAGACCGGCTCGTATCCTGCTCCTGCCAGCACGAGGCCGACCATTTCTCGAAGGGCATCATCATCGTCAACAACCAGCACCTTGTGAATCAAATCACCCTCCAATCGCCTGCGATTACCTACAACAGTAATGGTCATTGGAATCGCTCCTTAAATGTAGCTTGAAGCGGAGCAGGAAACCTAAGAATTTACAATCGCCTGCTTCTGAAGCAATTGCTCTCAAGCCTTGGATGTGATTGCAGCAAGAGCTCGATTGCGAATTTGATGCATCACCGATTCCTGATTTGACTCGACGTTTAGTCTCAATAACGGCTCCGTGTTTGAAGAGCGGATATTGCACCACCACCAGCTTTCACCATCTTGGTGACTGTAAGTCTTTCCATCGAGCTGATCGACAAAAGCTCCTTCGAACTCCGCCGCGACCCGCAACTGAGCCTCATGGGCGTCAGTAACAGTTGAATTAATTTCACCGGACGCAAAATAGGGTGTGTAGTCGGCCGAAATTTCAGACATGGCCCGAGTTTGCGATCCGAGTTCGCTGATTAGATGCATTGCGGCAAGCATGCCGTTGTCCGCCCCCCAGAATTCGCGGAAGTAATAGTGAGCCGAGTGCTCACCGCCAAAGACCGCAGCGGTTGAAGCCATTTGATCTTTGATCAACGAGTGCCCAACCTTGGTTACCTGTGGGATGGCGCCGTGAGCAGCTATCGTCTCTGGCACCGATTTGGATGTGAGCAAGTTGTGCAACACGGTCGGAGTCTTTTCCCCCAAAGCCTGAACCCTCAGAATTTCCCGCTTGGACACGATAGCGGCGACCGCAGACGGAGTGACTGCGGCACCTTTTTCATCAACCGCGAAGCAACGATCAGCATCGCCGTCGAACGCAAGACCCAGATCCGCGCCCGTGGAAACAACCATTTGCTGCAGATCAACAAGGTTTTTTGGGTCCAGTGGATTTGCCTCATGATTTGGGAATGAGCCATCCAGTTCGAAATACATCGGGACTGTTTCTATTGAAGCATCATCGCCAAGAACAACGGGAACCGTAAGTCCGCCCATGCCGTTTGCGGTGTCAATTACTATCTTGAGTTTCCTAATGCCCTGCAAAGGAACCAATTTGCGAAGGTAATTCGAATAGTCAGCGATAACCGAAAGGTTTCGCTCTGAGCCAAGAGCAAAATTGGCTGGAATTCCAGTTTCGAAAAAGACTGCCGCCCTGTCTCTAATGGCAGCGAGTCCAGTGTCGAGGCTAATGCCCCTTGCTCCGGCTCGTGAAAGCTTTATTCCGTTGTAGCTGGCAGGGTTGTGGCTCGCGGTGAACATCGCTCCTGGAAGATCCAAGAGCCCCGAAGCGTAATAGTTCATATCAGTTGAGCAGAGGCCCAACATGACGGCGTTTGCTCCGCGCTTTCTTGCGCCAAGTGAAAAGGCTGCTGCGAAACCCGGGGAGGAATCTCGCATATCATGGCCTACCACGAACTCTTTACCCGCCAGGTCGAGCTCATCGGCAAATGCGGCACCAAAGCATTCGACAACTTCTTCGGTAAGTTGACTCCCCACCAGCCCACGAACGTCGTAGGTCTTAACAAATTCATCAAATTTGGTCAATAGGGATCTCCCGATTAGGTTACCCGCCAAGAATACAATGGCTCCATGGCTTCAATCCCGCAAAAAAGAGATCGTCACGGCAGAGGCATGCGCCGACCGGTACCGTCCAAACTTTTTCGCCACGGGCTGAGCCGCCAAACTTTTTTCCAGGATGCAGTTGCCGACACTGCGGATTATCTGCGGTCTAGGTTTCCAGAGGAACTTGGAGCCTTGAATTGGAAGATCGAAGAAGTACCACTCCAGGAGCGTCCCGAATCTCTAAACCGCTGGCACACAAAGCCTCAAACCATGACCATAATTCTCTACCGAATACCGATTGAGAGAAGTGCAAGCTCCAGGACCTCAGATCCGAGGATTCAGATTGAACAGGCGGTGGTTTCGGCCGCCGCGAGCCTCCTTGGCAAAGAACCCTGGGACTTATTGGACCAGTGAGCTATCGGACACTGACCGATAGCTCATCGCCAAAGTTTTGATTCTCCCGGGGATTAATAACGGCGTAACCAGGCACGTCAATAACTTCGAGCGCGGCCGTAAACTCCGACGCAGAGTTGATACGAATCGAATCACCACTTATCGGCAATGAGACTTGGGATAGTGAGGCGATTTCAAAACTCTGGTATTCGACCCTGGTTCCGTTGGTAATTTCAAGGTTCACTATCAGAGCGGTCGAGCCGAAGTTTGCAACGTGCAAACGAGTTTTATAGCTTGGAACCGGAAGAGTTAAATCCGTGAATTGTGATGACTGGGTGAGCCAAGAAAAATCCACCACCGGCTTCAAAATAGTGTTCTTAATGCCCGCCAAGAGTGGTGTGGCGCTCTCCACTCTGACCAGATAATCGCCATCGGTCAGATCAAGTTCTACTTCGGCAAAGCCTTCGGGCTCGACCTGCTGCCTGAGGACTACAACGTTGGCGCTCGCAACGGCAGTGATGACGGCTTCAGTTGTAGTGTCTCCAGAATTAAACAATCTCAATACTGGCTTGTCAAAGCCCTGAGACCGAACGCTTAGGCCGGTTAATAAATTCTCGTTCGCTGGAGCAAGGCTCGGGAGTTGTAGGTCCACACCCCTGGTCGATAGGCCTGCGGTTGCTCTTTGCTGCATGGCAACGGAAATCGGAACCCCGCTGGTTTCAAACCACAGAGCAAAAACAGGCTCTTGGAAAATCACAGAGGACACTGGCAGCACATCGGTTTGCCCAGCGGCCAAGCTAACCTGCTTTGAAATCGTCCCGCCCGGTATTAGAAACTGCAATGACACTAAGGTTTCTGACTCGCTCGGGTTCGACAGCAGCAAAACAGTTTCTTGCCCCAGCGCCGCGGCACCTGAAATGAACCAGCCGCTAAATGAGGGTTGGGAGCAGGTGCTTGCCATTAGCCCAAGCGCTCGATCCCTCGAAACTCCTTGGGACTGGATCACGGAGAGCAGCCCGGTTGATTGGTTGTCGCCAGCAGCGACCAGCCTCGCGCCAGTTGTAGTTGTCAGGCCGGGATCCTCAATCAACTCACCACTTCCTAGAAACTGGTAGATACTCGCCTCACCAATTCGGTCTATTTGTCCTAGTTCTATTCCAGACTCACCACCGACTTCGGCAAAAGCCCCGGGACAGTAGAGCGCGAGCGGTAGTGGCTCCACAGCAACGCTCTTGACATCTGGAGCCGCGAATGAGGTCGAGGTCACAGGAAACTCGGCCGCCACAATTTGCGAAAGAAACAACCCGACCAAGGCTGTGGCGAGTGCAATGCGTGCAGCTAACTTCACTTCTGCTTCCCCAATCTCTTGGCCCCTCGAATGGAGGCTGGGGTTGGAATTGCCAGTAACAAGAACGCAGCAAGAACGCCAAGCTGAAGATTCTTGTTGCTCGGTGACTCAAGGCTAGATGGGGTGTTTTTAGCAGAGCCGACCACCTGCCACAAATGGCCGTAAGGAGTCTGGCCCGCAGCCTGAAGCATGGTCATTGAATCGATGGCTACTCGTGCAGCAGAAATGCTCTCCTGGTGGCCTCCTTGCAGCAGAACAAAATCAATACCCATGCTGGAAAGTAGGTCCTGAACTCCAGAAGGGTTACCTGCAACCAGAGAGCCACTCAATTGGGCAAGCTCGTTGGAAATGGGGCTGGCAGGAAGCAGCAGCTGATAGGCCAAGCTTGTCTGCTCAAGGCTCCTGCCAGCCCCCCAGAGTAGCTCCACGTCGATCTGATTTCCATTGGCATCAATCCGGAGAGTTCTTATGCCCTCGTCAACCTCAGCTGCTGCGACAACTAACGCAGGGGCCTGCCGCTGGGACCCGAAAGAAACTTGGCTAGGGGCCAAAGGTCCGAAAACAAGACCCGCGGCAACTGCTCCAGCACTTGCGGCGATGGATGCCGCGGTGATTGCCCACTTGCGCTTTAGGTCGTCAAGGAACAAGCCAGTCCCGACCAGCAAGGCCGCCAAGCTAAGTGCCTGCATAGCGAAACTCCCGGCAATTGGCTGATAAGTGCTACCCAGCGCCAGGATAATTGCCACCACCCAAGAGCTGACCGAAACCGCTAGGCGGGTTCCAAAAAGACTTGCTGCCGCACCGATTCCTGCAGCCCCAAGAAAGCTAAGAGCGATTATTGATTCAAAGAGGCTTGCAGGAAGCAAAAACGCCGAGCTAGAGACAGTCAGCAAAGCGAACTGATTTTGCTCAACGGCCAGGAGTACCCACGGGTATATCAGAACCGCCCCAGGAAGTGCAAACCAACTCAAGATCGCCAGCTTGCGGATGTTATTGAAGCCAAGCGCAATACCAAAGATTACGAATAGGAAAAAGACCATTGGGTTGCTTACCGCTATCAAGGCGGCCAACAGGCCGGCCAGACCCACCCAACGCCAAGTTCGCGATGAGTTGTAACTTGTGGCCGCTTTTATAAGAACGAACGTCAGCCAAGGTGCCACGGAAATTGTGACCAAATCCGCCACTCCGGCCATCGCCTGAACCATCAGAACCTGAGGGCTCAGTGCAAACGAGAGACCGACCAAATTTCGAACCCATACTCGTGCAAGGAGCAAGCTGGTCAGCATCCAAAAACCTGCAAACACGAGGCTAGGTGCGATGAACACAAAAATTGCCAGGGCCAAACTCGGGTTAGAACTTAGTGTCACACCAAAGACGGATAACACCCAGTTGAATGGATCCGTCGGCAGACCAATCCCAGACAGGTAAGGAACTTGGGCCAGAGCCGTAGCCGACCAAATCGAGCCGAACGAATCGCCGATTGGAACCAGTCGCCCGGCATAGATTGCACCAACTGGCAAAAGTGACCAGCCAAAAATAAGCGGTACCAAGCCCAGCCAAACTGACCCGCTGGCGAATAGACCCTTGCCGGTCGACTCTCGGGCCTCAATTACGTACTCAAATTTGGCTTCTCGGCGCTTTTTTCTCTGAGCTCTTGTCGCCAGAAAATCTCTCAATGGCCGAATCTTTCCCAAGCTCCGAAGTTTCTTGCGAGCCCTAAGCCTTGAAGCAACGGTGAACCATGCCCAAAGCCAGGCAGCGAACTGACCAAAGATTCGCGATGGTTTTTTTGTGATCAGGTTTTGAGGGATCGAAATTAAAGCTACGAGCGGAAGAGCTAAATAGATAAGCGGTAGGAGCAGGGGCGGGGCAAGTATGCCGGCTAGATGAACGTGCGCTTTTGAAAGAGCTTGGGTTCGACTCCCGCCAAGCCACTTTCGAGTCCGTGCTTGCTGCATGGATAGACCCGCGTGCAAAACCCTGGCTCGTGGCTCTACTACCACTCGGAACCCAGCAACTCGAGCCTGCGCACAAAACTCTATGTCTTGGGCAAACAGCGGTGCGGTGTCATTCAGGCCACCGAGTTTCTGCCAGAGACCTCCCGCCACCAGCATTCCAGCCGTAGAAACTGCAAGAGTGTCTCTCGAGTCATCGTGCTGACCTTGGTCATATTGATTATCGACCAGTAGAAAAGGCTTACCCGTTGGAGTAACGGTGATTCCAAGCTGTTGAATCTGTATTTCATTTCCCCACTCCAAGAGCTTCGGTCCTACAATCGCGACCGAGGGCGACAACTCAGCCGCACTTGCAAGCATTTGAAGCGCTGTGGGTTCGGGGGCGGAATCGTCGTGGAGAATCCAAAGCCAACCGGGAACAACCTTTAGAGACTGGACGCCGGATTCAATCGCGGCACCTAGCTTGATGTCACCGGGCTCAACAACTGAAAACCCGAATTGCTTGGCTAGCGCAGAGCAGGCCGGGTCTGCACTGGTTTCAACAACAACAATTTGCTCAATCGCGTGGGTCTGAAGTGACAGCGCTTTGAGGGTGGTAGCTAAATAATCGACCGCCCCGTGTGAGACGACTACCGTCGCTACCGAGAGCGTTGACACGGGTTGTTAGGCGGACTTGCGCAGACGGCGACGTTCGCGCTCAGAAAGTCCGCCCCAAATACCGAATCGCTCGTCATTTTGTAGTGCGTACTCTAGGCACTGAGACCTAACCGAACATTGAGAGCAAATCTTTTTGGCGTCTCTAGTTGATCCGCCCTTTTCGGGGAAGAAAGCTTCCGGATCGGTTTGTGAGCAAAGAGCATCCTCTTGCCAGCCGAGGGGGTTTCCTTCAGAATCGCCATAGGCGCCGGCTACCCCGAGACGGAGCACATCTACGAACCAGTTGGTAGGCACTTGACCGCGCTGTTCCATGTTCATTCCCCTATCTCAATAAATCTATTGGTGTAATTACATCGTTGTAAGTATGTTGCTGTCAAGTCGAACTATTTGCCGAATTTCCCTTTTGTTCATAAACCCTCAAGGTAACCTTTAGGCATGAAGCTTCTTTTGACCGGGGGTGCTGGCTACATCGGCGCTCATGTTGCGACCCTGGCTGAACGCGAGGGTCACTCCGTAACGATCGTCGACGACCTGTCAACAGGCATTGCACGAAGGATTGCTTCCCCACTAGTAGACATTGACCTCGCCGCTGCGGATTCAGTTGAGAAGCTTTCGACGCTGATGGGAGAAACCGGATTCGACGCCGTCATTCACTTGGCGGCCAGAAAACAGGTCGGGCAGTCAGTAGAGATGCCCGAGCAATACTTCTTGGAGAACATCGGCGGACTGGCGAATCTCTTGCTCGCAATGCGGGAACAAGATGTCAAAAAATTGGTGTTTTCCTCCTCAGCTGCAACCTACGGAATGCCGAGCCTGGATTTAGTCGACGAAGACTACCCGGGCGTTCCAATAAACCCCTATGGACAGACCAAACTGGTCGGGGAATGGATGGTCAAAAACGCAGCTACCTGGGGCCTCAGGGGCGTAAACCTGCGGTATTTCAACGTGGCTGGGTCTGAGTCCAAAAAGCTCGCAGATACTGCCGAACTAAACCTAATTCCAATTGCCATAGCTCAGCTGAAGCGCGGAGAGCGGCCAATTGTCTTCGGAACCGACTACCCGACACCAGACGGCAGTTGCATAAGGGATTATGTTCACGTCGAGGATCTGGCAAAAGCCCATCTGATGGCCGTGAACTACCTAGATAGGCCTGTTCAGGAGTTTGCAACCTTCAATGTGGGAACAGGCCAAGGAGCATCAGTGCTCGAGGTTCTCGAGGAACTTAGACAAGCATCGGGGATTGAATTTGAAGAAGTACTAGCCGACCGCCGACCAGGTGACCCGCCCAGGTTGGTAGCCAACACAGACCGCATTGAAAAAGTGCTGGGGTTCAAGGCGTCGTTTGGCCTGAAAGAAATCGTAAAATCCGCATGGGATGCGGCTAACTAGGAACTTTTAGCACCTGACCGATTCGAATAAAATTCGAATTATTGATTCCATTTAGCTTGGCCAGAGCCGAAGAGGAAACTCCAAGCTTTCTGGAAATGCCCCAAATTGTGTCGCCGGAAACTACGGTGTAAGTTTTTTGCACTTCCGGCTCTTCTGGCTCCTGGGCTTGAGCAACATTCGTGTTGTCAGTCGAAGTTGGAATCTTTAGAAGTTGGCCAATTGAAATTCGGTTTGGGTTCGAGATTGAATTAAAGCTTTGCAGAGCCGAGCTGGAAATTCCAAACTTCGACGCTATGCGCAGAAGTGTGTCCCCTGACTGCACTCGGTATTCCACGACAGTCGCGGTCGGTTCTGGTTCAGGGGTTGGTTCCGGCTCCTCCGCGACATCCGGTGCCGGTGCCGGCTGGCTTGTTGTGCCTGACTTTGGAATTCTGATGAGCTGGCCAACCGAAATTAGGTTCGGATTCGAAATAGAGTTGTACGCCTGCAACGCAGCTGCAGTCACGGAAAATTTCGCTGCAATTTTGTTCAAACTATCGCCCGAAACAACTCGGTATTGGATCTCAGCATCCCCCTCGACCTCGGAATCAGCAACTGATTCCGTTGGTGAACCAGATCCTGGCTTCGGAGTACTTTCAGGGGTCGGTTCCGGCTCAACCTGAATGACTTCAGGGACCGTTCCCACAAAAGTAAGTTCGCCGAAATCTCCAGCCGGTATGCCCTCCAAGGACGCCAGCTCAACGGTTGCCGGGGCGGTTCCTGCAGTTGGTATCCGGTCGGAAAAGTAGTTGGTCGCCTGGATGTAGCCGGGACCATCGCCCCGAAGCCGCGCAAGGTGCTCCCAGGAAGAAACACGCTTCTTGGTGCCGTCCTGAATCAAGTAAATAATTCCGCTATTTGTCCGAATAAACTGCCCGACCGAGCGGGTTGAAAGCTGAAGGGCAGCGCAGGTGATCGTGGAAAGTGGGTAGACACTGCCTGGGAACTCTGCGGCAGCTCCCGGCGAAGTCGGGTAGAGAATTCCGCGATCCAACAGGTAGACCGCACCGTTGCACTGAACCTTGCCGGAAGTAAATCCGGTCCGAGTTTCAAGGCCAGCAAGATCAGAGCTACTGATGGTGAAAGTCTTAGATTTCGAAACGCTAGTCGCCTGAGCGGAAGATGCCAGCTTGATTTTATTTGTCAGATCGTCCACCAAATAAAGAGTTGAGGAGGAACTCGACTTCACTATCGCGCCAGGCGCAATAGCCTCTCCCACTTTCTCAACCGCGTTGATTGCGGACTGCGGCAACTCGATCACTTTTGGCTGACCTATTAGGGACAGGAACATCCCAATCATGTTCTTGTCGCTGGATATTCTTCGCTCCGCTGACTGAACGAAGTAAGAAAACTTGTTGCCTGCGGAGGTAACAACAGCCGGAGCGGCCAGCGCTGCATTGACGGTTGGCATTTTGGCCAAGAAGGCCTCGGAAACAGTAACTATTTGATCGGTCCAGTTTTCAGGATCCGTCACTGGAAGCTTTCCGGCGGATGTGATCACAAAGGCTTGTCCGGACTCGCTGGCGACAAATCCCCTGATCTGATCTGGGACCAGCGTCGACTCAATCGCTTGAAAATCGATCGCCGAAGGCGCCTGATCAAACCACTTGGCAAGTCCAGTCGAAGTAAGCAGGGAAGAATTTAGAAGGTAAGTCTTGCCCCCGGACGCGATGGCCATTTGTGCGCTGCCAGCGACGGTAAACATGACCGACTCGGATGCCAACGCGGCTCCGGGTGAGACTGAAACCAGTTGTTCTATGGTCATTGGAGTCGCGCTTATTGCCTGTCCGCCAACGGTCTGTAATGCAAGATCATCCACCACCACTCGAGAGCTAGCGTTCTCGATCCAGTAGCGGTTCCCATCCTCGGTCTGAACCAAGCGAGTAAGAGCGCCACCGTCGACAAAGGTATTGAGCTGAAGGGAACTTAGTGCGATAGTGATGTCGCAATTTGCGCCAAACTGAACCGCTATCTGGCAATCCGCCACCGAGTACTTAATGCCATCCACTAGTAAGAATTTCGCTCCTGAATCGGAATCCGAGACAAGCTGCGTGGCCTCACCGCTAGTCGTAAAGCTCTCCAAGTAAGCAGAAGAGATTTCGCCGATAGGCCCCAGCGGTCTCAGTGCCGCAAGCAGCCTAGAGTCGCTAACCAAGAATTTCTTGTCGTTCACGATCAAGAATGTCTCTGTCCCAGCGGCCTGCAGAAGATATCCGCCACCAATGGGTGAGCCAAACCAGTCGTGGTAGTAGCGCCAGAAGTTTCTGTTGCCGTAGGCAGAACAGCTGTCGCCCGACCCATACAGGTTGTCCAGAGCAGCTTGGTTGGGGGTGTAAGGCGTGTAGTAATAGAGGTTCGCTGTTGCCTGGTTTTTCAGCTCAAAGCTCTTGGTTCCACAAGATGACTTGGGATTGTAGCGCATTGAAACAGTGCGTCCTGGCTTCCAGTAGGTAAAGGAGCCCTCTGGGTTTCCATACCATCGAAGCTGTTTAGCCGCTCGATAGAGCTGGTTGAATAGCCCAACGTAGACTTGTCCACAAATTCCTGGATCAGAATCTGGGCAACCAAAACCCATTGCCGCGCGGTACATGTACGAGGTTGGTTTAGTAGAAGTAACTAATCCCTGCTCCTTCTGAAGCTTGGTGATCAAAACTTTTGGGTTAATTCCACAGGCCACGGCAACCGCGTAGATAACCTCGGCAGCACTAGCCGCGGGGTTTGCAGGAATAGCCGAACAAGGTCCGACCTCGATCGAAGTACTGGCTGGACTGTCTGGGATCTCAGTCTTGATGCTCTTTAGGCAATCTATGGCAGGGTCAGTGGATCTACAGTCGACGACTCTGGAATCCAAAAACTGCTGAATGTCGGCCACCGACATGGAGCCGAAATCAAAAAATACACTGTCGCTAATGATTAGTCCCGGATCAAAGGCGCTGCCCGGGGGTGCAGCCTGAGCTGGGGCGACAGCAATCGGCATAGCGACTAGCCCAAAAATAGCCATAAGGGAGGCAGTAAATAGCCCAACGAGCTTTTTGAACACTATGGAATCACCACCGAGTTAGCGGCAGATGTGCCGAGGTGAAATTCTGACTCATATTTGACGGTCACGATTCCAGAACCAGAGGGCAGCTCAGAAAGCGGAAATTCGATTGGGAAGCATTGGGTGTAGTCCGAGGCCGACTGGGCTGAAACCTTGACGGTTTTTTCAATGTCCGATCCGATAAATCTCATGGTGCAGGTACCACTGGACTCGGTAATGCCCGGCACCTGTGCTACAACTTCAAGCATCCCGGTGTCGGAATAGGCTTCGGCAATCAAGATCACCACGTCGACGGGCAGCTGGTTTACGACCGGTTCTGAAGTTTCGGTCTCCTCGGGGGTCGCTGAGGCTGTTGGTTCTTCCGAAGCTTCCGGTTCAGCCGAAGGCTCTGTTTCCTGATTGGTCTCAATTGTCACTGCAGGCTCTTCAGGTAAAGCCGTGGCACCCCAATTTGGGTAGAAAACACCGCAACCGGAAAGCACCAGGGAAGCAAAAATCAGGCTTGCACCAACAAATAATTTGCGCATAGCTAACCTCCCAGACACCTTCAACCTTAGGTTGAGATGCTCCAAATAGGCTGAGCGTTATCGCGTTTTGAGCAAATGTAAATCGGCTGAGAATTAGCTGATTAGAGGCTTTTTTTCAAGCTTTGATTCTTTTGCTCAACCTGATCTGCGATCGATGCTCGGTACGCATCAAGCTTTGCTCCTAATGCTGGTGTAGACACAGCCAAAATTCTTAGGGCAAGCAGGCCTGCATTTTTGCCTCCGTCAATCGAGACGGTAGCTACTGGAACCCCGGCCGGCATCTGAACGATGGATAGCAGCGAGTCCATGCCATCTAGGTTCCCCAAACTAACCGGTACGCCGATTACTGGAAGTGATGTCATTGAGGCAATCATGCCGGGTAGATGGGCGGCACCTCCGGCACCCGCGATAATAACTTTGATGCCGCTATTGCTCGCGTTCTTAGCCCAGGCGAGCATCTTTTCAGGCGTCCTGTGTGCGCTGAGAACCTCTACTTGAGCGTCAAGGCCAAACTCCACAACTACGCTGTTCGCCTGCTCCATGATTCGCCAATCCGAATCCGATCCCATAACTATCGCGATTTCTGCCATGTAGTTTTCTCCCTAGCTCTTTACTTTATGCGCTAATCGGCTTTATACAGAAGTTCTGCGGCTTCGTGACAAGCCGCCAATAGCTCACGATGATTTTGCCCCAGGGCGGTAATGTGCCCCATTTTTCGACCCTGACGTGGTGCCTTTTGGTAGGAGTGAAATTTTAGATGCGGAAACTTCGCCATTGCGACGGCAAAGTTTTCAACCAGTGTGTTTTTGGAGTCAACGCCAAGTAGGTTGACCATCACTGAGCCGCCAGCCACCAACTCCGTATCTCCTAGGGGGAGATCCAATACCGCCCTTAGATGCTGTTCAAATTGACTGGTTTTAGAACCCTCAATTGAGAAATGACCGGAATTATGGGGGCGCATTGCCAGCTCGTTTACCAAGAGTTCCCCGCTTGCGGTTTCGAACATTTCTACTGCCATCACTCCGACAACCCCTAAGCCTTGGGCAATCTGGTTTGCTATTTCCTTCGCACCCAAGCTGTCCACAGGACCCGGGGCGGGAGCAATAACTTCCAAGCAGACACCGTTTTTCTGAACAGTCTGGACGGTGTCCCAGGATCGCAGTTCTCCCGATGGGTTTCGCGAAATTAGCTGCGCGAGCTCTCGAACAAATGGCACCTTTTGTTCGCAGAGCAAAGCCCCGCCAAACTGCTCAATATCTTTTAGCCAATCGGAGACCTCAGATATTTGGCTGATGACCCTCACGCCCTTGCCGTCGTAGCCACCGATTGGGGTTTTCACGACAATCTCCGGGCCATTGGCCTCGATGAATTTGTCGATATCTGCGGCGGTCCTGGCCGCCGCCCAAATCGGCACCGGAAGACCCAAGTCAGTAAGGGCGGTCCTCATGGCCAGCTTATTTTGAGCAAAATGCAAGGAGGCCGGCCCCGGCCTGACTTTTACACCCGTAGCGACTAGTTTTTCCAACACTCCTGTCGGAACATGCTCGTGATCGAATGTTATGACATCCACCGTCGCGGCAAATCTGGCTAGTTGATCAAAATCCGTGTAATCACCAACTTGAGTGGTTGCGTAGTGAGCGGATGAGCCTTCTTGCTCCGCAAAGACTTTTAGCTCCACGCCCATTGCTATTGCAGCCGGTTGCATCATCCTGGCAAGCTGACCGCCGCCTATTACTCCGACCGTTGGCATATCTCTCCCACCTAATTAACTCTAGTTTCGCAGATGCCAAACGTCAGCCGCTGCCAAAGCCACCGGTTCCGGGGTTTCAATAATCAACCTTCCGGTTTCATCAATTGCGACAGCGACCCCATATAAGTTCTTACCGCCTGGCAATTCAGCTCTGACCCTTGTGCCCAAAGTCCCGCAGCGAGTCAGAAGCTCGGCCTGAAATTGGGCGATGGCGGTTTCGGGGTCTTCGGTAAGTCGAGACCAGTAGCTTTTTAGTTCAGCTGCGATCGCAAAGAGCAATTCAGCCTTCTCCATTTTTAGCCCGAGCTCCTCTAGCGACGTTGCAGTGTCCGGGGAGTGTTCCTGCGGCTTGATGTTTATTCCGATGCCCAAGACCACGGTATTTATATCAACCATTTCGGCCAAGATTCCAGAGAGTTTCTTGCCGTCAACCAACAGATCGTTTGGCCACTTTAGGCTGACGATCAGTCCGTGTTTTTCCAGAGCCGAACCAAGAGCAAGACCGGCCATGATTGTTATCCAGTCGGTCTGACGCTGGTTTGTGGGTCTAAGCAATATTGAAACGGCCAGCGACTTCCCGGCTTCGGTCACCCAGTTTCGACCCAGCCGCCCTAGTCCTGCAGTCTGCTTATCAGCGGTGACTGCGAAAAATTCCGGGGTATCGGAGTCAAGTCGACGCAAGAGTTCTTTATTGGTCGAATCAACCTCCGCAAGCTCGACAAGACCGGCGAACTGCCCCTTAGAAATTGAAGAATCCATCCCCTAGATGATACCCACAGGGGCTAATTGTAGGTATCAGAGACACAACCACTAGTTTCGTTGTATGAACTATGCAAGATAGGTTCGTTCAAGACCGATAAAGTTAGGCAGACGCAAAGGGGCACACGTGGCTGAGAAACCAGATCTATCTACCACCGCAGGGAAGTTGGCTGACCTCCGTCAGCGCTACCACGAGGCAGTACAGGCCTCTGGCGAGGCTGCTGCAGTCAAGCAGCACGCGAAGGGTAAGAACACCGCGCGTGAGCGAATCGAAATGCTTCTTGACCCGGGCTCATTTGTTGAGCTGGACGAATATGTCAGACACCGCTCGACTGCCTTTGGCATGGATTCAAAGCGACCCTACGGAGACTCAGTTGTAACCGGAGTAGGAACAATTCACTCCCGTCAAGTGGCGGTTTATTCTCAGGACTTCACTGTTTTCGGCGGTTCACTCGGTGAGACGGCTGGGAACAAGATCATCAAGGTGATGGAGCTTGCGATAAAGACCGGTGTGCCCTTGATTGGAAT
>CALGUV010000101.1 GCA_937920245.1 uncultured Microbacteriaceae bacterium
TTTGGAATCGGGTGACCGAGAAGTTCTATCTCGCCTTTGGATGCAGCGGCCAGACCCAGAATCATGCGGATTGTTGTTGTCTTGCCTGAGCCGTTGGGACCTAAAAAGCCGAACACCGATCCCTTTGGGACACTTAGGTCGATGCTTGCTACTGCTTTTTGGGAGCCAAACTGCTTAGTAAGAGAGCTGGTTTTTATTGCCAGCTCCACACTCTGGGGCATGTCCTCTATTTCGAGACGCTGAGTAAGTACTCAATGGTGACGGCACCCATGTAGACCTCGCCGGAATCAGTCAGAAGGACATTCACAAGCGCACTTGAGAATACTTTGCCGCCTGGAACCTCGGTCAACATGTCTGCAAATAGCTCAGTAGCCATTAGCTCTGCTGGGATATCAGCCGGAAGAGCGGGCAGATAAACAACGCTTACCCAGTCCTCGCCAATAACCTCGGGCTTCGCTGCGTCTTCAAATGCTGCCTCAAGCTCAGCCTCGAAGTTGCTGCTGTCCTTATCGGCGTAGCCCTCTAGATCACTCGAGTCCAAAGTCGTTACCACTGTGCCAGCCGGTGGAGTGAAGTCAAATAGTGAAGAATCAATCGGACCGAAGCTGATTGATTCAAAACCTACGGAAAATGCAGCTTCCGACTGCTGAGTGGAGTAAATCTCAACCCGCAATGGAAGTCCGGTCTCAGAGTCAACCGAAATCTCAGCGCGCTCAACCAATGAAGCGTCTGCGTCTGGGCTAATCAGTAGCTGGTAGGCCGAACGTCCCGCGACGCTGTGGTCCTTGCCAACTTCAACTGTGCTGGTCTCATCAATCATGTCGACTAGGTAGTTCGCAATTGCCTCTGGGCTACTTAGGTCCAACGCGATTGATTCGGCGTAGTCAAGAACTTCCTTTTCGGCAGTTGCCTGCTTTGCAGGATCGATTTCCATGTTTATGGTGCCAGTGGCTGCCGTGGCAGTTTTGGCGTCATAAATCCAGAACTCATCGCCGTTGACAATTAGGTCTCGCTGAGACATCGGATCTAAAATCTGGGCTCGCATCTTGTCTTGGCCAGAAACATAAACTCTCACATTGTGAGTGCCGGAGACTAGCTCCATGGCCTGGGTTAACACATTGGATTCAATAACCGCTGGCACAAAATCGGCGAATTCTGCCGGCATCTTCTCTGCCATCTCGTCCGCCATGTCTTCACTCACCATGGAGCTGAACTCCAAGGAAGGAATACCCATGTCGCTGACCTTCACGATTGTTCCGGAAAACTCCAGAACCTCGCTCTTTTGCATCAGCACCATAACTTCGGATGCGCTTAGGTCTGGAAGGTCAACAGCGTTGGCCTGCAGCGGAACCGCGATTGCACCAAGAGCAATTACAGCCGGAACCGCTACGGATGGAATCCATCGCTTTGAAATGCGCATCTCTAATCTCCTAGAAAGTTGGTAGTTATAACCCTAGGTTTTATAACTTCAAGTTAGCTGAGAGTGTTCCCAATTAACAAAGTTGCCCAGTTACTGAATTTTGGGTCATAACCCCACCGTCAACGTCCGTTACGCCCAGTTGGCGTCAATTACACTCGGGTTTTCTGGGTTGCGGTCTTGAGAGCCCCAAGGCTGCTTGTATTCAGTGGACATTAGATCCAAGAACAACTTGGCGTCGAATTCTTCAGGCCCACGAACTCCAGTGGCCTTCCAGTCACCTCGCGAAAGTAGCTCTAGAGCAACTACCGGGACCAAAGCGGTCTGCCAAACCACGGCTTGAGCGTTGTAGTTTTTGCCAGTCCAGCTAGTGTCTGCAACGTGATAGAGGTAGGTAGCCCTTGGCTTGCCATCGAGGCCCTTACCTGTAACCAAGGTTCCTGCACAGGTCATGCCGGTCATCGAATCAACCAGGGAAGCTGGGTCTGGAAGCACTGCAGCCACCAGATCTCTTGGGGCAACTTCGACGCGTCCAGATTTGGATCTGACCGAAACCGGCTCAACCTTGTCAAGACCTAAAGCATGCAGGGTCTGCAAGACGCCGATGAACTCAGTGCCAAGGCCGTACTTGAAGCGAACCTTTTGAGCATCCATGGTGCGTGGCAACATGTTTACTTCTTCGTGCTCAACGTTTACGCACTCGATCGGTCCGATTCCTCCCGGGAACTCGAACATCGCTGGCTCGCTAAATGGCTCGGTTGTGTACCAGCCGCGATCTTTTTCCCAGATCAGTGGCGGGTTCAAGCACTCTTCGATGACGGTCCAGATCGAGAACGATGGGGCGAAGATCTCTTCACCCAGCTCATTCTTCACAACTAGGTTGCCACCATCCAAGATGCAAATTTCATCAACTTCACTGAAGAGGTGATCGGCTGCGTAGCGCGCGAATATGTTAGAAATACCTGGCTCGGCTCCGGTTCCGATGAGAGCCAGCAGGCCAGCTTTTTCAAACTCAGCGTGCTTGTCGTATTGCCAATCGCCTAATTTTTCGGCTGGAGTGTTGAACGGGTCAGTCTTGTGAACGTGGCTCAAGCTCATCGCCATGTCCATGTAGTTCACGCCTGCCTTGAGGGCACCATCAAAGATGCTCTGGACAAACTTGGGCTCGACCGCGTTCATGATGTGAGTGGCACCGACTTCCTTGGCCAATGCGGCCACCTGGTCTGCGTCACTGGCATCAATCTGTGCAGTTTGGAACTTGTCTGCAGCTTCCGGTGAGTGCTCTTTTACCCAATCAACGCTTTTTTCAGCACGTTGAATGTCGTAGTCAGAGACGATTAATTTTTCGAAGAAATTACGATCGGCAGAGATCTTAACGATTGCATCGCCAACACCACCTGCCCCTATGAGCAAGATACGCACGGATTTTCACAACCAAACATGACCGATTCGAAGATTCGGGCCCAGTCCTTGCCCTCATTCACCGGTAGGCGCAAGCCTCTGTGGCGTCACTGCTAGTAACTGCGCCTTCACCGAAATGAACTACGCCCCCCATTATGGCGCTTGCTGCGCAAATTAGCGACCTTGAACAAAACTTTCTAAGCAAGCTGCCGAATTGGAATCACCAGTGGCGTCTTGCCGACCGGATCATCGATCACGCGAGCCAAAATCCTAAAAGCGTCGGCCAAGTTGTTTGGAGTTATTACCTCGTGAGGGGTTCCCTGGGCAACTATCGAGCCGTCCTTGAGGATCACGATGTGATCGGCAAATCGGGCCGCAAGGTTTAGGTCGTGAATCACAGCAACGACTGTGGTGCCTCGTTCGCGCTTCAAAGAAGACAAAAGATTCATAACCTGAAGCTGGTGACTGTAGTCAAGGGAGTTGGTGGGTTCATCAAGTAGCAGCACAGCAGGGTTTTTCACCAGTGCCGCAGCTATCACGGCACATTGTCGATAACCCGATGAGAGCTCTCCGACTTTTTTATCTCTGACCCCACTAAGTGAGGTTCGCTCCAGAAGAGTTTCAATCTCTTCTTTGAGTTTCGGAGACACTCTGGAGATTTGGCGCGCTGACATTGCTGATCTCGCAACCAGATCAAAAACAGATTCCTGGTTCCTGGCCGCCGGAATTGCGGCAAGAAATCCAATGCTTTGGTTTATTTTCGCTTTGGTCAGCGAAGTGATTGAGATGCCGTCCAGCAGCACCGCCCCGCTTGCCGCTGGAATTTTCCGGGCAAGGGCTTTTAGCAACGAAGTCTTGCCGGCACCATTCGGTCCAATAATTGCCGTGACGGAACCTTCACAAATTTCTAGGTCAAGGTTTTGGATAACCTGGTCGGCGGAGTAACCAGCGCTCAGTGCCTGCGCGGCTAGCTTCGACTCTGGTTGATACATGCCTAAAGCTTAGTTTTTGTGGAACCATTCGGTCGCACCTAGGGCCTTCAGCCAGTTCGAATATTCAGCTTGACGATTTATCTTTGGGCTGAAAGTTTCTTGGGTCGGGTTCAAGTCTGCAATTTCTGATTGGCTTTTCCAGATTCTTGCGCCTAGCCCAGCCATCAAGGCAGCCCCTAGACCCGTGGACTCTAAGTTGCTCGCTCGGAGAACATCCTTGTTGATGAAATCCGACTGTAGCTGCATGAGCAGATTATTGGCGGCCGCACCGCCATCCACCTTCAGGGCAGAGATCCCTATTCCAATGTCCATTTCCATCGCATCCAGCACGGCCTTTACCTGGATAGCAATGGCCTCGAGGGTCGCAAAAGCGATATGCGCATCAGTCGTTGCGCGCGTTAACCCAAAGAGCGAACCACGAATATCCGGCTGCCAGAACGGAGCACCCAGGCCTGTGAGTGAGGGCATGAGAATTACCCCATCAGATGATGGAACCTGGTTCGCGAGGTTTTCAACATCTGGTGATTTATCAATAATTCCAAGACCGTCTCTTAGCCATTGCACTGCCGCCCCCGCCACGAAGACGGAGCCTTCCATTGCGTAGGTGGTTTTTCCGTTGTCATCCTGCCACGCGACAGTTCCGAGCAGGCCGTGAGTGCTGCTCACAATTTTTTCGCCAGTGTTGGTCAGAACGAAAGCACCAGTTCCGTAGGTAGCCTTCGAATCACCTTCCTCGAGAGCTAACTGACCAAAGAGTGCGGCTTGTTGATCACCCGCATTGCCAGTGATTGGAGCGCTCAGTCCCAGGAAGTGTTCTGGGTCTGATTCAGCTAGGCTCCCCCAGCTGGGAGTGATCTTTGGAAGAGCTTTTGCTGGTACATCAAAAACTGCGAGTAACTCAGGATCCCATGCGCACGTCTCTAAGGACATCAATTGGGTCCTCGAGGCATTGCTCGCGTCGGTGATATGCGATTTTCCCCCGGTCAGCCTGGCGATCAAGTAGCTATCGATTGTTCCAAGAACGTGCTGACCACTTTGAACGCCGGACCAGACCTCTGGTAAGTTTCGCTGCCACCACAAAAACTTACTTGCCGTAAAGTACGGATCAATGTTCAGGCCGGTTCGGGTCCTGATCCAATCGTCCTGGTTTTTCTGGTCCAGCTCTTCTCTGAAAATACTGGTTCTTCGGTCTTGCCAAACAATTGCCCTTGTTGGAGACCTCAGGGTTTTTCGGTCCCAAACTACGGCCGTTTCCCTCTGATTAGTAATACCTATGCATCGAATGACCTGATCGGTTTCAGAAAGAGCGATTTTTGTGGCTGCAAGTGTTGCGGCCCAGATCTCCTCGGGGTCGTGCTCTACCCAGCCAGACTGCGGAAAGTACTGGTTAAATTCTTGGTAGCCGCGGGCAATTATTTGCCCCTCATTGTTCACCACGAGGGCCGTTACTCCAGTAGTGCCGGCATCAAGCGCCAAAATCGACATGAAGTTCCTCCATTCAGCCAATGAGCTTTCATAAATGACTCTATTCTTTTATGATTTTAGTGTGGGCAAACAAAATCAATCGAAATCGAACAAAAACGATCATTACGACGTTGCGATTATCGGAGCAGGCATCAATGGAGCAGTGGCCGCTGCAGCTGCAAGCGCGGCCGGCCTAAAGGTTTTGGTTGTGGACAAGGGTGACATTGCCAACTTCACGTCCCAAGAATCCAGCAATTTAGTTTGGGGCGGCATCAAGTATTTGCAGACCTATGAGTTCGGTTTGGTTATAAAGCTTTGTTTGGCTCGAAATCGTCTCATGCGGAACTACCCGAATCAGATTCGCCAAATCGGATTTCTTGCTTCACTTGGACCAACGGCGCCGTTCGGAAGATTGTTAGGGACTTTCGGAACACTTTTTTACTGGGGCATTGGATTCTTTGGCACCAAAGCGCCGGCTAGTTATTCGGCGGCAGCAGCAAAGCGACTGGAGCCAAATCTAATTTCTGGTCGAACTGCAATTAAGTACTACGATGCTCAGCTTCCGGACAATGACTCAAGATTTGTTTTCGACTTTATTCGTCATGCCATCAAGAACGGCACGGATGTTAGGACCTACACGACCCTCGATTCAGCAACCCATGATGGAACACTCTGGGCACTGAAGCTATCCGGCTCTCACGAGGCAACCGTGGGCGCTACGACCGTGATCAATGCCACTGGCCCTTTCGCCAAAGAGGTATCGGAGATCCTGGGCTCTCCCACTAAGGCTGGGCTAGTTATGTCCAAGGGTATCCACCTTGTGCTGGATAGAAAGCTCACGGATACCTATCAAGTGCTTGCTTTTTGGGATGAGCAAGAAAGATTGTTTTATGTTTTACCCATGGGGGATAGGTCAATGGTTGGCACCACCGACACTCGGGTTCAAGATCCAAAAACGGCGGTAACACAAGAAGATCGCGATTTTGTCATCAAGCAAATAAACGCTCAGATGGAGCTTGAAACGCCAATCACTTCCAAGGACGTCGTTTCTGAAAGGTCTGGTGTTCGGCCACTCGTGGTCGCCGCCGGAGATTCTGGAGAGGTTCAAGACTGGCACCAGCTGAGCCGTAAGCATGTCGTTGAGGTTGATCAAGAGCTATCGGTAGTGACCATCTTGGGCGGTAAGCTAACGGACTGCCTGAATGTGGGGCAGGAGATGGTGCATGAACTTTCAAGGCTTGGACATAGGGTAAACAAGCTAAGAAACTGGTTCGGAGAGGGCTCTCAATTACGAAAAGAAGAGTTTTATCAACTGGTTGCATCCAGGTCCAACCAAAATTCCGCTGAAAGAATTGCTGATGGGATCTGGCGGCGTCACGGCGAATCTGGGTTTGAAATTGTCGGAGAAGGTCATCTGACTGATTTGATAGAAGGCCTCGGCATCACCGAGCAAGAAATTCGTCACATTGCCATGGCAGAAATGATAACGACTCGTGAAGATTTGCTTCGCAGGAGGCTCCCGGTGAAGATGTCGCGTTCGGATAAAGAATTGTCGGCCAATAAGCCGCTGGAAAAACTACTCGTGGAGCTTGGCCTCTAGAGGTATCACCGGTTCAGTTTTTGTGGGCCACTCAACAATAAGCATCGCTGTCAGCATCACCGATCCACCGATTACCATCGCAGTTGTAAGCGGTTCTTGACCAAGCCCAACCGCCAGTATGGCCGTGAAGATGACTTCGCTGGTAATCAGCAGTGCCACTCGAGCAGGATCAATTAGGGTCTGGGCCCAAGTTTGAACCCAAAATGCGATCACGGTGGAAAGTAGGGCTGTGAAAAGAACTGCGAACCATACCTCCCAGTTCGGTGGCGGCTGGTAGCCATCGACAAGCGCAAACCCCCAGCAGACAATTGCTGCGAAGCTGATTTGAATCATGGCGATTCTGTAGGAGTTTCTTCCATGACCGAATTTGCCAAGGAGCAAAATATGAATGGCGAAAAATATTGCGCAAGCAACCAGCCAGATTTGCCCAAGTTGAAATTCGATGTTGGTGGCCGCGCCCGAGAAAACAGCCAGTCCCACGACCGCAAGTAGGACTCCGACAGTTACGCGGACTGGGAAGCGCTTGCGCGTAAAAACCCAAGCGATGATCGGCGTGAAGACAACATACAGTCCGGTGAGAAAGCCACTCGTGGCAGCAGTTGTCAGACTTAGACCAATGGTCTGGGTTATAAATCCAAAAGCAAGAACAATCCCAATTAGAGAGCCGAACTTCAGATCTCCAGGCTTCATGCTGAGTGAGAGTCTTGGTCTGAGGACAATCATGGCTATCGCGGCAATCGAAAATCTTGTTGCTAGAAAGTCCATGTAGGGCTGCTGTTCGATGGCGTCCTTCATCAGAACAAAGGCAGCACCCCATACAAAACCAACGCCCAACAGGGCGATGACTGCTAGGCGGGTTTTAGGCACTAGCAAATCCTAGCTGGTGACGAGCTTTCTACTCTTGCCGCCACTTAGCTTCTTTGCCATGGAGGGGAACACAATTCCGTGCATAAATGAAACGAGCCACCAGTAAGCGTGTCCAGCAAGTCCGTGCGGGTGATAGTACGCCTTTTGAACCAGCAAGGTTTTGCCATTGTCTAGTTCGGAGACTTCAAATTCCAACCACGCAAGTCCAGGCATTTTCATTTCAGCTCGAAGCCGAAGCAGGTGTTGTCTTTCAATCTTTTCAACTCTCCAGAAGTCAAGAGCCTCGCCCTCCATCAGAGTTTCTGGGTCCCGACGGCCTCTTCGAAGACCAACTCCGCCAACCACTAGATCCATAAGTCCGCGTAGCTCCCAGGCCCAGGTGGCAGTTGAATATCCGTTCTTTCCACCGATTGCCTCGACTCGACCCCAAACTTCACTGACCGAATCAGTGGATACAAATTCTCGATGATCAACATATAGTGACCCGCCAGCCCAGCTCGGGTCAGTTGAAAGCGGTTCTGAGGGAGTACCTGGAAAAGATGCGTTGCTCCATCTGGTTTCCACCTCCAGGTCTTTTACTCGGGTTAGCGCTAGGCCAACGGCGCTCTTGAAGTCAGTCATGCCCCCTGCAGCCTCGGGGATCAAATCTCGAATGCTGTTATCCCTTGCGACCACATCGTGCTTCAGAGATGCCACCAGGCGCTTTGCAAGGGTTACTGGGACGGGGGTAACGAGCCCAACCCAACCAGATGCAAGCCTTGGGGTTAGAACCGGAAGCGGAATGATGATCCGCTTGCGCAATCCAGCCACTTGGGCATAGATCTGCATCATTTCTAGGTAGGTGAAAACATCCGGACCACCAATGTCAAAGTCTTGGTTCAACTTTTTATCCAAGGTTGCAGCACCCACCAAATATCTAAGAACATCTCGGATAGCAATCGGTTGGATTTTATTTAGTAGCCACTTGGGAGTGACCATGAACGGCAAGCGCTCGGTCAGGTGCCGAAGCATTTCAAAAGAGGCAGATCCAGATCCGATAACCACCCCTGCTCGAAGCTCGATTGTCGGAACTCCAGAACCACGAAGGATTTCACCGGTTTCTTCCCTGGCAGACATGTGTGGTGAAAGCTCGAGATCGTTTGAAATCATCCCACCCAGGTAAATAATTCTGGAGACATTTTTTTCTTTGGCTACCTTGCCAAAAACCTCGGCCAGCTCGCGCTCCATAAGTTCGAAGTTTTTATCGACCATCAGGGCGTGCAGCAAATAATAAGCAAGATCTATGCCCTCTAGCGCCTGAGCCAGCACAGCTGGATCAGTGGCGTCGCCCACCACAACTTCGACATTTTTCTGCCATGGGTAATCAGTAATGCGTTTGGGATCCCGGACTAAGACCCGAACTTTGTAATCGTGAGCCAGTAGCTCGCGAATCAAGCGGCCGCCAATATAGCCGGTGGCCCCGGTCACAAGGACCTTGGCCGGCTTCCCACTTTTGTTCTTTAGGGTTGAAAGATCTGCAGTTACGGTTTTTATCATTAGAGCAACAACCTACTACTGACCAGTTTTGTTTCTAACCGAAGCGACCAGAAACGTAATCTTCGGTCTGTTGCTCGGTTGGGTTTGAGAAAACCTTTTCGGTTTTGTCGTATTCGATTAGCTTTCCGGGCAGTCCGCTGCCGGCAATATTGAAAAAGGCGGTCATGTCAGAAATCCTTGAGGCCTGCTGCATATTGTGAGTCACAATCACAACGGTGAACTGTTCTTTTAGCTCCACCGCTAGGTCTTCAATCGCAGCAGTTGAAATTGGGTCAAGCGCTGAAGTCGGCTCGTCCATCAAGATAACGTCCGGCTCCACCGCGATTGCCCTAGCGATACAAAGTCGCTGCTGCTGACCACCTGAGAGTCCAGAGCCTGGCTTTTCTAGTCGGTCCTTAACCTCGTTCCAAAGATTCGCTCCCACAAGCGCTTTTTCGGTAATTTCCTCTGCCTCAGCTTTTGACATCCTGGAGTTATTGAGCTTGTATCCGGAAAGGACATTGTCCTTGATGGACATTGTTGGGAATGGGTTTGGTCGTTGGAAAACCATCCCGACTTGCCTGCGCACCCGAACTGGATCAACATCCGGTCCGTAGACATCTTCGCCGTCCATAAGTAGCTGGCCTTCGACTCTTGCGCCAGGGATCACTTCGTGCATGCGATTCAGGGTTCTAATAAGCGTTGATTTCCCGCAACCGGAAGGGCCGATAAAGGCGGTGATGGCTTTGGGCTCAATCACCATGCTCACGTCCTGAACGGCCAAGAAGGCCTTGTAATAGACATCCAGCGACTTCAGTTCAATGCGTTTTGACATTCTTTATCCCTTCGGAGAAAAGTACTTGCTTATTAGACGGGCAACGAGATTTAGGACCATGACAATGAGCATCAACGTGAGAGCTCCAGCCCATGCCCTATCTAAGTAGGCCTGCATGTCCACACCTTGGTTCGCGTAGGAAGTGTAGACAAAAACAGGAAGCGTCATCATGCGCTCATTTAGCGGGTTGTAATTCATGGAAGCCGTGAATCCAGCGATCAACAAAAGCGGAGCGGTCTCTCCGATTACACGGGCGATAGCTATCATGATGCCGGTTGCAATACCCGCAAGCGACGTTGGCAGCACCACCTTCAATACCGTCAGCCATTTCGGAACCCCAAGCGCGTAGGCCGCCTCGCGAAGCTCGTTCGGAACGATCTTCAGCATCTCCTCGGTTGCCCTGATGACGACCGGAATCATCAAGAGGCTCAGGGCAATGGCTCCGCCAAGACCCATCCTGACTCCAGGTCCAAAGAAGATTACAAATAGCGCATAAGCAAAAAGTCCAGCCACAATCGATGGAACCCCGGTCATGACATCAACGAAAAAGGTGACCAAACGAGCGATTGTTCCGCGGCCGTATTCAACCAGGTAGATAGCGGCCATGATTCCGATGGGCACTGAAATTAGGGTCGCGATTCCGGTTATCTCAACTGTCCCGATAATTGCGTGGAGTGCTCCGCCACCTTCGCCGACAATATTTCGCATCGAGAAAGTAAAGAATTCAGCATCGAATCTCGCAACTCCCTTGGTCACAACCGTGTAGGCCAGTGACAACAGTGGAATAAGCGCAAGTGAGAAGGCGGTGGAAACCATGATCGTCACCAGACGATCGGTTGCTTTTCTGACTCCCTCGATAATCCTTGAAATTACATAGATAGCAACCGTGAATCCAACAAGTCCAAAAATTGCGACCGGAATAAAGTTGATTTCAGCGCTGTCACTATCCGATGCAATCAGGACCTGTAATCCAAAAGATGCCAAGAAAAAGCTGACTAGCAATGTTGGAGACAGCCACTTTGGTAGGTCTTGGGTTCCTCGGAAGCTCGAATTTAGCTGCGTTGTCATTAGTTGGCCCCCGAGAATTCTGCTCTGCGGCTGATGACCCAGCGGGCGATCATGTTGACAACCATGGTGATCGCAAACAGGACCAGCCCGGTCGCAATCAAAAGGTTCGTGTAATTGCCGCCAGCCTCTGGAAATTGAAGAGCGATGTTGGCGGCGATCGTGTTTGAGTTTGTCGAGGTCAAAACTGCGAAAGAGATCACGGCGGATGGTGAAAGCACCATTGCCACTGCCATGGTTTCACCGAGCGCTCTACCCAGGCCGAGCATTGCTGCCGAGATGATTCCTGGTCGACCAAATGGCAGCACTGCCATCTTGATCATTTCCCATCTGGTTGCACCAAGGGCAAGAGCTGCTTCCTCGTGGAGCCTGGGGGTCTGCAAGAAGATTTCGCGAATAAGTGCCGCCATAATCGGAAGCACCATGATCGCTAGCACGATACCAACGGTAAGCATTGTTCTTCCGGTTGCAGAGACTTGACCTGCAAACATTGGAATCCAGCCCAAGTTCGCATTTAGCCAATTGAAGGTCGGGCTTAGAAATGGCGCCAGCACCAAGATCCCCCAAAGTCCATAAACCACAGAGGGAATCGCCGCCAGGAGGTCCACTGCGTAACCGAGGATCTGAGCAAATCTGCGATTGGCAAAGTGCGAAATATAAAGAGCGATTCCAACTGCCAGTGGAGTAGCAATCGCCAAGCCAATAACCGAGGCATAGACGGTGCCAAAAACAAAAGGGAGAACGTAGCTAAAGAAACCCTCAGAGGCTGCGTCGATTGGCGGTCCGGTAAATGCTGGAACCGACTGTGCGAACAAGAACGCTGCGACGGTGGCGAGGGTTGCAAGAATGCTGACACCTGCGAAAAAAGCTAGGTTCGCGAACACGATATCGCCGAGGCGTCGAACTGCCTTCGGCTTAGTGTCGGTCATTATTTCCTTTACTTATTTCTATGGGTACAAAGTTAGTAAATAAAACCCGGCCTAGGAGACCTAGGCCGGGTTCTATTAACCTAATGTTCAGTTACTTGATTGCGTCAATGATGGCCTGTGCCTTTGCACGAAGACCAGCAGAGATTGGTGCATTTCCAGCTGACGCTGCAGCTGCGTTCTGTCCTTCTTCTGAAACTAGGAATGAAGCCCAGGCGCGAACTAGCTCTGCCTGTGAGTCATCCACGTAGTCGTTGCAACCCATTAGGTAGCTAACCAAAACGATTGGGTAGGCACCTGATGCTGTGGTGTTGCGGTCAATCTTGGTTGCTAAGTCGTATGACTCGCGTCCCTCGACTAGTGGTGATGCGTCAACTACCGCAGCGGCAGCTTCGGCTGAGTATGCAACGAAGTCAGTTCCGACCTTTACTGCAACGGTTCCAAGGTCACCGGCGCGTGATGCGTCTGCATAACCGATTGTTCCGTTACCACCGGTAACTGCCGAGACAACTCCTGAGGTACCCTGGGCACCTTCGCCGCCGTACTCTGCTGGCCATGCTTCAATTGCGCCTACGGTCCAGACGTTCTCCGCAACCTTTGCTAGGTAGTCAGTGAAGTTTTTCGAGGTACCAGACTCGTCAGAGCGGTGTACCGCTGTGATCTGTAATTCAGGAAGAGCTACGCCTGGGTTTGCAGCGGCGATTGCTGAATCGTTCCACATTGTGATTTCGCCAGCAAAGATGCCGGCAACAGTTGCGCCGTCCATGTTTAGGCTCGAGATGCCATCAAGGTTGAAGATAACTGCGATTGGAGAAATCCAGATTGGGAACTCCCAAGGCATTGTTCCAGGCTCACAGCTTGGGAAAGTCTCAAGTAGTTCTTCGTCTTTCCAGTAAGAGTCAGAACCGGTGAAGGAAGTTGCACCCTCCATGAACTGAGCACGACCGGTACCAGAACCGGTTGGGTCATAGTTCACGGTCACACCCGGGTTTGCAATCTGGAAAGCGGCGATCCACGCTTCTTGACCAGCAGCCATTGAAGATGCACCAGAACCGTTCAAGGTTCCGGTCAGCTCAACCACTGTTTCTGTTGATCCGGCGGCAGCGCTTGTTGTTGGGGCCTCTACGACCGCTTCGTTAGCTGCACAGCCGGCTAGCACCAAGGTGCTGGCAGCAGCCAGGGCACCAAGCTTGAGAATGTTGTTCATGTATTACCTTTCCTTATGGGTTTTGTTAGGCGAGAGCCAAGTTAGAAAGGCAATGCAAACTTGGCTTGTAAACCAAGTAAACAGCCGATGAATTACGCGCTAAGTTTTGCCTCTGATAATGCCGATTCCAGGTAGATGCGTTCGTAGGCAATAATTTTTGGCCTAGGTCCAATGGTGACTCGCAATACAAAAAACTCTCCGGGTGACAATGTTTTTTCGGCCGCCAGGGCAGGGGTGATGCCTTTGATCGCATATTTTGAAAAAGTCTCGATGATCGTCGGAAGTGCCGGACGATGTGAACAGATAAGAGCATTCTTGGTCTGACCAAAGGTGTCTTCAATGACGTTCTTGGTTTTTCTAGGACCGCGCTCGTTGGCAAGTTCAGTTAGCTGAGAACGTTCAATCAGGGTTCGTTTCGTTTTTTTGGAATACGGAGCAACGGTCTGCTGGCATCTTGTCCAAGGGCTTGTGACCAATCGCTTTGGGCCGTAAGCATCCAGCAGGCTAACCAACCGTTTCGCCTGCTCACGTCCCTCTGGAAGCAACGGCCTCTTAGCTTCTTCGCCGGCCCATGAAGCCCGTGGCGTTGCAGAGGTGTGGCGAAGAATAATCAGTCCTCTTGTTTCCAGTTCGCCTTGATCGTAAAACTCAAGGGTTTTTACTAACAACTCCCGGTCGTGGTCGTATGTCAGCTGCTTCATGGCTTTTTTGGCTGCGAACCACTCGACTTTTTCGATTTCATCGTTGGGTGAGAATCTTGATTTTGCAATTGCGCTTTCTTTGACCTTTGAAACCCAATAGTGCACCTCTTTGGTTTCGCCAGAGGGCAGCTCATAATCGATAACTGCGAGTTTTCGCCCGAGTCTGATTCTGATTCCGGCTTCCTCTTCAACTTCCCTCACGGCGGTTTCTGGCAGTAGTTCTCCGGGGTCCACCTTTCCCTTGGGAAAGGTCCAATCTTTGTGCTTGGTTCGATAGACCATGGCCAGTTCTATCTCGCCCTTGGACATTCTCCAGCACACCGCACCGGCGGCATAAACGGTCACTACCTAACCCTTTTTTTCAGGAGAGTTCTCGCCATTACTTCATCCTGCATGTCAATTAGAGGTTCGCCATCGTGATTCTTAGAATCCCTTCTCCAATCGCCGCTGGACTCAAGTTCCCAAATTGCGACCGTGCCACTGACTGCAAGCTCCAAAAGATCGTTGAGCTCTTTTATTTGATCAGATTGAGTTATTTTCACCAATGATTCGACCCGTCGATCGAGGTTGCGGTGCATCATGTCGGCACTGCCGATAAACACATCAGGGTTTCCGGCATTTTCGAAGAAAAACACTCGGCTGTGCTCTAGGTAGCGACCGAGCACTGACACAACCTTTATGTTTTCGCTCAGCCCTTCAATGCCGGGTTTGAGAGCACACATGCCTCGGACCAAGATTTCTATGGGAACTCCAGCAATTGATGCAAAGTAGAGTTGGTCGATAATTTGCTCGTCTACCAGAGAGTTCAGTTTCAGTCGAATCTTTGCTGGCTTGCCGTTTTCTTTGTTTGTGATTTCGCGCTGAATTCTTTCGACAAGTCCCTCGCGTACACCAACTGGGGAGGTCAATATCGAGCTGTAGCTTGGCTCAGTCGAGAATCCGGAGAGCTGGTTGAAAAGCTGCGTCAAGTCCTCCCCAACTGATTCCCTAGCAGTCAATAGCCCGAAGTCCTCGTAATACCTGGCAGTTTTTGGGTTGTAGTTTCCGGTTCCGATGTGGCAATAGCGCCTGAGTTGGTCGCCCTCTTGTCTTATAACCAGTGAGAGCTTGCAGTGAGTCTTTAGTCCAACAATCCCATAGACAACGTGGACTCCAGCCGCCTCCAGCTTTCTTGCCCAAGCGATATTATTTTTTTCATCGAAGCGCGCTTTAATTTCCACGAGGGCCAAAACCTGCTTGCCAGCCTCCGCGGCATCTATTAGGGCATCCACTATCGGAGAGTCTCCAGAGGTGCGATACAGAGTTTGTTTTATTGCTAACACCTGGGGGTCTTCAGCGGCCTGTTCCAAAAATGCCTGAGTGCTGGTAGCAAAGCTCTCGTAGGGGTGGTGAACTAAAACTTCTCGCTCACGAAGAGCCGCAAAAATATCTGCGGCTTCGTCCTCATCGGCCTCTAGGTAGGGGTTGGTGGTGATTAAATGCGGCTCAAAACGGAGCTCTGGCCGCTTCAAAAATGCTATTGCGGTCAAGCCTCTTAGGTCCAAGGGTTCTGGCAGATGGTAAACGTCGGTAGTGGAAATATCTAGTTCCCGCTGGAGCAGACTCAGAATCTGTGAGTCGATGTCCTCTGCGACCTCGAGGCGAACCGGTGGGCCAAATCTTCTTCGAAGTAGCTCTTTTTCTAGCTGAACCAAGAGGTTCTCGCCTTCGTCTTCATCTACCTCAAGATCTTCGTTTCTAGTGACGCGGAAAATGTGGTGTTGAGTAACTTCCATTCCCGGGAAAAGTTCCCCTAGAAATTGACCCATTATCTCTTCAAGCGGCACGTAACTAGATTCTGAGCCAGGGACAAGGACGAAGCGTGGCAATAGCGACGGTACTTTTACTCTGGCGAAGTGCTCCGAGTCAGTCTTAGGGTTCCGAAGGGCCACCGCGAGGTTTAGTGACAGTCCAGATATGTATGGAAAAGGATGAGCTGGGTCCACGGCAAGCGGAGTCAAAACCGGGAACACTTGATTGGTGAAATACTCGTGAAGCTCGTCGTGCTCTGGGTCAGAAAGAGTCGACCACTGCACAACATCGATGCCGTTGACTCTCAGCTCTTGGGAAATCTCAGTTGCAAACAATTCAGCATGTCGCGACTGCAGGTCTCTGGTTCGGTCAGAGATGCGCTGCAAAACCTCCTGAGGGCTCAGGCCTGAAGCCGATTGAACTGCGATTCCGGTAGCGATCCTTCTTTTCAGTGAAGCGACTCGAACCATGAAGAACTCATCGAGGTTGGAGGCAAAAATGCTCAAGAAATGCACGCGTTCCAAGAGCGGCAGTGATTTATCTTCGGCAAGCTCCAGAACGCGCTGATTAAACTCCAGCCAACTCAGTTCGCGATCGAGAAATCGACCCTGGGGCAGACCCGGTTGCGAATCCGGCTGAAAAATAATTTGTGTTTCTTCTGACATGGACCTAATCCTTACAGCTGCGGGTTAGCAGCAGGTGAACTTATTTCAGCTTCTTGACGCTCAGGGTCCAATCGGTAGCCAACATTCCTAACGGTGCCAATCAAAGACTCGTGCTCCCCGAGCTTGGATCGAAGGCGCCTTATGTGGACATCCACGGTCCTGGTGCCACCGAAGTAGTCATAACCCCAGACTTCGCTGAGGAGCTGCTCACGGGTAAAGACCCGTCCCGGATTTTCATTCAAGTGCCGGAGTAACTCGAATTCCTTGAATGTTAGGTCTAGCGTTTGACCTGCCATTTTTGCCGTGTAGCTATCGAGGTTGATAACAAGTCCGGTTGCTTGGTTTACATCTGGCGCCGTGGCTTGCTTTGCATCCAGCAAAATTCTCAATCTTGCATCAACTTCTGCCAGGCTCGCGCCTTCCAAAACAAAGTCGTGGAGCCCCCACTCGGCGCTTACCGCCGCAAGTACACTCTCGTTGGCAACCAGCATCAGGGGCTTGGTCCAGCCAGCGGCGCTCAGAATTCTTGCAACAGATTTTGCACCCATAAGGTCATGTCTGCAATCAAGTAAAACGACGTCATGTCTGGGCGATTCTGCGAGACTTTGTGGATCAAACGTGACTTGAATCAACTGGTGCCCGAGGGCATCAAGGGCACCGAGTGGGCTGGCGCCCGCGGGTGAAATGCACAAGACAATAGCCATGTCAGCACCCTTCGTTTAGCCAAATAATAGTCCGAATTTACGCCTATTTGGGTAGAGTTTGAGGCGTGAGTAGGCAGTGGTTGCAGATTGCAGTGATTTGGACGGGTGTCCTGATCGCAGGCATTGTCGCCCTCTCTAGCTACTCGGATGATCGGCTCTACACGGCATTCGCCGCCATAGCCGGAGCGGCTATTGCCCTTGTGAGCCTCGAGCACTTGTTCTCAAGAAAGTCCAAAGACACTGTTCGGCAGCAAATTTATGTTTCAACTGGCACCGTCACAATTCTTGGTGTTATGACGCTGATTGCATTGGTCAGATAGACTTTGAGCATGTTGTTGGCAATCGAAATATTTTTTACTGGCCTATTAGTTTTGGCCACAATCGCTATCGCCGGTGTATCCGCGCTAGTTGTATTCAAGTTGTTCAAGGGCCAGAGCTAATTTGTTCGTTATCCCCGATGACTTACCAATAGCACTCACCCCATTTACGTTTCTGCTTGGTAGCTGGAGCGGCTCGGGAGTTGTTAGCTATCCGGTCGAAGGAGCTGCCACAACCGAAATCGAATTTTTTCAAAGGGTTGAATTCACTCCTCTTTCCACTGGGAAGCTTGAATATCGCTCAATCGTTTCAGACTCTCAAGGCGCGCTAATTACCCAAGAGCAGGGTTACTGGATGCTTGCGCAAATAAGCACAGCGGACCAGCCTGGACCCGGCCTTCTGCCCGGAAGCGGAAAACCCATAATTGAAACTCGCGATGATTTGGAATTGCTTCGAAATGTAAATGATGGTTTTGAAATCGAAGCCATCATCACCAATTCTGACTCTGTTTCTGAGCTCTACTTCGGTCAAATCAAGGGTGCGAGAGTGGACATCGCAACCGACGCGGTTCTTCGGTCACCTAATTCCAAGGAATACACAGCAGGCCAGCGCATGTTCGGTCTAGTAGAAGGTGCCCTACTTTGGGCTTGGGACATGGCGGCCATTGGCAGCCCCTTGAGGTCCCACGCATCGGCGAGATTGGAGAAGCAGGTTGACTGACCATTACGGCAACCCACTTCTTGAGCAGCGAAAACTTTTGTCCCAAGATGCCTTCGTTGAGCGCACCGACCAGAGCGTTTTTGAGGTAAATGGTCCGGATGCTAAAAGCTGGCTGCACTCACTGCTTTCGCAGAACATCATCAACCTTAAGGAGGGCGAGAGCGCTGAGGCACTCTTGCTGACACCTCAGGGAAGAATCGAGCACCAGCTAAAAATAGTTGCCACTGAAACTGGCGTTTCGATAATCACAGCCGCCGACCACCTGGAGTCTTTGATTGCCTGGCTTCGAAAAATGGTTTTTCGTTCAAAGGTTGAGATCACTGAGCGCGCTGACCTTAGAGTCATTGGTGGGTTCTTTATTCGAGAGGGCTTGTGCTGGATCGACAAGTTTGACAACGAGCCAGCCGGTTCGGTGCGCTACGCCGCAGACCGAGCCGAGTTTTCCTACCGAGAGTACTTACTTAAAGATGCCCCAACTGACCTTCTGCCAGCTGGGCTATTGGCCTACGAGGCTCTTCGCATTAGCGTTGGTCGACCGGAGATAAAAGACGTTGACGATCGTTCTCTTCCTCACGAGTTTGACTGGCTCTCTTCCGCTGTCCACCTGAGCAAGGGCTGCTACCGAGGCCAAGAGGCCGTTGCAAAAGTCCACAACCTGGGCCATCCGCCGAGAAGGCTGATTATCCTAAACCTCGAGCAAGGCGATGTTTTGGCTAGCAAAGACGACAAAGTTTTTTACCAAGAAAAAGAAGTTGGCAAAGTAGTAGCAGGTGCCCTCCACTACGAAACTGGGTCGTTAGCACTGGCGCTAGTGAATCGAAATACTCCATATCTAGATTTGTTTATCGAGTCTGGCAGCTTCCGAGTCTCTGCCATGCAAGAGGTCTTAGTCCCTCACGACGCCGGAAAGGCGGCGGATCTCCCAAGGCCCGCAGCCTTCAAGCTCACCGGCCGGAAATGAACCGATTTGTAATTAGGTTCTCCTTCGCAAGAGTCAGGGATTCGTTCTGGACAATCGGTCAAATCGTTCTCGCGGCGCTGTCCTCCTACCTTTTCGCCCGCTATGTTCTGGGCCATCAAGTGCCTCTTCTGGCGGTAACAGTTGCGATCTCTTCACTCGGTTTTAGTCGCGATACCAAGCCCAAACAGGTTTTACTTACGGCCATAGCCATGTTCTCGGGAGTGGTCCTAAGCGAAACTCTTTTGCAAACTTTTGGCAGCGGCGCTCTGCAGTTGGCGGTTGCAATACTGCTTGCTCTTGTGATTGCAAGACTCTTTACTTCTAACCCGGCCTTTACAATCACGGTCGCGATTCAGGCAGTTCTGGTCCAGTTAATGCAGACCCCGGTTACTGGCGTTTACTCAAGAGCGATTGATGGTTTGATTGGCGGCGCCATTGCGCTGATATTTGTTTCCCTCATGCCACGCAACCCCATCAAGTTGGCCAAACAAGACTCAAAGGCCTTGTTTCTGGTTTTTAGAAATACGCTCTCGACTGTTGCTGCAGTGCTGAGGTCTCCAAACGCCGATTTGGCCGATCAAGCTCTCACGGAAATTCGTAAGACTCAGCCCTTGGTCGACAATTGGAAAAGCTCGCTAGAAAGTGCTCTTTCGATCAGCAGAATTTCACCCTTTTACCGCTGGACTACAAAAGAAATTGGCCAGCAGTGGCAGGTCGCCGAGGGAATGGACTTGGCAACCAGAAACCTTAGGGTGCTGACTCGGCGGGTGCATTTTTTGGTGAAAGACGAAAAACCACGGCCTCAGCTTGCTGACCTGGTGGGGAAAATAATTATTGCCACCGAGTTACTTGAGCAAACTTCCGATGATTTCTCGGTCACTCAAAAAGCCAAAAAGTATCTTCGAAAGATTCCAGTCAGCTTGAGCCCAAAGGTTTTTGACCCACCGCTGACCATCTCGGAGAGCGCACTATTGCTGGAAATCAGGCCGCTATTCGTGGACCTTGCTGTTGCAGCTGGCATAGGGGCAGACCAGGCCAGGTCGCTGTTGCCCAAGGTTGACTAAGCTTCTGCTCATGACTTATGACCTAATCTTGCTTCGCCACGGCAATTCGACATGGAACCAGAAAAACCTCTTTACCGGGTGGGTTGATGTCGACTTAACTGACCAGGGGAGGCAGGAAGCCAAGAGGGCCGGAGAGCTCATCGAGGCTTCTGGACTCAAGCCCGACATTCTTTACACTTCGGTGCTAAAGCGAGCGATAAACACCGCTCACATTGCCCTGGATCAAATGGACCGCAATTGGATCGAAACTCTGCGCTCCTGGAGATTGAACGAGCGGCATTACGGCGCCTTGCAGGGTCTAGATAAGGCAGAAACCTTGGAAAAGTACGGACCGGAGCAATTTCAAATCTGGCGAAGAGGCTTTGATTCCCCACCTCCAGCGATTGCTGAAGATTCTCAATATTCCCAGGCTCACGATGAGCGTTATAAAGACCTCGGACAAGATTTACCCGACACCGAGTGCCTCAAAGATGTTTTAGTTCGAATGCTGCCCTACTGGGAAAGCGAAATCGCTAAGTCTCTTAGAGATCACAAGACAGTGTTAGTCACCGCACACGGCAATTCTCTTCGAGCGCTGGTAAAGCACTTAGATGGCATCGGCGATGATGAAATTACCGATCTAAACATTCCAACCGGAGTTCCGCTTCACTACAAGCTTGATGAAAACCTTCAGCCAGTTGAGCCGGGTGGTCGTTACCTAGATCCTGACGCGGCCAAAGCCGGAGCTGATGCAGTTGCATCGCAGGGAAAGCACTAGCTAAGTTCTTGCCAGTCTCCAGTTTGAAGGAAGCTTACCTTGGCAGAAATATCCACAACGTGGTCCGCAAATCTCTCGAAGTAGCGCGAGGCTAGTGTCACGTCAACCGTGAACATGGCATTTTCGGACCAATCTGGACCCAGCACAATGTCGAAGACTTTTCTGTGCAGTAGATCAACCGCCTCGTCCTCGGCCTGAATCTCACGGGCCAAGTCAACATTGGTGTCCCGAAGCAAGATAATCACTTTGTCTGCAAGCTTTAGATTAAGCCTTGCCATTTCCTCGAAGGTTCCACGAAGAGAATCAGGGACTGCGGAGCCAGGGTAACGGTAACGGGCAATTGCGGCGATGTGTGAGGCCAGCGAGCCCATGCGCTCTATCGATGCGCTCATTCGAAGTGCTGAAACCAAAATTCTGAGATCCCTTGCAACTGGCGATTGAGTGGCCAAAATCTTTATTACAAGCTCATCTAGGTCTAGCGCGCGCTCTTCATTGGCGTCGGTCAACGCAAGAGCCTCATCAGCTAGCGACACATCGCTGGTTAGAAATGCCGAAGAGGCCTTTTGCATGATGGTGCGGGCGTCTGTTGCCAGGTCGACCAGTCGGGTCTGTACTTCACTTAGTTCTTGCTGGAATACTGCGCGCATTTTTCCCTAACTGCTTCCTAATTTCCGTAAAGATGCCCGAGTGTCCCACCGCTATTCAAATTTAAGATTAACTTCGAACTAACCGGCGGAAAACTAGCGCTTATAAATCCAAATTTACACCTAGTCTTGATTCAAAGGCAGTTGTTTACTTGGTAAACAGAAGATTGGGAAGAGTTCTTGGGCATTCTTGGCAACAGAAAAGCGGATCAGGCCGACGCGCGTCAGGTTGACGCTTTCGAGATTGTTGCGGCTCAAGTTGTCGATGTCCTGGCAACAGCAGGCGTAGTTTTAGACGAGCGGAACTTGGTTTTGCGGGCATCCCCTGGAGCGATTCAATTTGGCTTGGTTCAAAATAGACACCTGATTCACTCGGTTCTAGTCGGTTTAGTAGAAGACGCCAGGTCAACATCAGGAGCTGTTGAACAGGAGCTTCAGATTGAAGCTGGCCTCCAGCGAGAGCAGCTTTGGGTCCACGCTCGTGCCGCGAAGTTCGGGGATCATTACGTCATGTTGTTGGTTGACGACCGAACCGAGGCAAAACGACTAGAAGTAACCAGAAGAGATTTTGTAGCAAACGTTTCCCATGAGCTCAAAACTCCAATTGGCGCAATAAGCCTGCTAACCGAAGCGATTGCGGGGGCTCATGACGACCCGGATACCATCAGGAAATTCTCCGCCTCTCTTCAGAAGGAAGCGGCTCGACTTGGCAGCTTGGTTCAGGAGCTAATGCAACTTTCTAGGGTGCAGGGGGCAAACCTGTCTGACACCGCAGTTGAGCTTGATCTGGCTCTTGTAATCAACGATGCGGTAGATCGCAACCAGGTGCTCGCCGAACAGCGCGGGGTGAAGCTAGTGACCAGTGCAACTAAGGGCTCTCGAATGGTTGGAGACTACGAAATGCTCACCACTGCAGTTCGAAACTTGGTAGAAAACGCCATCGCTTACTCGGACAAGGGCTCCCAGGTCGGTATTGGCTTGAAAGAAATAGATGGAGTCGCAGAGATCGCGGTCACCGATTCTGGCATCGGCATCTCGGAGGACGAACAAGAGCGCATTTTTGAGCGCTTCTACCGGGTCGACCCATCGCGGTCCAGAGACACCGGTGGCACAGGCCTGGGACTTTCAATCGTCAAACATGCGGCATCAAACCACAAGGGTGACGTCAGGCTGTTTTCAAAAGAGGGCGTTGGAAGCACTTTCACGCTTAGGTTGCCAATTCAAAACAGGGAGACGAATTGACCAGAGTTTTAGTTGTTGAGGACGAGCAAAACCTTCGGGAACCACTTGTGTATCTTTTGCAAAAGGAAGGATATGACGTCATTGAGGCCGAGGATGGCAGGAGTGCCATTGATATCTTCTTTAGCCTGGGTGCCGACTTGGTACTTTTGGATCTTATGCTCCCCGGGGTAAACGGGAACGAGGTTTGCAGGGCAATCCGGGCTGAAAGCCAGGTGCCAATAATCATGGTTACCGCAAAGGATTCGGAAATTGACAAGGTGGTCGGGCTTGAAATTGGTGCTGATGACTACGTTACGAAGCCGTATTCCTCCAGGGAGCTGCTCGCGAGAATGAAGGCTGTTCTTAGAAGAGGAACCGAAACCGCCACCGTTTCTTCAAGCTTGATTAAGGCCGGACCGGTTGAAATGGATCTCGAGCGCCACACGGTGACAGTCAACGGCGAACGAATTCAGATGCCGCTTAAGGAATTCGAGCTGCTGGAGCTACTGATGGAAAACGTGAACCGAGTGCTAACCCGGGGTCAAATTATTGATCGAGTTTGGGGCTCAAATTACTTTGGTGACACCAAAACTCTTGATGTTCACGTGAAGCGCATTAGATCGAAGATTGAAGAGGATCCGGCCAGGCCCGTTCATCTCACCACAGTCAGAGGTCTGGGTTATAAGTTCGAGGCTTAGGTCTTTTAGTTCAAAAGCTCAAGAAATGGGCGGTACTCAGCAAGAGAACCGTCGAGAACTGGAACAGCCAGCTGTATCGGGTTCATGCCGTCGCTCACGAAAATAGTATGCATCGAGCCCGGCCCCTCGGTAATTTCGAGCAAGATTCCCAAATTGCCGCCGTAGCCCAAATCGTACTTGGCTTTCGGACCAACTTCGAACTTGTAAATCGTTCGGTTGTTATCCTGATCCACGGTCTGAATGTTCGCGCTGATGGCAGTATCTGAACTGTTCACAAAAGAGCCGATGAGAACCGCCTGAGGTCCTTCGGATTTAATGAACAGAACATTTCTGACCTTCAAGCTCCCAATGTCACTGACAACCCCGTCGCTAGGGGAGTAGGGATCCAGCGAGGAGACATTTCTGCTCAGCGAACAACCGGAAAGTGCCACAACGGTTAGGGCAGTGGCCAAAAGGGCAGTTAATTTCTTGATTTGCAAGGGTCCTCCGCAATAGCTAACACCTAAAGTCTAGCCTAGGTAATTGGCGGGAACTGTGGTAAAATAAGGGTTTTGAAGCCGAAAGAAGTGTATGAAGTTTGAAGTTGGCGAAACAGTTGTTTACCCTCACCACGGTGCCGCAGAGATTATAGAAGTTTCCAAAAAGACTGTTCGCGGTGAATCTCAGACATATCTAAAGCTTCGAGTGGCTCAGGGCGATCTGATTATTCAGGTGCCAGCGGCAAACGTGGAAATGGTTGGGGTCCGAGACGTAATTGACAAAAAGGGCGTCAAGCAAGTATTTGATGTCCTTAGAGCGGAATTCGTTGAGGAGCCAACCAACTGGTCCAGGCGATACAAAGCCAACTTAGAAAAGTTAGCCTCTGGTGATGTTGTGAAGGTTTCCGAAGTAGTTCGTGACCTATGGCGTCGAGACCAAGACCGTGGCTTGAGTGCTGGAGAGAAGCGCATGTTGGCCAAAGCAAGGCAGATTCTTATTTCGGAGCTTGCCCTTGCGCGCAAGGTTGACGAGGAAAAGGCATCTGCCGAGCTTGACAAGGTATTGGCAAGCTAAAAAATGACCGTAGCGGTGGTGTTGGTCTCTGCCGGCAAGGGCGCAAGGCTTGGAGCGTCAGTTCCGAAAGCAGTTGTGTCGGTGGCTGGGAAGACCTTATTAGAGCTTTCCTTGATGCACATTTCAGAATTCAAGCCAGACCAGTTGATTGTGGTAGCGCCCGAGGGCCTTACGGCGGAGTTCGAAAGGCTAACCGCTAAATTCTTCCTAGATTTCAAGGTTGTAACTGGCGGTAGCACTAGACAAAAGTCGGTCGCTGCTGGCATGAACGAAGTGACATCGGATTTTGTTCTGGTGCACGATGCTGCTCGAGCCTTTACTCCAAAAGAAGTATTTGACAGAGTAAAAGGGGCGCTCGAGTGGGCAGATTGCGTCGTTCCAACAATTAAGCTTTCGGACACCGTGAAACAGGTGAATGATCACTGGGTTGATAAGACAGTAGATCGCAACCAGCTGCGGCTTGTGCAAACGCCTCAGGGATTTCGGGTTTCGACTCTCAGAGACGGCTTGGCAAGAGCGACTTCAGACTTTACGGATGAAGCAGGACTTCTAGAGTCAATCGGAGTGCCCACCGCGACTGTCGATGGTCACGAGCACGGTTTTAAAGTCACTACCCCCTCAGATCTCGAGCGGGCACGCGCAATCTTTGCCGATGTTCGCTCTGGAATTGGCGTTGATGCTCATCAGTTCAGTGATGCGGGGACACTAATGCTGGGCTGCTTGGAGTGGCCTGCGTATCCATTGCTTTCTGGACACAGCGATGGGGATGCAGTTGCCCACGCGATCGTAGACGCCCTTCTTGCTGCAGCCAGCCTGGGGGACATCGGCTCCAATTTTGGAACTGACAGGCCGGAGTATCAGGGTGCTAGCGGTGAGCTTTTCTTGCGAGAAGCCCTTGGATTGCTTTCCGACGCTGGTTTTGAACCGGCCAATGTTTCGGTCCAGGTGGTCGCGGATGAACCAAAAATCGGTCCGAGGCGACTTGAGATTGAGCAACACTTGAGTCAAATAATTGGGGCTCCCGTCTCAGTCTTGGCGACTACTACTGACGGACTCGGCTTCTTGGCCGACTCAAGGGGAATAGCCGCTGTGGCAACCTCTCTGGTGAGAATGCGTGGATAGGCTTTTGAACATGAAGCTGTATGACACAAAGGCTGGTGAACTCAGGGACTTCAAGCCCCTGGTTGCAGGGCGTGTTTCTATGTATGTTTGCGGTCCGACTGTTCAGTCCGCACCTCACATTGGCCACCTAAGGTCCGCGCTTGTTTATGACCTAATGGCAAGATGGTTTACTCATCTGGGACTTGAGGTGCAACTAGTCAGAAATGTCACGGACATTGATGACAAGGTTTTGGAAAAAGCCGATGAGCAGTCCGTTACCTGGTGGGAGCTTGCATACAAAAACGAGCAATTATTTGCGGCTGATTATCGTCGGCTCGCGATTGGGCTTCCATCCCATGAACCAAGAGCCACCGGGCACATTCCACAGATGATTACCCTCATCGAAAAGCTTGTTGAGCTTGGATACGCCTACGGCGGCCTCGATGGCTCAGGAGACATGTATTTCAACACCGCAAAATGGTCAAATTACGGCGAACTTACGCACCAGAAACTTGATGACATGGAGGGTGAACGCTCAAATCCGGCGAAGATAAATCCTCAGGATTTCGCTCTTTGGAAAGCGGCCAAGTTCACGGAACCCGAGTCTGCCAGCTGGCCCTCTCCATTTGGAAGCGGCCGCCCAGGTTGGCACATTGAGTGCTCAGCCATGGCTGCGCACTATTTAGGGGAAAGCTTCGACATTCACGGGGGTGGCCTAGATCTTCGCTTCCCTCACCATGAAAATGAGCTTGCGCAGTCCACTGCAGCCGGACACAGCTTCGCCAACTACTGGGTCCATAACGGGCTGGTTAGCGTTCAGGGTCAGAAGATGTCCAAGTCACTCGGGAATTCAGTGCTGTCTTCGGATTTATTCGACAAGGTCAACGACAAAGCTGTCCGCTACTACCTAGCTAGCGCTCATTATCGCTCAATACTGGACTACCAGCCCGAAGCAACCGTAGAAGCCGCCGCCGCACTATCAAGGCTTCACGGCTTTGTTGCCAGAGCCGCCAGAGAGCTCAAGGAATCTAGGTTTAGTGAGTTCGCAGCAGTTGAGTTGCCCGATGAGTTCACTCTGCAGATGAACGATGATTTGAATATCCCGGGAGCACTTGCTGTGATCCACGAAAGCGCAACTGCCGGTAATACTGACCTAGATGAGCAGCGATTAAGCCAAGCGCATCAGCGCTGGAGCGAGGTAGTCGGTATGCTCGAGGTTCTAGGTCTTTCTTTGGACTCATCAAACCGGACCAATCAAGAGCATCGAGCGCTGGATCAATTGATCCAAACTTTGATCGCTGAGAGAAATAAAGCTAGAGAAGACAAGAACTATCAGCGCGCTGATCAGATACGCGACCAGCTAATAGAAATTGGTATCGAGCTATCTGACTCGACATCTGGAACACATTGGAGTTTGAACTAATGGCAAAAATTGGAAGACCCGGAGCTAGTAAGTCTAAAAAAGGTCCACTCAAGGGAACTGGTGGGCACGGGCGAAAGTCTCTAGAAGGCAAGGGCCCAACGCCCAAGGCTGAAGATCGTAAATATCACAAGACTTATCGTTCGCCAAAGGCCACGACCGAAATTCGTCAAACCCCTAAAAAGGGTCAGTTCGTGGCGTCTAAGACCGGTAAAGCATCGAAGGCTAACGCCACCGAGGTTTTATCCGGCAGAAACTCGGTGGTTGAAGCGCTGAAGGCGAGCGTTCCTGCCACTGCCTTGTTCATTGCCCAGCGCATCGAGGTCGACGACCGAGTGCGGGAATCAATGACCATCGCAAATAAGCGCGGAATTGTCATCAACGAAGTCACTCGAGTGGAGATTGATCGGATGACCGGTGGGGACAGCGTCCACCAGGGCATTGCTCTTCAGGTTCCTCCCTACAACTACAAAGATCCGAACGAACTCTTGGACCGTGCATTGTCTCAGTCATCCCTGCCGCTCTTGGTGGCACTAGACGGGATAACTGACCCTAGAAACTTGGGTGCGATAATCCGATCGGTTGCGGCATTTGGCGGCAACGGAATCATTTTGCCGCAGCGCAGAAGCGTCGGCGTGACTGCAGCAGCTTGGAAGACTAGTGCTGGAGCAGCAGCCAGAATGCCGGTAGCCCTGGCAGCAAACCTCAACCAGACAATCAAGGAATACAAGCGTCGAGGCGTGTTCGTGGTCGGCCTAGATGGCGACGGAGACGTTTCGCTACCGAATTTTCAGCTCTTCGACAAGCCACTTCTAGTTGTCGTCGGCTCAGAAGGTAAGGGACTGTCGCGTCTAGTGCAAGAAAACTGCGATCAAGTTATCTCGATACCAATTTCCGAGGTTACAGAATCTCTAAATGCTGGAATTGCGGCAAGCGTAGCCCTCTATCAAATAGCAGCGCTGAGGGCCTAAACCTTATCTCGCCAGTCGCCAGTTTCATCATCGCTCACAACTATTAGCCCGGTTGGAATCGACTCAGCAAGGCTTATTGTGTCGGTAACTGGGCTTCCCGATAGTAACGCGGACTCATCGCGCCGTTCGGCCAGGACATCCGAAATGTAGCTTCGAACGGCATCAACCAGGGCAATGTCACTTCCTTGAACTTCGGACAGTTTCAGTCGGTGCCTCAGTACTTCGTGGAACAACTCAGCTGGTTCAAGCTTGCCGAGGAGTTCGTTTGGTATCGCCCCAACCACTGGCTCGAACACCTCGCTGAGCCACTTGTGGGCCAAAACTTCTTCGTCGAAGCCAAGGTGAGCATTGGCTAGCGAGTACTGGTCAATGTCGTTCAACAGGCGCCTGGCTTGATTTTCTTCGACGTCAAGACCGGTGACTAGCAAAAGCCGTCTGGCGTGATGTCCCGCGTCCACCACTTTTGGCTGAATTCTTACCGTTCTTTTATCTTGATCTTTGGCCATCGATAGCTCTTGAATATCGAACCCAAGGTCATTGAGCCTTTGAATTCTTTGAGCGATCTTCCAGCGCTCACTGTCGTCGAAAGTTTCAGTTTCGGTGAGCTCTTTCCAGAGTTCGCGGTATTTATCCACGATTCGCTGGCTGACAGTCCCCGGGTCTAAGTCAGTGGCTTTTCCGGAAGCAATTAGATCCATTAGCTCACCGGCAATGTTCACACGCCCGATCTCTAGATCATTTTCACGCTGACCGTTGGAGAGCTTGGAGTCATACAGATGTCCGGTCTCTGCATCAACCAAATAGGCGGCAAATTGCCCCGCGTCTCTTCGGAATAAAGTGTTTGATAGTGAGACGTCCCCCCAGAAAAATCCAGCGAGGTGCAGCCGCACCAGTAGTAGCGCTAGAGCGTCGACTAGTCGGTTGGCGGTTTGCTCCCTTAGTCCTTGAGACCACATCGCACGGTAGGGCAGAGAGAATTTTAGGTGCCGGGTTATTAGTACCGCCGGCAGCGGTTTGCCATCGAGATCCTCGCGCTCTTGGATTATTGCAAAAGCCTCAACGCAAGGGATGTCGAGTTTTTCTAACTTACGAAGCATCTCGTACTCGCGCTTTGCTAGATCAAAAAGGGTTTCCTTTATGGCTATGACGTGATCGTTTAGGTGGGCAAATCTAACCGTGTGGCGCGACAGCCCCTTTGGTAATGCAGCGATGTTTTCTTTAGGCCAATCCTCCAACGGTAAATGCCACGGCAGATCCAGTAACTCTGGTTCTGCCGCGGCAGCCGTAATGCTTATCGAGGATGGCATTGAAGCCTAGTTAAGGCGCTCGCCCGACTCGGCGTCAAATACGTGCACTGCTTCTGGATCGGCCTGCAGGTGGATTTTATCTCCGGCCATTGGGTGATCGATTGGGTGCACTCGAACAACGATGTTCTGCTCTGCGCCGTCTAGCTGAACGCGGCCATAGAGGTAGCCGTCGCTTCCAAGTTCTTCGATAACGTCAACATCAACAATGAGACCATTTGGAGCGACAGACAGCTTTTCAGGTCTGACACCAACGGTTACTCGACTACCAGTTGCCTTCGCGAGGATCTCGCGGGCAATTGGAAGCACTGCATCTCCGAACTGAACGCCGCCGTCAATTATCGGTAGCTGAACGAGATTCATTGCGGGGGAGCCGATGAAGCCAGCCACAAAGACATTCTGTGGTCGGTCGTAAAGATTCCTTGGGGTATCAACCTGCTGAAGTAGGCCGTCTTTCAAAACTGCAACCCGGTCACCCATGGTCATAGCTTCAACCTGGTCGTGTGTTACATAAACCGTTGTTACACCAAGACGGCGCTGCAGAGAGGCAATCTGAGTTCTGGTCTGGACACGAAGTTTGGCATCTAGGTTGGAAAGCGGCTCATCCATTAGGAAAACCTGTGGCTGTCTAACAATGGCTCGACCCATGGCAACCCTCTGGCGCTGACCTCCGGAGAGAGCCTTTGGCTTGCGGTTTAGGTATGGCTCCAAGTCCAAAAGCTTGGCGGCCTGTAGAACTCGCTCTGCACGCTCATCCTTGTTCACGCCAGCGATTTTTAGGGCAAAGCCCATGTTCTCCGCGACGGTCATGTGTGGATAAAGGGCGTAGTTCTGAAACACCATTGCAATGTCTCGGTCTTTTGGTGGAACATCGGTGACTTCTCTGTCTCCGATGTAGATTCCGCCTTCGTTGACTTCTTCAAGCCCGGCAAGCATTCGCAATGATGTTGACTTACCGCAACCCGAAGGTCCAACGAGAACCAAAAGTTCACCGTCTTTAACCTCGAGGTTTAGTTTGTCCACCGCTGGCTTAGTTCCGCCCGGGTAGATTCTTGTTGCATTCTTAAATGACACTGTTGCCATGATTTACTCCTTCACCGGCAGGTACGTGCCGGACGATCCGTAGTGATGGATGTTTGCCGAAGCGAACAACATAAGTATGCCACTGGAATTAGACTTGTTCAGCATCGCAATAAAGTTAATGACGAAGGACAAAGATGACCCCCAACGAAAAGCCAACCCGTTCAGAGCAACGCGAAGCAGCCAGAGACAAAGCTCGCGAGCTTCGAAAGGAGAGCGCTAAGAAGGAAAAGCGCAACCGTTTGTTGTTGCAGGTCTCGGTCGTTCTGGTCGCTCTAGGAATTATCGGCGGGATCGGGGCAGTGGTTCTTGTTGATGCGGCGAACCGGGCGGATGAACCCATTGTCGGGGAAACGCCAAATAACTTGACTGATCTTGGTGGGCTAAAAATTGGTGTTGGACTTCAGGCCTTCACTTTGAGCAACACACCAACCCCGGATGCAGCTGAGCAG
>CALGUV010000102.1 GCA_937920245.1 uncultured Microbacteriaceae bacterium
TCGCTACCTTAGGACCGTTATAGTTACGGCCGCCGTTCACCGGGGCTTCAGTCGTGAGCTTCGGATAAATCCTAACCTACTTCCTTAACCTTCCGGCACTGGGCAGGCGTCAGCCCCCATATGTTGTCTTACGACTTTGCGGAGACCTATGTTTTTGATAAACAGTCGCCAGGGCCTGGTCACTGCGGCCCACCTTTAGAGTGGGCACCCCTTCTCCCGAAGTTACGGGGTCATTTTGCCGAGTTCCTTAGAGAGAGTTATCTCGCGCCCCTTAGTATACTCTACTAACCTACCTGTGTCGGTTTACGGTACAGGTATTTTATATTTAACAGTAGTTCGAGCTTTTCTTGGAAGTATGATAGATAATAAATACCTGCTTCGAGAGCAGATACACATCGTTTCTTAGCTCAAAATAGTTTTTCTTCTATTTCTCAACACCTCGAAGACTTGTACTGAAATCCAATAACAGCAAATCTCTACCTTCTCCGTCCCTCGGTACCAAATATAAAATAGTACAGGAATATTAACCTGTTTGCCATCGACTACGCTTTTCAGCCTCGCCTTAGGTCCTGACTCACCCTCCAAGGACGAACCTAGTGGAGGAATCCTTAGGTTTTCGGGGCATTGGATTCTCACCAATGTTTGCGTTACTCAAGCCGACATTCTCACTTCTGCTTCGTCCACAAATACTTACATATTTGCTTCACCCTAGAGCAGAACGCTCCTCTACCGATATTATAATTAATATCCCACAGCTTCGGCAGATCATTTAGTCCCGGACATTTTCGGCGCAAGATCGTTTAACCAGTGAGCTATTACGCACTCTTTAAAGGATGGCTGCTTCTAAGCAAACCTTCTGGCTGTCTTGACAATCTCACCTCCTTTGCCACTTAACAATCATTTTGGGGCCTTAGCTAGTGATCTGGGCTGTTTCCCTCTTGACAATGAAGCTTATCCCCCACTGTCTCACTGGCTAGAAAATAGCGTATCTAGTATTCAGAGTTTGCCACGATTTGGTACAGCTTTCGCCGCCCGCACCGAAACAGTGCTTTACCCCTAGATAGCCTCGCTAACCGCTGCGCCTCAACGCATTTCGAGGAGAACCAGCTAGCTCCGAGTTCGATTGGTATTTCACCCCTAACCACAACTCATCCCCTGATTTTTCAACATCAGTGGGTTCGGACCTTCACGTGGTATTACCCAAGCTTCATCCTGGTCATGGTTAGATCACCCGGGTTCGGGTCTAGAATACGTGACTTAACTCGCCCTATTCAGACTTGCTTTCGCTCTGGCTCCGGATTCTTGTCCTTAACCTTGCCACGCATTCTAAGTCGCCGGCCCATTCTTCAACAGGTACGCGGTCAGTACTTAAGTACCTCCCACTGCTTGTCAGCATAGGGTTTCATGTTCTATTTCACTCCCCTACAGGGGTTCTTTTCACCTTTCCCTCACGGTACTACTTCACTATCGGTCACCTAAGAGTATTTAGCCTTACGAGGTGGTCCTCGCTGATTCACACGGGATTTCTCGTGTCCCATGCTACTCGGGATAAACATAACTAACTTAGTTGTTAAAAATTAATTAAAATTTTTCAACTACAGGACTTTTACCTTCTCTGGTACAGGATTCAGCTGTTTCGTTTAAATTTTTCTTAATTTTAAAAATCATGTTTTCCCACGACCCCAATATAAAATATTGGTTTAGGCTGTTCCCATTTCGCTCGCCACTACTCCGGGAATCGCGTTTGCTTTCTCTTCCTTCAGCTACTAAGATGTTTCAGTTCACTGAGTTGCCTCTTTCCCGCCTATGAATTCAGCGGGTAGTTTATAGGGTTGCCCCATTCGGGAATCTTCGGATCAAAGCTCGTTTCCAGCTCCCCGAAGCGTATCGTCGGTTCCACGCCCTTCATCGTCTTTAGGTGCCTAGGTATCCACCCTATGCTTTAAGTCATTTGACCAATTTGTTTCTACCATATCAAGTTAATATGGTGGAGATAAGCGGATTCGAACCGCTGACTTCTGCCTTGCAAGGGCAGCGCTCTACCAACTGAGCTATACCCCCAATTAAGGAGATAACCCACTTTTTACAACTTCTTGATAGATTATTGAAATCTATGGTGGGCTATACAAGATTTGAACTTGTGACCTCACGCTTATCAGGCGTGCGCTCTAACCAACTGAGCTAATAGCCCATTATTTTTTCAAAAAAAAGCGAAAAAGTGGGCTCATAGCCCAGGCCTACCAATAGGCCTGTATCCCTATTAAATAGGGATAACAGATGATATGAACTTAAAAATACGAAATTGTATTTTTTTCTTATATTCCTTTTAAGGAGGTGATCCAGCCGCACCTTCCAGTACGGCTACCTTGTTACGACTTCACCC
>CALGUV010000103.1 GCA_937920245.1 uncultured Microbacteriaceae bacterium
GAGATTCGCGGTCTAGAAAATATCAACTACTTCATGCTCTATCGGCCGCCGGTACGGGTATTTGCTCAAGGGTCTGCGCTTGCCATTGAGCCGATGTCCCATCTAACGAACGTGTTCGCAACTGACATAGCAACCGCTCAAATTCTGCCTGGAGAATCCAAAAGCTACAGCTATGAAATTAGAAGTCGCTAGAGGCTAGGTCTTTCTCATCAGCTTCTAGGGCGGTTATCAACCTGGCAACCACGTGTTCAGTGGTCATGCCAGCCGGGAAGTTCGGAGCCTGTCCAGCAATTGCTCGGGAGGCTAAACCAGTTTCGGTGTGACCAGGCCTTGCAGAAATTACTCTGATTCCTTCGCGACGCCATTCTTTACCTAGTGCGGTTAAGAACCCGTGAACCGCGGTCTTTGAGCCGCAGTAAGCCGCCATACCCATCATCGGGGTCTCTGCAACCACTCCGGTGATGTTCAGGACGAAAGGTTCGTTGCCGGCCTCCGAGGATTCTTTAAGCTTTCCAAACAGCTGGGAGATTAGCTGAATAGGCCCTTGGGAGTTCACAGCCGTTAGTCGCTTGCTGGTCTCAACGGTCAGTTCACTGACCGGACCAAAAGCAACTACTCCACTGGCGTTGATGATGCCGTCAACTTGGCTGGCAGCAACCAGGTAATCGGTCAAAGTTTGAATTGAGTCTGGCTCCTGATAATCAAGCAGCAATCTCACTTCAGCCTTGGCAGGGATAGCGCCAGCAGACTCGTTGTTAGTTGCAGTGCCAAGCACCTTTGCTCCCTTTGATGAAAGCACGTTTGTTAGTTCTGAACCAAGTGCGCCTGAGGCACCGGTCACCAATATAGTTTTTCCTGAAAGATCCATAGGGAAAGCTAACACCAATGCGGCTCGCTGTATTTCGATGAACCATATGAATTTCTTACTGGAGCCTAAACTTGGGCCTTGTAGCTCTGTCTTCGAGAGATCCTGAAGGGGATTTTATGTTCAAATCAGTTTCACTGATGGTGATAGCGGCTTTGGTCTTGACTGGCTGTGCATCGGCATCGGCATCGGAATTTGCGGCAGATGGCAGTTGCGATGGCGTGCGGGTGACGGTGAATTTCGCTGGCCTTGGCCAAGATGTTTCTAGCTGCGTTCTAATCGGTGGGGATGCGGCCACGGCCAAGGAAGTCTTGTCCGCGGCAGGCGTTTCCACGGAGGGAACCAAGGCTTATGGCGACATGGTTCTTTGCCGCGTGAACGGTGTTCCAGGTAAGAACCAGCAGATTGTGATTTCAGGTGGTGAGCCATACGTGGAAACTTGCCAGGAGCTACCGGCAGCATTTGCCTACTGGGGATTTTATCTTCGAGCATCAGGAACAACCGACTGGGTCTTTGCTCCGGAGGCAGTGACAGATCTTTTGGTTAGACATGGAGACTCGATTGGCTTGGCCTTCTCATTAGGTGGAACAGCGCTAAAGCCGACAGACTAGGCAGCATTGTCGGACCAAACAACGTCAAATAAGAACATTGTCAGATAAAAAAGGAGCTAAACATTGAGGCGAATCGGCATTTGGGCTTTGGTGGCCGCGACACTTGGGCCAATTCAAAACGTACTGGGCTGGACCATTTCAGGCTCACTGGTGCCAGGCTATGACCCGATCGCCAAGACAATAAGTGATCTTGCAGCGGATGATTCTCCCGTGCAGATTATTCAGTCGAGTTTCTTTCTGTTTGGTTCGATGCTGACGCTCGTCGGGGCGTGGCACGCGAAAGCTTTTTCTTTGCCCGGTCGACTCGCTCTTGCCGCTGCCGGATTTGCCGGCTTCGGTTACACATTCTTCTCAACCCCTTCCCAAGACAGCTCCTCTTATTTGCACGTGCTGTTTGCAACTTTTGCCTTTGTTTTATTTTCGGCTTGGCCACTTTTGGCAATGCGTTTTGACAAGCGATACCACTGGAGCATCAGACCCGTTGGTGCGATTCCAGCGACTCTAGTTATGGGCATCACCACTTTATGGTTCCTGCTTACATGGCTGGAACCCGGACAGCCGATTGTTGGCCTATCCGAGCGCGTCATAGCAGTCATGCAGGTGTTGTGGTTGTCGGCTGCTATTTTGTTGCAGTGGTTGCATCAGAAAAAGGCTGACGCACGGCTTGCTACAAGCTAGTTCTCATTGATCCAACCCCGGCCCTAGGCATATTATTTTTTGTCAGCCAATGCTGGCAATCCGGGCCCTGCGGACCTCCCCGCTAATCAGTCAGCTAATGGCTGTCTTTGAAGCGCAGGGAATTTCGTTCTAAGCGCCAAAGTTGACCTTCAGATGAAGATTGCTCGCCAGCTGCTATACGCGATTCCCGTCCTTTTACTGCTTGTCGGCTGCGTGCAACCCCAAGCAAGAATCGTTTCGGAGTCTGAAACACCCAATGCGGAGGCCCAACCCGAATCAACTCAGAGCGAAGCTCCAACGATTGAGGGCGGTCCCATTGAGTGCGATGCCAGCCTCCAGGGGGGCATCGAGTCCACTGTCAACGCTCAGACCTCGGCCTTTTCAAGTGACGACTTCGAGCTTGCCTACTCGTTTGCCTCACCATCATTCCGGTCGAACGTGACACTTGAGGGCTTCGTGGGAATTATTGCTGGGAGTTATGGCCCGCTAATCGAGTCTTCAGAGCTTATTTTCAGTGACTGTCTGGTTGATTTAGGCTCCGGACTCGCGCTCATTGATGTTCGGTTTCTTCAAGCAGGAAATGACGTTTATGGCCTCAGGTATCTGATGATTGAAACGATGGATGGTTGGCGAGTCCAGGGTGCCAGTAACCTCGAATTGGTTGGAGAGGGCACCTAGGAAGGGCAGCTCATGGCAGCACCGGCAGCTACTTCACGCAGCCGCCTGCACAAGTCCTCAAGGACTTAATGAGAATCAGCTGGCTGAGAGACTAATTTGAGTTTTCAAAGCTAAGTTTGCTCATGAGGGTTGTTATCGATAAGCCGATAACCCCCGTGAATAGAAGCTCAAGTAATTAAGGGAGAATGACAATGGCACAAAAAGCGCAAAAGCCTCAAAAGAACATCAAGAAGGCCCCTGCAAAAAACTTGAAGGAAAAAAGACTGGAAAAGCAGTCCAAATCAGAAAGCAAAAAGCGCTCCGAATAGAGCCGCTCTTAGTTTCTTAGTGCCCATGTCGGGCATACGGCACTGAGAATTCACCAAGTCTGGTAGGCCCCGTCGGATTCGAACCGACGACCCACGGATTAAAAGTCCGTTGCTCTAACCAACTGAGCTAGAGGCCCCTGCAGCTTGCAAGTGTAACAGCCGATTAGCTCAAGATGTCTTTAGTCGTGAACCTTGAATAGGCCAAAGCTCCAAAGACAGCGATGTATCCAAGTTGCAGCAGCGAATTGCTAGCGAGTGAACCAAGCTCAATCGGTTGTCTTAGTAGATCAGCGAAGCTCAACCAGTAGTGGGTAAAGAGCCATTCGTGGAGCCAAGAAAGCTGTGGCAAGTTATCAAGAATCTGGCTTACGCCAGCTAGCACAACCGTTGCAGCCATTGCCCCGACGGGGACCGTGGTCAGAGTCGAAACAAATAACCCAATTGCCAGTAGACCGCTCATGGAGATCGCCGTGTAGATGGCGACAAGTGCCATGCGACCGATTGATTCTGCCAGGGAAATTTGATCGCCTGACAACAACGTTACGGGCCCAATTGGGAACAAAATCGCTCCAATAATCCCTCCGGCTAGCATCAGCGTGAATGTTCCAGCAAGTGCGAAGACGATTGTTCCTAGGTACTTGACTACAAGGAGCCTCAAACGACCCACCGGAGCAATCAGAAGGTATCTGAGTGTGCCCAGGCTCGCCTCTCCGGCAATAGTGTCTCCGGCAACAACGGCCATGGTTAGTGGCAAAAATAGCGGGAGTGCCAACAGGGTCGCGGTGAAGCCAGTGAAGAGACCGTTTTGGGTCACTCGATCAAGAAAAGGCGGACCTTCGCCGGGAGCAAGCTGATCAGTTGTTAGTGCAACCGCTACGGCCAACAGAATCGGTATCAGTGCAATTGCTGCAAGCATCGCCCAGGTCCGGCGCCGGGTGAACATGACTCTTAGCTCTGAGCGCATCAAAGAAAGACTTAGGGATTTAGCGAACAACTTCAAACCCCTCTCCGGTTAGGTTGACAAAGTATTCTTCCAAACTTGGTTGCTCGAGACGGATCTCACTGACCATAAATTTCTTCTTGACCAGTAGCTGGTTCAAGCTTGCAACATCAAAGTCACTTGGAACTGGCGCCACCACTCGATCCGGCTTTAGGGAGAGTTTTGTTAGCCCTTGCGTTTTTAGAAGATCAACCAGCTCGTCAATACGATCGGCCTTTAGGACCAGTCTGGTTTGGGACTCATTTCTCAGTTCCGCCAAGCTGCCCTGCGCGACAATCTTGCCGGCAGTCATAACGGCCAAATGGCTGCAAAGTTGTTCGATCTCACTCAAAAGATGGCTCGAGACAAATATCGTGATGCCTTCGGCGGCCAGGGAGCGAATAAGGTTTCTAACCTCTCTGGTTCCTTGTGGGTCTAG